>DATEHX010000275.1:0-20826 GCA_035279345.1 Pyrinomonadaceae bacterium | reverse complement strand
TGTTCGCCGAACGTCACAACTTGCAACCGTACGGCCGTGCGATGCTCGCGCTTGCATTGTCAGCACAGAAGATGGACCAGCGTGCGGCTGAAGTTGCGGGTGAGATCGAACAAACCGCGCAGGTCGGCAAAGGAACCGCGTTCTGGGAAACAAAACGAACCATTCACATCGGCTTCAGCGACATAGATCGAACGGAAGGAACAGCGATGTCGTTGAAAGCGCTCGCGCAGCTCAAACCGCAGAGCTCGTTACTGCCGCTGGCTGCTCGCTGGTTAGTTGCAGAGCGAAGGAACGGTTACTACTGGAATTCAACGAAAGACACCGCCTTCGCGATCTACGGTTTGATCGACTACGTGAAAGTCAGTCGTGAACTGACGCCTTCATACGATTTGGAAGTCTACGTGAATGGTGAAACGGTCGTTGCCGAACACATCAGCGATGCGAGTGCGGCGCGAACGTTTAACTTGCATCGCAAAGGCTCCGCGGTCGGTGCTACGAACCAGATTCGCATCGTCAAACGTGGCAAGGGCACGGTCTATTTCTCGAGTGCGGTTGAGTATTACACCAACGACGACAACGTTGCGGCGCGTGGTTCGTCTGAGCTGAGCGTGACCCGCGAATACTACCGGCTGAAACTCGAACAAGTTAATTACAACCTGAAGTGGACCACCGTTCCTTTGACTGGTGAGATTCGTTCGGGCGACTTGCTCGTGGTGAAACTGCGGATTCAAGGCCAACCGGCTCGCCGTCTGATGTTGGAAGACCCGATTCCGGCGGGCGCCGAGCAACTCGACTCCGTCGGCAGTCTGAATCTCGACTACACCGATACGTCGTGGACCGATTGGTTCAGCTCGCGGGAGTTTCGCGATCGGCGCACGGTTTTCTTTCTAGACAACTTCGACGGCAGCACCGCGTTTCAGTATGCGCTGCGCGTGCAGGTGCCGGGTGATTTTGTAGTCGCGCCCGCGCGAGTGGAGTTGATGTACGAGCCGTGGAAGAACGCGAACACGGCGACCGGGCGGTTTACGTTCCTTGATTGAGCCACAAAGAGGCACAAGAGGCACAGGAAAGTTGGAGGAGGAGAAATGTTCTCTCACGTGATAAAAGCGGAAATTTCGGCAGTACGGCTATTGTTTGGAAACCGGTTCACATTGCTGCTGCTGGTGATGATCTACGGCGCTTTGTTGGGGGCAGGTTATCTGTTCGTGAGCACGCGCGAGGCGACGATCGTGCAGTTGGTCGTGACACTGGCGTTGATTCTTGTAACGCCGGCGCTGTTCTTTGCGCTGCAAGCGGTGAGCGTCAACTATGTGAGTAGTCCAAGCGGGTTTAAAAAGGCCGCGTTTGATGGTTTGCGACTGATCATAGTGAGTGTGCCACTGATCGCTTTGACGGCACTGGCATTCTATGGCCTCGGAAAGATCGACTCACACCAAACAATTGTCGTGGCAGTTCGTTACCTTCTCGTCGCCGTGATCGCGCCGCTGCTGGCGATTCAACTTTGGGGGGCGGCCAGTCGCGACGGTCTGAGTCAACTACTCCAACGGCTGCATCACCTCGCGATCAGGGCTTTCGCGCCGCAATCGGTTTTCGTCTACGCTTGCGGGCTCCTTCTCTTCGCCGTCGCACCTTACTTCCTGATCTTCCACACCACACAGACCGAACGCGCGTGGTTGGAGGTTTCACTACTAACCGTCCGCCTTGCTGCGAGCGCTTTATTAATTCTTTTCGGCTGGGTCACAACCGTCGGCACGCTTTCGATCCTTTCGCAGCAACAGCAGCGCTAACGATGCTAATCCGCGTCTTAACATTCGTCTTAATCTCTGCCTCTGTACTTTCGCTAGCGTTTCTGCGAAAGAAGACTACGATTCCTCCCGATCTTCAAACTGTGGCAGAGACAGCCCTCGGCGATCGCGAAGGCGCGATCGTCATCATCGATCCACAAACCGGACGCATCCGCGCCGCTGTGAATCCCGAGCTCGCGTCTCAACGCGCGTTTCCGCCCGGCTCGACCATCAAACCATTTACTACTCTCACCGCTATACGCGCAGGAGTCATCGACGAAAACTCACGCACGCGCTGTAACGAAAAATACCAGCACGACGACTACACAACCGTCTGTTCTCACCCGCGCGATCTTCCGCCACTCAATCCGGCAGAAGCGATCGCATATTCCTGCAACTACTACTTCGCAACCACCGGGGAAAGAGTCTCCTCAACTCAATTTGCACGAACTCTCGCAGAGTTTGGTTTCGATCACCTTATTCGCGCCAAGTGGCAACCCAAGAGCGCCATCGGAGAAGGTGAGTTTGTTCAAGTCACTCCGATGCAACTGTTACTTGCTTACACAGCGCTGTTCAATGGCGGCCGTTTGTTCGACGAGAAATCCGGCTCAGCTCAACTTGAGATCTCGAACTCCGAACGATCGCTTTTGCTCGAAGGCATGCGCGGCGCAATCAAATACGGCACGGCTGAAAAAACAAATCTCGATTCACTATCAACGTACGTCATCGGCAAAACCGGATCAGCCACACCGCTTCACGGCTTTCGTTCGCAAGGCTGGTTCGTCGGTCTCGCGTTCGCGCCCAACAAACCACCCGATCCGGAAAACTTACAGCTCGCGGCCGTGGTTTACCTGAAAAACGGTCACGGCTCCGACGCCGCACAAGTCGCAGCACCTCTATTTCAGACTTCGGTGAAAGAGTCTGTGCCAGTCCGTGTTTCCCAAACTGAGGTCAATGTGGACGGCTCCCGTTTACCTCTCGAAGACTACGTCGCCCACGTCCTCTCAGTCGAAGCCAGCACTGACGATCAACCTGAATCATTGAAAGCTTTGGCGACTGTAGTTCGTACTTACGCACTCAAAAACCTTGGCCGCCACAAAGACCAGGGCTACGACTTCTGTAGCACTACACATTGCCAACGCTTCGAACCAACCGCTCCAACACCTGCCACCGTCACCGCCGCTCAACAAACAACCGGCCTGACACTTCGCGATGACAGAAACGCGATCGCCGACACGTATTTCAGCGCGTCGTGCGGCGGCATGACATCAAATCTCGGAACGCTGTGGGGTGCGCCCGCGCCGCAATACCTGTCAGGCGTTCGTGACGACTACTGCCACGCCGGTGCGAACAGCCACTGGACCGACACGATCTCGACCGAGCGCATGCTCGCCGCCCTGCGCAGCGATCCGCGGACAGACGTCGGCGAAACAATTCGGGAACTTATCGTCTCGCGGCGCGATCAAACAGGCAGGGCCGAACTCGTTTCCATCACGGGACGGCAGAAACGAGTGGTAAACGGCTGGGAATTTA
Source organism: Pyrinomonadaceae bacterium (assembly GCA_035279345.1). Taxonomy (GTDB): domain Bacteria; phylum Acidobacteriota; class Blastocatellia; order Pyrinomonadales; family Pyrinomonadaceae; genus PSRF01. The sequence goes on along the minus strand of DATEHX010000275.1, from coordinate 17,509 downwards.
AGCTGATCGTCGGCCGCGCGCTTGGCTGGAATGTATTGAAGAGTTCGCGTTTTACGATCTCACGGTCCGGCTCGGCGTTTGTATTTCAGGGCACGGGCTTCGGTCATGGCTTGGGTTTATGTCAGGAGGGAGCGCACGAGATGGCACAGCGCGGATACAACTTTCGCCAGATTTTGGGGAAGTATTTTCCGGGCGCGAATGTTGGGCCACAAGTCCGTGTGACTTCCCGGCGCAGTTCACACTTTACCGTTCAATCCTCAGATAGTGATGAGGTTGAACGAATGCTCAAACTGCTGGAGTCGACTCGAAGTACGCTAGTGAATCGTCTTTCAGCGGCAGGGATTGAAGCAAATTTGCCGGAGGTGGAAATCGTAATCAACAAAACCACCGGCGACTTCGTGGGCCGCACCGGAATGCCCCCCTGGGCGGCAGCCGCAACCCGCAACAACCGCATCGAACTGCAACCAGTCTCCCTGCTCAAACAGCGCGGAATTCTCGAAACAACCCTGCGACACGAACTCGTACATGTAGTGATTGACGCGGTCGGCGGCAAACAAACTCCGCGCTGGCTCGCTGAAGGACTCGCTCTTTACATCGCCGGTGAAGGAAAACTGCTCGAACGTTATGCGAAAGGTCCCGCATTGTCTCCGAACGATCTCGAACGCAAGCTCGCTGCGTTGAAAACCGCCGACGAGATGAAAGCGGCATACGCGGCGGCTTACAAAACGGTGCGAGATTTGATTCGCGTCGAGGGCGAAAATAAGTTGTGGCAACGGGTGGCGCAGCGAAGCTATGATGTGACCGCCACCGCACGGTGAGGCTATTTCAAAATGAATCTCCTCCGACTCCCACTCGCTTACTTATTATTAATATCGATCGTCGCAGTTCCGGTTGCAGGTCAACACAAACGCCGCGTCCCAGAGAAAACTCCGGCAAGAACGCCGGCAGTTCCGGCAAAAGCACCATCCGCTCCCGCGCCAACTCCCACTCCTGAACCCGCTGAACCTGTAACCCTCCAAAATCTGCTGGCTGCTAATTCCTTCAAGATCTACGCCGAAGCACGCGGCATCGGACAGTTGGTCCGTTCCAGTGCGGCGACTGACGTGCTCGATCCGATCCTGAAGCTCGGTGCTCCACCCAGCGAGTTTGTCGACGTGGTTAATTGGATCAAGGCACACGCCGACGAGATGATGACATCGCGAATGGTGGTGGCCGCCTGGCCCACGGCTACGGATGTTCCTCCGGCCGTAATCGTGATCGAGTTTTCCTCGAGCGAAGAAGAGACGAAGTTTGAATCGCAAGTGAATGGCATCCTGGCAAAGGTCCTCCCGCCTACCAAGGGGGAAAGTTCTCCGGAAGCGCCGCAAGAGAAAACCAATCAGCAACAGCCCGCAACAGATGTGACTGTTCCCAGCTATTACTTGCAACGCGCTGATTCCCTGGTCCTCTTTTCACCCAAGCCGATCCAACTGAAAAAGCTCAGACCTAAAGGTAGCAAGCTCCTCGCTGAAGATCCAAACTTTCAAACGGCCTACAACCGCTTCAGTTCCGAACCGATCTTCGTCTACGTAGATATCGCAGCGATCCAGAAAGAAACTGAAGAACGGACGAAGAAAGCGCAGGAAGAGTGGCAGAAGGAGCAGGAAGCTCAAAGAGCAGCCGCGGAGAAACAGAAAGCCGAAGACGAAAAGAACGGTGTTGCTAATGAAAATGAATTAACCGAAGAAGAAAAAGCCGCGGAGATGGTGGAAATACCTCCGGAACCATCACCGGAAGTCCCGGCGGCGGAACCGGAAGTGAAACCACCAACCGACGCGCAAGTTCTCAGTAACGCATTCTCCGGGCTGCGTAACAATCTGATGGCTGTGTCTCCGACTTTGCCCGACGCCCTCGGAATCGGTTTTTCACCCGATACCGAATCGTTCGACTTGCGCGTGTTGATGATCGACGCCGCCGGCGAACACAGCGATCCGATCCCGATCTTTTCGGGACTCAGGTTAGGTGGACCAGTCACACCTGAGTCGCCGGGAATATTGCCGGGTGACAGTGAATTGGTCGTCATGCTGTCGCTCAACTTCTCCGAGATCCACGAGCTCGCGAACGCGTTGGAAGCGCCGGAAGCGTATCTCACCGGTGAAGAGGTAGTGCCTGCCAGCAGCGGCCAGGCAGCTATGCAGCAGCCGCCGGTCGAATTCGCGGCGCCGCTAAAAACTATCGAGCGGCTTACAAAGATAAATGTAAAAGACGAGTTGCTACCGTTGCTCGGTTCAGAAGTAGCCGTGAGCCTGCCGATGGGTGAATTCGGTATGTTTGGCCCACCGGTTAGAGGACCACGACCGGTGCAAACAAGTGATGCGGCGTCCGTAGATGGTGTGAAGCCTGCGCCGCGTACACCGTTCATCGTTATCTCGCTGCGCGATCGCGAAGGGATGCGGCGGCTGATGCCGCGAATTCTCGAAGGCTTCGCGGGGAAAGCTGCCGCGGCGTTGGCCCAAAGCGAAAAACGCGAAGACACGGAAATTGTCTCGATCGCCAACATGTTTGCCTACGCTTTCGTCGGCAACTTCATAGTGCTTGGAGTCGATGCTGCGACGACGCATTACGTCGTCGATTCGTATCTAAAAGGTGAAACACTCGCCGCCAACCCTCAGTTCAAAAACTCCACCCGCTGGCAACCGCGGCAGGTGCAGGCACACGCTTATTTGTCATCCGCTTTCGCGGATAGCTACAAGACATGGGCCAACAGTTCGAGCGCGCCCATCAGCGATGAAGCCCGTACGTTTTTGACGCGCGTCAGCACGAATCCACAACCAATCACCTACTCGCTTTCCAACGATGGCCTGGGCGCAATGCACGAACTGCACGTTCCGAAGAGTCTGGTGATAACGACCATCGCCGGTATCGCCAGTGCCGAGAATCCGCCCGCAACAGTGAAGAACGAGCGCCAGGCGATGAGTATGCTTTATTCCATCACAGGTGCTCAGCGAAGCTACAAAGAAAACGGAAAGAGCAGCTACGGTTCGATAGAGGACTTGATTGCGGCGGAGTTGATCTCAAAGGACACACTGGACAAAAGCGGCTACAAGTTTGAAGTCAGGCTGGTGCCGGACGGATACGAGATTTCCGCCGTGCCTCTCGAATATGGCAAGACCGGAAAGCTGTCGTTCTTCATGACCCACGAGACCCACACGATCTACGGCGGAGATCATGGCGGTGCTCCAGCGAGTGCTTCCGACCCGCCGATTGGTTACTAGCGCGCAGACAAGAGGTTTTCGATCCTCACAGGCTCGACCGGATCCGCCAGTTCGAAACGAAAGATACGTGAGTAAAAGTAAAGCTCACCGTCGAGCGCGCGCTTGATGTTCTTCGCCTGCCGAAAACCGTGCTGCTCGCCTGCGAATGCTACGTAAGCAACGGGAAGCCGCTTCGCTCTCATCGCCTCAACCATCTTCTCGGCCTGATCCGGTGGCACGACTTTGTCTTCCAATCCCTGAAAAAAGATCACCGGACACGACAGACGTTCCGGAAAGTTGATGGGTGAACGTTCGTAGTAAATATCGCGGCGTTCCGGATAAGGACCAAGCAGTCCGGTCAGATACTGCGATTCATATTTGTGCGTGTCACGAGCCAATGCTTCCGCGTCGCTGACGCCGAAGTGACTTGCTCCGGCTTTGAACGCGTTGCGGAAGGTCAACGCGCAGAGAGTCGTATAACCGCCGGCACTGCCGCCGGTGATTACGAGGCGTTTACCGTCAACTTCGCCACGATTCGCGAGATAACGGGCGCCGTTTGCGCAGTCGTCTACGTCGACGATGCCCCACTTCTTGTTCAGACGTTCGCGATACTGCCGGCCGTAGCCGGTGCTGCCGCCATAATTGACGTCGAGGACGGCGAATCCGCGGCTGGTCCAATACTGAATCGAAAGACTCAAGGCAGTCGAAGCCGCGGCGGTTGGGCCACCGTGACTCTTCACGATCAGCGGCGGCTTGCCGTTTTCAGGCGCGCGATAGTCGGGATTCTGCGGCGGATAAAAGAAGCCGTGAGCCGTCAGTCCGCCTTCAGTGGGAAACTCGATTGCGCGCGGTATCGAAAAGTAACGCGGAAAGACTTCCAGATCGTTTGAACGGCGCAGTGTTTCAAACGCGCCCGTATTGACGTCGTATTTGGTGATCGAAACGACCTCGGTCGGCGAACCGGCGCGAAAGACGACCTGACCGTCACGTGCATGAACGTATTGAATGTCAGTAAAAGGACAATCGACAATCTTTAACTTCTTCGTCGTCGTGTCGATGATCCCGAACGTCGAAACACCCTGCTCAACGTGCGCGCACGCAATCAACTCCGGCGAAACAAACGCGTAGCTCGACATGCCAAAGACCCATTGCGGCATGCCCAACTCGCCTTTTGTTTGTGCGACGCTTTCGATCTCGTTATCGCTCGAGATGCGGTGCAGGTTCCACCACCCGTTCGTGTCAGAGGCGAAATACAAAACCCCGTCCGGCGACCACTCGGGCTGAAAGATCGACTCAGCCGCGCCGCCCGCGACCCAACGCGTTGAAATCAACGCACCGTCTTCACCAAATTCGCCAACCCAGAGTTCGCAGCCGTCCCACGGCATGTTCGGGTGGTTCCAGGTGAGCCAGGCGAGTTGAGTTCCGTCGGGGCTGACTCGCGGCGAGGAATAAAAATCATTGCCTTCAATAAGGACACGCCCCGATTCCTCGTTGTTTTCCACATCGAGGCTGACGATGCAGTTCGCCGCTTCAGCGCCCGGGTTTCTGTGATCCTCACGAACGCAGATCAACCGGTTGCGAGTGTGGTCGAAACAATAATCGGCGTAACGCACGTCCTCGGCGGGCGTAATCGCTCGGGGCTCGGCCGCTGCGTCCTGCCGGTAGGCACGTTGGTCGACAAAGTTTGAGAAGTAAACGACACCGTTCACGGCAATGTAGTCGCCGCCGCCATACTCGTGAACCCGAGTACGGGCGTTGAAAGGTTGCGGCGTCAGGTCAGACAGCTTTCCGTCTGAATCGCGACTGACAATCACGTTCCGGCCACCTTCGGTAGGGCGCATTTCCACCCAGTAGATGTTGCCGGCGTCAAAGGTTGGCTGGCTCAAACCCACTGAGCCACTGACAATGAGGTCTGATGTAATGGGGGATTTCCACGAGCCGTATGGCGCAATCTTAGGTGAGTGTGACAAGCTGGTCCCTCTGCTCCTGCCGATTTTGGTTCGAAATCTCTCGTTTTATCGCGTCGTGAAACTTTGGAAAACTTTTAGTTACACCGTCGCAAAGGCTTTACAAGGTGTATGCAACCTACCTTTTCCTGGGGGCCGGTAGTATCTCCCCGTCGTTAATTCTCCATGGGAGAACTGAGATAAAGGCAAGGGCATTGGTCTTGGGGGAGGTCAATGCCCTCTCTTTTTGTCTCCGGCAATCTTACCAGTTACAAGCCACGAAGAGGCACAAAAAGCACAAGAGAGTTCAGTAATTCTTGTGCTTCTTGTGCCTCTTTGTGGCAAAATCGCCAGTCTAAAACTCGAAAGAGGTGGCCGCTGATGTTCTTCTCGAAACGAAGCACGATCGTGTTTTGCCTCGCCGCGTCCTTCATATTTGCCGGTTTTCCCGTATCAACCACGACGCAAGCCGACACTTTTCGCCCCGTAGTGCGCGGAAAACGTGGCGTCGTTACGGGCGGTCATCCGCTCTCGGTCGAGGCCGGTTTGCGCACTCTCCAGCGCGGCGGCAACGCGATTGACGCGGGCGTGGCCACGATTTTGGCCGCCTCGGTCATTGAGTTTTCGCACTTCTCTTTCGGCGGCGAGGTTCCGATCCTGATCAAACCCAAAGGACAGAAAGTCGTCGTCATCGAGGGCATGGGACAGGCGCCCGCGAAAGCCACGCGGGAATTTTTCGTTAACCGGGTGCGCGGTGACAGCGACTCCGGAACAACGATGCCCAGCACCAGAGGCGGCGGCATGATTCCCTCAACCGGTCCGCTTTCCGCCACCGTGCCGGCAGTTTTGGACGCCTGCGTCACCGCGCTCGATCAATTCGGCACCAAAACGCTGGCCGAAGTCATGGAACCGGCGATTCAACTCGCCGACGGTTTTCCGCTCGACGAACTCCGCGTGCAATACATCCGCACGCGCTCCTCGGTTTTTTCCCAATGGGCAGACGCTAAACGAGTTTTCCTGCCAAACGGCGAAGTGCCGAAAGTCGGCGACATCTTTGTCCAGGCAGACCTCGCCCGCACTCTGCGCGAGATCGTGCGCGCCGAAAAGCTCGCCGCACGAGGCACGCGTAACAATCGCCACGCCGGATTGATGGCCGCGCGCGATTATTTCTATCGCGGCCCCATCGCCCGCCGCATCGGCGCGTACATGCAGGCGAACGGCGGCCTGATCGCCGCGGACGATTTTGCCAAGTTCTCCGCCACTGTGGGACAACCGGTTTCCACCGACTATCGCGGTTACCAGGTCTACAAAGCGGGTTTCTGGACACAAGGCCCGGCCATGGTCGAAACACTGAACATGCTCGAGGGTTTTGACCTGAAGAAAATGGGCCACAACTCGCCGGAATACATCCACACGCTCGCTGAAGCACTCAAACTCGCGCTTGCGGATCGCGACCGTTACTACGGCGATCCAAACTTCGTTAAGATACCGATGGCTGAGTTGCTATCGAAAAACTACGCAGCGTTGCGCCGTCCGCTGATCGATCAACGGCGCGCTTCCCTCGCCCAACAACCGGGCGATCCGTCGAACATGAAAGCCGTACTCGCGAGCGCTGCGCAAACGATCGGCAGAGCGACCACCGTCCCCGAAATCGAACGTGCCAATGACACGACCTGCGTCAACGTCGTCGACAAAGACGGCAACCTGTTCAGCGCGACGCCGAGTGGTGCTTGGTTGCCGGCAGTCGTTGCGGGAGATACCGGCGTGCTGATGGGCCAGCGTCTCCAATCGGCGTTGACAGATCCGAAGAGTCCAAACGTCGTGGCGCCCGGAAAACGCCCGCGCATCACGTTAACGCCGACTCTCGTGTTGAAAAACAACGAGCCGTTCATGGTGCTGAGCACGCCCGGCGGCGACAATCAGGATCAGGCGCTGCTGCAAGTGTTGCTGAACGTGATCGAGTTTGGCATGAATCCGCAGGAAGCCGTGGAAGCCGCGCGCTTCGACACGCAGCACTACGTCAGCTCCTTTGACGATCACGAATTTCTTCCCGGTTCGCTAAACGTCGAATCCAGAGTCGGGCTGAAGACGATTCAGGAACTCAACAACAAGGGACACAAAGTGAAAGTGCAGAGCGAGTGGGGCACACTGTCTGCTCCCACTGTCATCATTTACGATCCGAAAACCGGCGTGGCCGCCGGCGGCGCCGATCCGCGCCGCAGTCGCTATGCTGTTGCGTGGTAAAAGCGTGGTAGAAATCAACTCTTTAAGGAGCCCCCTATGAAGATCTTCACCAGCAGAAACGCGTTGTTAACGATCCTTGCCTGCGTCCTGACAATTTCAACTCAAGCCGCCGTTGCGGCGCCGGTTCTTCCGAATCCGGTGCTGGCGTTTAAGGGACAGGAATACGTGGACATCGAAGGCAAGAAAAAGACGCGCTATCACTTCGAGGTGACCAACAAGAAAGAATTTCCCGCGGACATGTTCGCGGCTGCGCCAGATCTTCCGCCTTGTGGTACAAACAAGAACGCTTCGCGCACGTGGGTCGACGTCTACGATCAGAATGGAAAGCGGTTGAATGGGTTCTGTGCGCTTGGCAAACCGGACGATCTTTCCAACATCTGGTTTGCGTTGGACGAGGAAGCAGTGCCGCCGAGTTGGATCTACATCGAATTGAACGATCGCAAGACCAACACGAAGTACAAATCGAATCTCGCAGAAACAACTATGTAATTCTAAATTCCGTTAACGAGGGGGAACTAACCATGCCGGTAACAGAAGGTCAACGCTTTATAGATTTCAAACTCCAAAACCAGGACGGCAAAACCGTTTCACTGGACGACTTCAAAGGCAAATGGCTGGTCGTCTACGTCTATCCGAAAGACGACACGCCGGGCTGCACGATTCAGGGAAAGTCGTTCACCGCGAGTAAAGAAGAGTTTGACAACGCAAACATCGCGGTGGTGGGCGTCAGTGAAGACGACGTTACGTCGCACCAGAATTTCTCGAACAAGTTTGGTTTCAAGATCGATTTGCTTGCGGATCCGAACCACGAGTTATTGAACGCGGCGGACGTGGGCCAAAGTGAGTACAAGGGCACTATGTACTGGAACCGCACCAGTTTCGTGATCGATCCGGAAGGCAACTTGCGCAAGATTTACCGCGGCGTGAATCCCGACGGCCACGAGCAAGTGCTGCTGAACGATATCAAGAGCATGCAAACAAAGGGCGCGGAAGCTCACGGATAACATGCTGGCATACGTGTTTTGGCATTGGCCGCAGGCGGGTATAGACACGGATACTTACGTGGCTCACCTGGAAGCGTTTCATCGCACACTCGCGGCCAATCGCCCGCCAGGTTTTAATGGTTCAGTTGTCTTTCGCATCGAAGACGCTGATTGGTTGCAGACGCGTGAACCGGCGTACGAAGAGTGGTACCTGCTCGACGGTTCTGCCGCAATGGATCCGCTGAATGATGCGGCAGTTTCCGGCGTTTGCGAAGCGCCACACAATCTTGTCGCACGAGAAGCCGCGGGTGGAACGGGCGGGATTTATCGCTTGCGAGCTGGTGAAGAAGTTTTAGGTGAAGCGCGCTTTGCTGTTTGGTTATCGAAACCTGAAGGTGTTTCTTACCGAGACTTCCACGACACGCTCGGTTCCCTTACTTCACAACCCAACGTCGCGCTTTGGGGTCGGCAAATGACGCTTGGTCCAACAACCGAGTTCTGCCTGCACAGCCAAACGCCGATCCAATTACCACCTGGCTATACCGGACGCCAACTTCCTCTAACTGCTCTGATCCGTGGCTAGTCCGTGCTAATCCGTGGCTAAAATAACTTTCAAAGGACAGTGATCCGAAGCGGCCTTGATCCGTTCGTCTGGCTCAGTGATAACTTCACACTCGATCAGACGCTCCTTGAAAGCGCACGGAAGGAATACGTAATCCAGTCTCACACGCTGATCCCACGTGGGAAACGTATAGCCTTTCACGTCCGGGTGCAGCATCCGGTAACCGTCGCAATAACTCGCATCGAGCACAAACTGAATCGTCTCGCGTTGCAGTTTCCTTCCGCTGATCCAGATCAACGCGCGGATCCACGCCGGCATGCGTTTCGTCTCAAGGGCCTCGCCCGGTGCGAGCGTGTTGAAGTCGCCGACGAGAACGTGAAAACCGTTCTGGTGCCGTTTGATTCCTTCTATTAACGAACGAATCTCGCGCGCGCGCCGGCGTTCGTCCCACTTCGAAAACCGCGCACTCAAGTGCAGACCAAACACGCGTGTGTTGCTGTCGTCGGGAACGATCTCGAGAAACGAATGGCGCGCGCCGGCGGGATAGTGCCACTCGTGATAACCGATCTTCAGTTTGCTGATGTAGCCGATCGAATGATGGCGCCGTGAAGCCCAGAATGGAAAGCCTGTTGCGGCGGCGAGACGTTCGATCACGTCCGGGTAGATCGCTTCCTGAAAGACGACCAGATCCGGATCCGCGGCTTTGATTGTTTCTGCGAGTGCTGGTTCGCGGCCAACGCCACCGAAGCGGATGTTGTAACTGAGCAGCTTCAGCGTCACGCGCCTTCCTCGGGATGAACGACGACGTAGTACGGCTCGCCGAAGAGAATGTCGCGGCTGTACAGGACGAGGCTCGACGTGGCTTGAAAATTCACCGGGCGTCCGACCAGGTCCTGCAAAGATTCGCGTAGCTGATTCAGGCTCGGTGCAGCAGCGTTTGGATCTTCATCACACAAAGGTTTCGTGTGCTGGCCGGGAATGTAAAAAGCATCGGAGTTCCACAACTCCATCACCTTGTTGCCGACCAGCGTTACGTCGAGGTCGCTGGTGTTCCTGCCTTTTGAATCGAACGGCGCGCCGTCTTCGTGACGTTTATTTGTAACGACGCTGCCGCGCAGGACGATTCCTGTGCCTGCGGGGAGTCCCTGTTGCAGTTTGCGATAGAAGGCGATGAAGAGACGTTCATCTCCGCCGAACGCGAGCGTCAACACGCGCGCGCGGATCTCATTCTCGCTCATTTCGTGAGCATCTTTTGGCATAAGCGGCCCTGTATTTTTTTGACAGGATTTGCAGAATGAACAAGATGGCTGTTAGTGAACCAGTCTTGTTAATTCTCTGCATCCTGTCTAAGCAGTCTTTAAAGGGGGGCTTCTAACGGGAGATTTCGCGCACAACTTCGTAGAACTCGCGCGTGCCCTGACGAACGTTCTTCACTGAGATGCGTTCGTTGTTGCCGTGCACGCCTTCGTCGTCGTCCGCCGTCGTGTAAATCGGCGCCCAACCGTAAGCAGTTATTCCAAGCTGCCGGTAAAGCTGGCTCTCAGTATAACCGCTGAGCATCTTGGTAGTAATAACGGCGTTCGGGTGATTCGCCTTCGTCCGGCGCGCGATCAACGAAAACAGCTCCGTGTCGACCGAAGAACTGTTGGGCGGCTTGAACCGGTTCACGTTTTCAATCTTGATCGTCGGGTCAGCGATCACGGCTGTCAGCGCTTTGAGAAATTCGTCGGGAGATTCGCCGGGCAACAGGCGAACGTCGATATTGCACGTCGCGGCAACCGGAATCACGTTCGTCTGTTTGCTGCCGCTGAGCATCGTGATCGAGATCGTGTTGCGCAAGAGAAAATTGTACTCGCGCTGACTGGTCAGCGACTTCACAAACGCCGGATCCTTCAACGACTCGCGGATATTCGCAAACTGCGAACGCAGCGGTTCCTGCTGCAACGGTGCGATGTCTTTGAAATACTTCTCAACCGCCGGCAACAACTTCACCGGAGTTTCCCAATCGAGAATTCGCGACATTGCGCGAATCAGTCGGTTCGAAGCTGAATCCGCGACGGGACGCGAACCGTGACCGGGCGTGCCAGTCGCGGTGAGCTGCAACCAGAACGGCGCTTTCTCAGCAACGTCAACGCCAACAATCTTCACTTCGCCGCCTTCGAGCAGGTTGTCGCCGCCTTCGGTCAGAAGATATTCGGCGTTCTTAAAAAGGTCCGCCTTGTTTGCAATCATCCAAAGCGAACCCTCGTCGTGGACCTCTTCATCAGCAGTGCCGAGGAAGATGACGTCGCGCGAGAGCGGTGGTCCTTCTCGTTTGAGTAGGATCATCGTCATCAGATGGAACAGGCCTTCGCTTTTCATGTCGAGCGCGCCGCGGCCGTAGATGTAATCGTTTTTGATTGTGGCGGAGAACGGGTCGACTTCCCACGCCGACGGTTCAGCAGTCACGACGTCAGTGTGGCTCAGCAGGATGATCGGCCGTTTGGAACCGTTTCCCTTGAGACGGGCGATGATGTTGGCGCGGCCGGGTTTGTACTCGAAGATCTCGTTTTCGATGCCGTATTGGTCGAAGATCTTCTTGAAAAACTGCGCGGCCTTGAGCTCGTTGCCCGGCGGATTGGACGTATCGATGCGCAGGTATTGCTGCATTAAGTCAACGGCCATGTCCTGATAACGCGGCCAATCAATCGTGTCGGAAGCGTGTTGAGTTTCGATTCGTGAGAGTTCTACTTCCGCGACAACCGGAACGTGATCGGATGCGAGTGTTTCAACCACCCACGCCTTCTTCGCCTTCACGCCCTGGCCGCTAAAAACGTGGTCAATTCGTTTGGCAGGTTTGTCAGCCGGATACGTAAACCCGTCGCCTTTTGCGCGACTCACGACCCAGGCGTCGTCAAACTTCGTGCGCATGAGTTGATAAGCGCTGCCTGACGGAACGTCGTTCAGGTCCGCGACCACGATCAACGGTCCTTTCACCTCCGCCAGATGCTTCATCAACTGCTCGGTTTCAAACAAACGTCCATCTTCAAACTGGTAATCGAGATGCGTGGTGACAAACGTCAGCGGCCTGCGATCCACCTCAACTTCAACGAGCAACATGCCACGGCGTTCCGTCTCGCGCTTGTTCTCAAACATGCGGTGAACAGTGTTCTTGATCGGAAACCGCGACAGGATCGCGACTCCGTACTTTCCGCCTTGAAAATCAAGATTCGGCGCAAACGCGTACTGCATCCGCGTCAGCGCCGCAAGTTCAGCGATCTCATCCTTGCCTTCCGTGCGCTTCACGCCGCGATCCACTTCCTGCAAACCAACCAGATCCGGACGCTCGCGATTGATCACGTCAGCAATCCTTTGCAGGTCGAGTTTCTTGTCCATGCCGACGCCCACGTGAATGTTGTAAGTCATCACGCGGAGTGTCTTTGCAAACGTAGGAGAGACCGAAAGAACGAGAAATATTAGAAGTAGGGCGATCCGCGTGGGTATCCGTGTCATCCGTGGCTCGTCTTAAAGTTTTTGCTGGCGTAAGAACAATGGTGATCTTAACATGACTGAGTGCTCCCCTGGCTTGCCATGTTCTGCGCCGCGTTCGCCGCGGGCGCAATCAATTCCATTGCCGGGGGCGGAACTTTAATCACCTTCCCTGTTCTCGTCTGGCTCGGACTCGATCCCAAAGTCGCAAACGGAACCAGCACCGTCGCTCTTTGGCCCGGTCTGTTCGGCGGCCTCTTCGGATACCGTCGCGAACTCGCAAACAGTTCACCCATACTCATTCGCCTTGGCCTGACGAGCATCATCGGAGGCGCGGTCGGCGCGTGGTTACTGATCGCGACTCCTTCGCGTGTCTTCGCGCAACAGGTCCCGTTTCTGATCCTGTTTGCAACGCTGCTGTTCATGTCAAACGGCGTAATTAATAAACGCCTGCACCTCGGTTCGCTTGAAGGCAAGCCAACCAAACGGTGGTGGACCGGCGCGATCGTTTTTCAATTCTTCTCCGCGATTTATGGTGGTTACTTCGGCGCAGGGAACGGCATTCTGATGCTCGCGGCGATGGGCCTCCTTGGCCTTAACGACCTGCATCGCGCCAACGGCATCAAGAATTTTCTCGGCATCTGCATCAACAGCATTGCGGTCGTGAGTTTTGCTTATGCGGGACTGGTAGTGTGGCCCGATGCGCTCGTGATGGCCGTCGGCGCGCTCGCGGGTGGTTACTTCGGCGCGAGTATGGCCGTGCGTATCGGACAGATGTGGGTGCGCCGAGGCGTGATCGTGATCGGGTTAGTAATCTTTGTAGCGATGGTGTGTAAACTGCGCCAATGACAAACCGCAAACTGCCGCGCGAGTTCTACACGCGTTCGAATGTACTCACCGTTGCTCGCGATCTACTCGGAAAACTTTTGGTCGTGCCTACCGAGGATGGCCGGCGTGTTTCGGGCATGATTGTCGAGACGGAAGCGTATCGCGGTCCTGAAGATCGCGCTTCACATGCTTTCGGCGGCCGCCGCACAAAACGAACGGAAACGATGTATCACGATGGCGGGGTCGCGTATGTTTATTTTGTTTACGGCATGTACTACCAGTTCAACGTCGTCTGCAACCTCGCGGACATTCCGCATGCGATCCTCGTGCGCGCAGTTGAACCGGTCGAAGGCATCGAACTGATGCGCGAGCGCCGCCACCAGCATCCCGATCACAATCTCACCAACGGTCCCGGCAAACTCTGCATCGCCCTCAACATCGATCGCGCCCTCAACGCTGCCGATCTCCTGGGGGATCGCGTTTGGCTCGAAGAGTTTCAATCCATCTCTCCGCGCCGCATCGCCAAAGGCCCGCGCATCGGCATCGACTACGCGCAAGAATGGATCGACAAACCGTGGCGGTTCTGGATCCGCGACAATTCCTACGTGAGCAAAAGGTGAGCCACAAAAAGGCCCAAGAGGCATAAACGTTGACACCACAGATCGAGAGGTATATAGATCGCCTCCTGTTAACTCACAACTCAGGGAGGTTGATCGTGCGAAAATTCTCAGTCCAACTCGTTAACGTCGCAATTCTCTTCTCAATCATTCTCGGACCGCTCACCGCAACGCGCGCGGCGGATTTCAAACGCGAAGTCATCTATCAGATCATCACTGACCGTTTCTTCGACGGCAGCAGCACCAACAACAATCCGGCGCAGAGTTCCGGACTCTACGACTCCACCAAAACAAACTGGCGCGCCTACTGGGGCGGCGATCTCGCCGGTATTCAACAGAAGATGTCGTACCTTGCGGGCATGGGCGTGACCGCGATCTGGATCTCGCCACCCGTTGATAACCTCAACACAAACATTCCCGACGGCGGCGGTAATCCGACCGCGTCGTACCACGGTTATCAGGCGCGCGATTTCAAACGCATCGAGGAGCACTTCGGCAACTCGAGTAATACCTGGACCGAGTTTGACAACCTCGTCACCGCCGCGCACGCCAACGGGATCAAGGTCATCGTCGACTTCGCACCCAATCACTCGACGCAGAACAACGCCGGCGAGTTTGGCGCGCTCTACGACAACGGCACGTTCCTCGGCAATTTCACCAGCGACACCAACGGCTACTTTCATCACAACGCCAACATCTCCGGCGGCGGTTGGGACGATCGCTACCAGGTGCAGTACTTCACACTCTTCGATCTCGCCGACATCAACCAAACGCATCCCACGATGGATGCCTATCTGAAAGCAGCCGCGCAATTATTCCAACAGCACGGCGTCGACGGCTTCCGCATCGACGCAATCAAACATCTTGACTGGGGCTGGCAGTACAGCCTGGCAAACTCGATCTACACGTTCGGCGACAGCTTTCTGTTCGGCGAGTGGTTCCAGGGCACCACTTCAGATCCGCTCTATCACGACGCTTACAAATTCTCGAACAAGAGTGGGATCTCAATGCTCGACTTCCCACTCAACACCGCGATTCGCAACGTGTTCGGCAGCAACGCCAACTTCTCCGAGATCGATTCGGTCATCACGCAGGAGGGCAACAACTTCACGTGGAAAGAGGACCTCGTCACCTTCATCGACAACCACGACATGGCGCGCTTCCTCTCCGTGAACAATAACAACAACCGGCTGCACGAAGCGCTCGCGTTTACGCTCACGAGCCGCGGCATTCCCTGCATCTACTACGGCACCGAACAGTACCTGCACAACGACACGAGCGGCGGCACCGATCCCTACAACCGTCCAATGATGCCCGGCTTCAGCACGAGTACGACCGCATATTCACTCATCAACCAGCTCTCGACACTGCGGCGCAACAACACCGCGATCCCTTACGGTTCGATGAGCCAGCGTTGGATCAACAACGACGTCTACATCTACGAACGGAAGTTCTTCGGCAACGTCGTGCTCGTCGCCATCAACAAGAACGAGACCAGCAGCTACAGCATCAGCGGGTTGAATACGTCTTTGCCGCCCGGAAATTACTCGGATTACCTGGCGAATTTACTCGGCGGCTCCGGGATCACCGTCAATTCCGGCTCAGGCGGTAACAATCCAGTCACCAACTTCACGCTGCCCGCGCACACAGTCGCTGTCTGGCAGTTCGTTGAAAGCGGCGGCACACCGCAAATCGGTTCGATCGGTCCAACGGCCGGACAGTCCGGCGTTAAAGTCACGATCGGCGGCAAGAACTTCGGCAGCACGACCGGCACAGTGAAGTTCGGCACGACCACCGCGACTGTCAATTCATGGACTTCGACCAAGATCGTCGCCACCACACCTTCCGTCACAAATGGTAATTACAGCGTTACGGTGACCAATTCCAGCAGCCAGGTTTCGAACGCCATTAACTACACGGTGCTCACGGCGAAGTTGATTCCGATCACTTTCACCGTTAACAACGCAACTCCGACATCAGTCGGCGACTACATCTTTCTCACCGGCAACACCGTCGAACTCGGCAACTGGTCCACCACGTGGGACGGCGCTGCTGGTCCATTGTTGACGCCAAACTATCCGAACTGGTTCAACGTCGTGAGCGTTCCCGCGGGTCAAACGATCCAATTCAAGTTCATCAAGATCGCGGCGAACGGCGCGGTCACCTGGGAGGCAGGCGCGAATCATCAGTACACAGTTCCGTCGAGTGGAACCGGATCTGTAAACGTGAACTGGCAGTACTAATTAAAAAATGTTGACAAGTGCGGACAACCTGCAATATTGTCCGCACGTTCTCAAAAACGATTTCCCCCAACGTTGGACCGTTAGTCCTTCGTCTCCTTAGGAGCTCACCAAATGGTTACTAAAAAGGCTGCCAGAAAAGTCGCAACCAAAGTTTCCGTTCTCAAATTCAATCCCGAGTGGTTTTCAGATCCACCACCGCCGTTCTTCAAAAATCTCGACCGTGTCGCCCAACGTGAACTCGCAGCAGCGAAAAAAGAATTCACCGCTCGCGTGAAAGAAATTCTCGCCAAGGGCCAACAGAGATAAGCTCGCGCTCCAACTCGCTATGAATAATTCACGACCTGTCATGCTGGTCGGTTTTCAGAACCAGGGCAACCTGGGTCTGGGTTATCTCGCGGCTGTGCTGCGGCGGTCCGGCTATGCTGTACAGGTCGTGGACATCGAACAGGATCATCACGAGATCGTCCGCATCGCGCGCGAACTCGACCCGGTCCTGATCGGTTTTTCGCTGATCTTCCAGTTCTTTATCGATCGCTACGCCGAACTTCTTTATCTTCTCCGCAGCAACGGCCTCGATTGCCACTTCACGATGGGCGGGCACTTCCCGAGTCTCAGTTACGAACAGACTCTCGAACTCGTGCCCGAACTCGATAGTGTCGTGCGTTTCGAAGGCGAGGCCACGCTGCTGGAGTTGGTCGAAGCAGTTGCTAACGGAAAGGAGTGGCGCGAAATCCACGGCCTCGCTTATCGCGACGATGAAGGCAAGGTGACGCTAACGCGTCCGCGAGCATTGCTCGAGCATCTCGACGAATTGCCTTATCCGGATCGCGAGTACGAGCCGGAATCAGTGATCGGACGTAGCATCCTGCCGATACTCGCGAGTCGCGGTTGTGCTCGCACGTGTTCCTTCTGTTCCATTCACACCTTCTATCGCGCCGCGCCCGGACGGATCGTTCGCACGCGCAAACCTGCGGAAGTCGTGCGTGAAATGGAGCTGCTGCACGAAGAGCGCGGCACGACGATCTTTCTATTTCAGGACGACGACTTTCCGTTGTTCGGGACGGTGTGGCGGCGTTGGGCCAACGACTTCGTCGACGAGCTCGAGCGCACCGGCTTATCGCGCAAGGTGATCTGGAAGATGAACTGCCGCGCCGACGCAGTCGATCGCGATCTCTTCATCAGGATGCGCGACGCCGGACTCTACCTTGTTTACATGGGTCTCGAATCCGGTAGCGAACAGGGACTGGAAACGCTGCACAAACAGATCAACGTCGAACAAAACCTGAAAGCCGTGGAGACGTTGAAGAGCATCGGCCTGATGTTTGAATACGGCTTCATGCTGCTCGATCCGTCGAGCACGTTCGAGTCGATTCGCGAGAACATTC
>DATEHX010000274.1:0-57215 GCA_035279345.1 Pyrinomonadaceae bacterium | reverse complement strand
TCAACTCGCCGATCGCTGGATATTGACGCAGTTTGCCGTCTCCGCAACTCCATTCACACAGTGCGTTGCCGTATCAACCACTCCCGATCCGACCGGCTCTTACTTCCGTTACGCTTTCTCTTACAACAGAAGCTTCAACGACTATCCGAAGATGGGTGTTTGGCCGGACGCCTACTACATCTCCTACAACATGTTTCGTAACGGCTCCTCGTTCACGGGCAACACAGTTTGCGCCTTTGAACGCGATCGGATGCTCCTCGGCCTCAGCGCGCGTCAGATTTGCGCCAACACGACAGCCGCCCACAGTATGGAACCCTCAGACCTCGAGGGCACAACACTTCCACCGGCAGGAACACCAAACCTGCTCTTGAGCATAGGTACGGGCACTACCTCGATCCAATTCTGGCGGTTTGCGGTTAATTGGACCGCAGGAACGGGCTCGCTTACGGGGCCAACGAACATCACCGTGGCCTCGTTCGCACGCGCGTGCGGCGGTGGCGTCTGCATCCCGCAACCAGGGACGTCGCAGCGTCTCGACTCGTTGGCCGATCGACTGATGTACCGGTTAAGTTATCGAAACATCGGTGGCAGCGAAAGGTTAGTGATCAACCACTCTGTCACGAGCGGCACGGGCGTGGGCATTCGTTGGTATGAACTAACCAATGCGACCGGTCAAACGATGCGCACTGCAACGCCGGTAGTTCGCCAGCAAGGAACGTTCGCACCAACGAACGATTTTCGCTGGATGGGCAGTGCGGCGATCGACAAGACCGGCGGCATCGCCGTTGGCTACAACATCTCTAATGCTTCGACCATCGTGCCGAGTATTAGATATGCCTATCGTGGACCTGCCGATCCGTTGGGAACCATGGGTAACGAGACGAATGCTTTAACCGGACTCGGAATCCAGACTGCCAGCCTCTCGCGCTGGGGCGATTACAGCACCATCAGCGTCGATCCGGTGGACGGTTGCACGATGGTTTTCACGACGCAATATCAGCCGGTGAACGGAAACTTTAACTGGACGACGTTTATCCACTCGTTCAAACTTTCGACCTGTAACTAAGGCGCGGTGCCTGCACACGTATGCGGCGAGGGCCGTCACCCATGTTGTTTGTGGGGACGGCCCTTTTACTTCCTGCGGCCTTTTTACTTTTGCGCGCGGTTTGTCTAGTATCGGCGGCTTATGCCGCTGTGGAAAAACTACATTCACCGGCGCGAACGCGCGTATCACCAACGCGACAATAATCGCGTCATACGCCCGTTTGAATGGGGTTTGCAGTACGTGCTCGACCACGTCAACGGAGACGATCCGCGCCACGTCCTCGCGCGGCACACGGCGCGTGTGATGCAGGACAGCGACGCGTTTTACGCCCTGCCGGAGATCTCCGATTACCGGCTCGAAGCCGATCGTTTAACGTGGACGAGCGCGGTGGAAACACCCTCAATCGAGAACAACACAGCCAGCGCGCGATATTTTCCCGTTCAACCGAAAAACGGCAAGAGATCGCGGAAAGCTGTCGTAGTGCTGCCGCAGTGGAACGCGCAAGCGGAAAGTCATGTCGAGGCTTGCCGCATCTTCAACATGATCGGCATGGCGGCGTTACGGCTCACGCTTCCGTATCACCTGGAGCGTAAACCGCCGGAACTCGAGCGCGCCGATCATCTCGTTTGCTCGAACATCGGGCGCTCGATTCAATCTGCTCGTCAGGCCGTGCTGGATACGCGTGCCGCGGTGCGATGGTTGAGAAATGAAGGGTTTGAACAGATTGGAATCCTGGGTACGAGCGTCGGGTCGTGCATCGCGTTTCTCGCGTTTGCGCACGAACCCGATCTGAAGGCCGGCGCTTTCAATCACGTGTCGGGTTACTACGCTGATGTTGTCTGGCACGGATTGTCGACGAGTCACGTGCGCGCCGGGTTTGCCAATCATCTGACGCTCGACGAGTTACGCACCTACTGGTCGCCGATCAGTCCGATGCCGTTCATGCCGCGTCTGAAAAAGATGGGTCACAGACCGATGCGATTCATTGTGGCGCGATACGATCTGACGTTTCCTCTCGACCTCTCGCTCCAGGCGATCGAGGAAGCGCGGCATCACGATTTACCACTCGACATCGTCTGGCTTCCTTGCGGTCACTACACCACCGGCGAAATGCCATGGAAAGCCATCGACGCCTGGAAGATCGCGACCTTCTTCCGCAAACAATTCAAAGACTAAAGCCACAAAGAGGCACAAAAGCCTCTTGTGCTTCTTTGTGGCTCTATTTCGCTAACGGGAAAACGGGCTCGATATCAACCGGTACGGTTTTAAGCCTGTCGAGCGCGTGCTGCATCGACGGCCTGATCACCGCATACTTGTCCAGCAACGCTTTCGCACCGTCGTAAGATCCTTCGGCTTCGAGCGTCAGCAGGTCGTGCGTGAGCTTGCGCACGCCGTCTTTAATCTTCGCGTGATCGACGCTGAACGTCCCCTTCGCTTCGTTGAACTTGATCGCACCTTCATCGGTCAGGTAGTTGAACTGCATCGCTACGCCGCGACCGTGCGCTTCAGTGATCCCAAACCGCACTGAGCGAAACATGCTCGCCAGATACGTCGTGTAGAGCGTACGCTCCATGCTCTTCTCGATGATCCCTTTATCGATCATGTACTGAAGCGCCCACAGCCCCGTCATGTCAGCCTTCGCCTCTTCGATCGCGGAATACAGCTCCTTCAACTGCTTGCGCGGCGTTGTTTCCTGACCGTTGATGGTGATGTTGTGCGGTCCAAGGCCGTGCATCAGCTCGTGACACAGAATGTGCGTGAAAAACGAGTCGAACGAAAGCGCCGACTGTTCGCTCGGATCCAGCACCACCTTCGAGATCGGAATCAGCGTCTTGTTGAACTTCGCGTCCTGCACGTTCTTCAGCATGACGCGTTTCGAACCCTTCTCTTTCACGACACGCTCGTCATTCGGCAGGTTGAACGCCGCGGTTTGCACGCCGCTGTCGCCCTCACCCGAACCGAACACTTCGTTAACCACGCGAATGGGCGACGCGGCACCGAGCTTCGGATTGCGATACTTCGGATCGAAAGGCAAGTTGTTTTCAAGCTCCTGAAGATGGCCGCTGAACTTCGCAAGCTTCGCGGTCTCCGCGTCGTCGCGAATCGTGATGTACGCTTCAAACGCGGCTTTGTAACTAAACAACTCGTCTTCGTAAGTTTCGTAAGGTCCGATCGTGACGTCGATTGGCGAGTCGAGGTCCATCCACGCGACGTCGCTTTCGTAGTAGTCGTCGGAACCGAATGCGTCCGCGCGTTTATTGAGAAAGTTTTTGAGTGTTGCGTTTGTGGTCAGCGCGGCGGCTTCACGCAGCAGACGCGCGGCCGGTTCGAGATACTCTTTATACGCCTGGCTGTAAGGCACGAGTGTCAACTTCTTGTCCGCGCCGCGGCCGATGAGATAGAAGAAGCCAGTGGCTTTCTGCTTGTCAGTGTCGGAGAGAGTTTCCACCCACGCGTTGAACTCGTCTTTCGTCATATCTTCCGGGTAGTAATTAGCTCCATCCGGTTGCTTCGGCACGCCTTCGATGAATGGCTCGTTATCATCGAGCCGCGACCATGGACCATCATTGACGTAGAAATAGTGCAGCCTTTGACGACCCGCGGGCGACTTGTCTGCTATCAGCTTCTGTTCGAGCGCCGCGTTGCCGGACCACACTTGCCGCAGGAACAACGGATCGAGCAGCTTCGCCGCCGCGATGATCTTTTCGAGCGCTTGCTTATCTTTCGCCGAGAGTTTCGAAATGTCGGCGGTCAAAGTCGTCGGCGCGAAACGCGCGATCTTCTGCGCGAGCTCCGGATCGCCACCGGCGGGTTTACGATCTTGTGCAGTCAAAGTAGTCATTAGTGCCACGGTTAGAGTTAGAGAAAGAACGATCTTCAGTGTCATTTCAAATGGCCTGCCTGTTTTTCAGAATCTTGACGAATGATGCCGAGTGTAATTCGCTCAATGTTAACCCGGAAAGCTTCAGTGCTTCCGCTTCGGTGATTGCGCCGCAGTTGATTGCGCGCAGGAAATAATTCAACAGTCCCTGGCCTGTGGCCGCGTCGTCAAACACATCGCCGACGAGCGTCGCCTTCGCGGCTTTTTCGACGAAGTTTTTCAAACGCTCCGACGCGGGCGCGAGGCTTTCGAGAAAGAACGCATACACGGCTGCATAACGCGTCGGGAGTTGGGCGGGATGAAGGTCCCAGCCCTGATAGAAACCGTTGATCAGCGAGTGTTGAATGTGATCAAAGTGCAACTTCCACGCCCGATGGACCACTTCGCGGTTCTCTTCGATCTGCTCGGGCGTTAGTTGTGGACCACCTTCTACAAACCGGTGCGGTGCGACGGGCATGATGTTCGTCGCGCCGTCTGACAACCAGAGGCCTGTGCCGGCGAATGAAACCTGCATCATGCCCTTAGCGAAATCACACGACGGGTGCATCATGTGCTGGTGCGCCGCGGTGATGTTGCAACCGGCGGTGTAGTCGTAGGTACCGAAGTGCGCCGCGATGCAACGGCCTTCAGCCGCGCCTAACAAAAGCGGCAGATTGATCTGGCCGTTGCTGTTAATGATCGACTGCGTTGTTTCGATCATCATTTCAAACTTCAAACTGCCTGCTGCGAGTCCGGTCTGGTTTTCCAAACGATCGAATAACGACGCCAGCGCCGCAACCTGTTGCGGGATCGTGATCTTCGGCAACGTGACGACGAAGTTGTCAGGCAGTTGGCCGTCGTTCTGATCGAGCAACGTCGAAACGAAGATATCGAGCGTGCGAAAGCTGCGCGCGCGTAGTTCTTCGTTGAATGGCTTAATACGAATGCCGATGAACGGCGGCAGCGTTCCCTCTTTGAATCCCTTCACCACTTCGGCAGCGGCGGAAGCAGCGTGACCGTCTTCTTCATCGTCGGGACGATTGCCGTAACCGTCTTCGAAATCGATGCGGAAGTCTTCGACCGGTTCGCGACGCAGCTTTTCGGTGACGCGATTGTAGATCGTGTGGGAGAGCCACGCGGAATTGCCGTCGCGGCGCACTGGCTCGGGACCTTTCTCCAGATCCGTGACGAGTTCGGGAGCATCGTCCATCGCCTCAGGCAACTGATCGGCGCCGCGAATGTTGAGCGCGCGGGCGAAAGTTAGAAAGTCAGGAGCAAACTGATCGAGAGCGCGTTGCGCCAGCGAGCCGAGCCGCTGGGCGGAGTCGGCTTTGAAAAGGTGTGCACCGCCGTAAACGGTGTGCACCGGCTGGCGGCGCCCGGTTTCGCCGGGATAGTGGCCTGCAAACTCTTCGTTCGCCTGTCGTAAAGGCTCGATTAAATCGGTCAAAGCACCGTCTGCAAAAGAAGATTTCATAAAATCCTTGTGGCGGCCTGACCGGTGCCGGAAATAGTTTATTGACACCGCGAGCCGAGCTTAGCTATTTTTCTTCAGGACCTTCCCGAGGGTTCTGTCCCAGTTCTCACCTCTAGTTCAAATAATTCTTCCCGGCGTCCGGAGAACCATTTCATGAGGAAACTCATTCTCGCTTTAGCCTGTAGCCTCGTGCTGACTCATCCTACTGCAATCCTGTCACAGGTCCAATCACCCGCTGCCAACGGCGTGAAGCCCGTCAGTCATGGCGGCAAAATCGAAACGAAGTACGACGGGTTTAACTACGAAACCGTGCTGCGGCTGAAGAAGATGAAGGTCACTTGCGACGGTTTCAAAGACAAGTTTAAAGACGCTTGCGTCAGTGTCGAGATCAGCCTGCATTGTCCTGGCACGCAACTGAACTACGTCAAGCAAGTGAGGTTGCAGATCTTTTTTGAGAACAAAGACTGGGCTCACCTGCACCCGGTCGATCAGCGCGACTTGTCGGTAGTAATCGATAGCGAGACTTTGCGGCTCGGCAGGATGCAACTCGCGAATACGTCCAAGCCCGGCACGTGGGACACAAAGGTTGAGACTCTCGAGGCGACGATTCCGTACGCGACGTTCAAGAAGATCGCGACTTCGCAGTCAGTACAGATGCAGGTTGGGCCGAGCATTTTTGAACTGCGTGAGAAGAACCGGCTCGCGTTGAAGGATCTGGACAGTCGTGTGATCAACTAGCGGCACATCTGCCACAACTTGATTGCTCCGACCGGTCGCAGCAGCATCAATAGTTGCAGCAGTAGACTGTCTTTGATCCAGACCAACAGAACTACTTCCACCACCAAAAAAACCAACAGCGATCGCCGCAGGCCGAGCTTTCGCGCGACGAGAAACCCGGCGAGCGCGCACGCGAGATCGCCAAACGAGTTGACGATGGTATCGCCTTCGTAACCGAGCGCCGCGGTTTCAGTGCGGTAATGATCGATCACGAACCTCGTGTTTTCAAAAACTTCCCACGCAGCTTCGAGCGCGACCGCTATTAACAACTGCCAACTCGGCGCAAGTTTGCGCGGCAGTAATAGCAGCCAGAACAGTAGAAATCCGTGCAGTATGTGAGTGAAGCTGTAAGGATCGAAGAGTTGTTGTGAGTTACTGGAGCTGCACGTATCGCCAACCCAAACCTTGAACTGATCGCAGGCGCAAAAGAACATCCGCCCTTCTGCCGACAGCAGTAGCGCCATTAATACGAAAACAACGACTGTGCCCATCGCCGGGAGAAACGTGCGATGGTCCACTAGTCTCGATCTACGGCTCGATCTGGATGGCGTCTCCATCAAGTAGGAACAACGTTAAAGGGAACAGGAAATTATCGCAACCGGTTTCCGGACTCGGAAATGCGAGAGTGATGATATCGCTGAGCGGTGGAATGCTGTCTACCGCTGCAAACACGACCCTGGTCCCTTTAGGCAATTCCGGATCAGTACTGTGCAAAACAGTGCCGGTAATGCTCGCGCTGCTCGAGTCAAGAACTGTTAGACATTGGATCCTGATCTCGATGTGCGTTTGTGCAGTCAAATTGTCGAACACCGCACGTCCATGCGCTCGACCGTTCTTGTTGCCTACGGCTTCAAAGGAAAACTCGTAAACGCCCGGCCTGGAGTTACTGATGTTTGTGAATCCACCGGCGCCACGAGCCGAAGGTCCTTGGTCAAACACAACGGCTGACGACTTAGGTGGTCCAAGGATAATGAGAGGCAGAACCAGCAGCGGAAGCAAAGAGCTTTTGAGATACATGGGAATTTCTCCTGTTGAAGGTTGAGGAAGTGATAAGCATAGAGGACTCCAACCATGACCACTGCAGAGAGGGAGCAGCGACCAGATTATCGCTTACTGCGATTGACTGAGAAAGTCTTCGATTAACCGTCGATTGTCTTCGTCTGTGATCCGTGTGAACAGTCTCGTGCCGAGTTTTCTTATCGTAGCGGGTTTATCAAAAGGCAAGCGGTCGTACATCTGCCCGCCACTGAAGTGACACGGCATGCATTTCGAGAGAAAGATCGGTTTTAACTGGGTATCAAAGTCGACGTGAGCCGTAACGGGCGAAAAGCTTGAGTTAGCTGCTGGCGAGCCGATGTTCGTTGCAACGGCAGGTCTCACACTGCTGCCAAACTCGAACAGCAACAACCCCATCGCAATCAGAACCAGCATCAACCGCATGACCTAATGCTACTCCCTCCACGTTGGAAAACTGAAGGAAGAAGAGTGAAGCAAACTTACAAATCGATCACGACGTCGCGAACCGGTTGCGAGCAACACACGAGCAAGTTGCCGTCCGCGGGTTTGTCCAGTGGTTCTGGTCCATAGACGACGTCTCCCGAAACCAAACCGCTTTCACAATTGTGACAAACACCCGTCCGGCAGGACCAGCGCACCGGAACGTCGCACGCTTCGGCCAGTTCCAGGAGACTCTCATAAGCTGATGGGTTCCAGTGAGCGGCGATACCGCTGCGTGCGAACGATACCAGCGGGCCCGTGTTGGCATCGTCCTTCGGAAGATGCGGAGCTCGCGTCACAGTGCCGACGACACCCGGCATCATCGCCTCGCTGCCGTTGAAGATCTCGACGTGGATACGCTGCGGAGCAACGCCAAACGCTGCGAGTTCCTGTTTCATATCCGCCATGAAACGATTCGGCCCGCAGAGATAGACATCCGCGTCGCGCGGGACACCGGCCTCGTCGAAGACCGATTGCGACAGGTGACCCGTCGCGTCAAAATCCTGGCCCATCTTGTCGGACGAACGCGGCCTGCTGTAACAGACATAACTGCGACTGTTTGGCAGCGTCAGCATGAGACGTCGAACTTCGGCGGCGAATGGGTGATGCTCACCATCGCGAGCTGAGTGCAGCCATAGAACCTGGCGCGGCGAGTGCTCCGACACGAGCGCGTACAACATCGCGAGAACCGGCGTCACACCGATGCCCGCGCTCAACAATACAAGCGGCCGTTCTTCCGACTGAAGAATGAAGCTTCCGCGTGGTGAGCTGACGTCGAGAACATCGCCCACGTGGACATGATCCTGCAGGTAAGTTCCCGCAACTCCATTCGGCTCGATCTTTACACTGATGCGAAAACGATCCGTCGAGACTGGACCTGAGAGCGAGTAGCTGCGAAACAGCGGCGAGCCTTCGGCCACGGGTTTAAGACGCAACACTACGTACTGGCCTGGCAAAGCTGTAGGCAACGGCTGGTGGTCCACGCTCTGCATCGTCAACGAGAGAACGTCCACGGACTCGCGATCGATCGCCGTCACCGTCACTTGCCGAAATCCTGGTGCAACTGGATGCGCAGCCGCTGCCGGCATGAGTCCCGCATTTCCACTCGCACCGGCAGTTGTTTGCGTCTTTAGTAGCGCCTCGAACGATCCGCGCCATCCGGGCGACAGCGCCTCGATGCGCAACGCGCGCTCCAGTTGATCGCGTGCGTGATTGGGTGAATAAAGGAGCGCGTTGATCTCTTTCACGGTCATTCGCTCCGGAGCTTCGCCCACTTTCACGATCTCGTCTCCGGCGCCAACGTCACCTTCCTTCAGCACGCGGAAATAGAAGCCCGGCCGTCCGCTTGAGGTAAGCAGCGCGGGCATGCGGGGTTCGTTCATGCGAATGCCGACGCGATAACAAGTAACGCGCGGTTGAGTAATTTCGAACATTGCGCTGCCGATCTGATAACGATCGCCGATGCATACTTCGTCGTCGGGCAATCCTTCGATCGTGAAGTTCTCGCCAAACTGTCCGTGGACGAAGTCGGTGCGTTTGAGTTGGTCCTGCCAGTAAGAATACGATTCGATTTGATAGACGAAGACAGCGCGTTGTTCGCCGCCGTGACCCGCCAGGTCGCCTTGTCCGTCGCCGTCAAGATTCAATCGTGTGACACGGCAGCGGCCGGGCACCGGATTTTTCCAGATGCCGGTGTGGACAGTGCGCCCTTTCCACTCGATGTCGCGGGGGAGTCCGACGTTTACGGAAAGTAATCGAGCCATGGCGACCTATTATGTTATTAATGTGGGAACGAAGACCAATGAGGAGAGAGTTGAAAGGCACATACAATCATGCCACGAGCAAAAGACTTGAAAGCAAACGAACGTGAAGAACTACTTGCCACATTGAAAACTCGTTTTGAAAAAAACATGAACCGCCATAAAGGTCTGGATTGGACCAAGGTACAGGCGAAGCTGGAAGCGAATGCTGAAAAACTATGGTCGCTCAGTGAAATGGAAAGAACCGAGGGCGAACCGGATGTTGCCGGGTTTGACAAAAAGACCGGCGAATACATCTTCTTTGATTGCTCGGTGGAGAGTCCGAAAGGGCGCAGAAGTGTTTGTTACGATCGTGACGCGCTGGAGTCGAGGAAAGAAAATAAACCGAAAGACAGCGCCGTGAACATGGCTGCTGCTATGGGCATCGAACTCTTATCGGAAGAACAGTATCGCGAGTTGCAGCAACTCGGAAATTTTGATTCGAAGACGTCGAGCTGGGTGCAGACCCCTGCAAACATTCGAAAACTCGGCGGCGCCCTCTTCTGCGATCGCCGCTACGACACAGTCTTCCTTTATCACAACGGCGCCGATTCTTATTACGCTGCCCGCGGGTTTCGTGGATCACTGAGGGTGTAATCCGGATGGTCCAACTCACTCCAAAAATAAAAATTGACTTTTCATCTGGATCGGAATAAGGTGTGCGCCGTCCACTCAATCGGCTGATTCTCACGAGCCTGCTCCTCGCAACTCGCTATCATCAGCCCATTATTTACTCAACGCAGGAAAGCCTGCTTTCAATGGAGAACCTCATGGCAACCACGAATGAACCCATCGATTTCCTTACACTGAACTATCCCACTTTGCCGCACAGATTCAGAACCTGAGTTTCTGACACTGAAACTCTCACATCCTCGTTGAAGATTGCAGGACGTTCCTACCGATCTGTTTGCTTACGCCTGCAATGAGTCTGAAGAACTGCGGACGGCCAAAGGACTAACTATGATGATTAAACAACGAAGTGCGCCGGTTGGTTTGTGTTTGAGCACAAGTCTTTTCCTGGTTTTGTTGGTTCTGTTAATTGCACCGCAAAGCGCTCAGGCGCAATGGGCCACGAACGGTAACGACATCAATACTACCAATACAGGTAACGTCGGCGTTGGCACAACTACCCCCGGTTTCAAGTTAGACGTTGTCGGAAGTGTCAATGCCGCAGGGGCGTTTTGTCTCGCGGGCGAATGCAAGTTTACGTGGGCGCAGATCGCCGGCACTCCGAGCCAATGGTCTAACGTCATCGGGGGAAATATAAGCTTCATGAACAACGTCGGCATAGGAACGACGAATCCCGGCTTTCGACTCGACGTGCAGGGAGGGACAATCAATTCATCAGGCGGCCTGTGCATCGCTGGCGACTGCAAGACTTCGTGGGCTCAGGTCGGCGGCGGCGGCATAACCTCAGTGTTCGGTCGCACGGGAGCAGTGGTAGCTGCTACTAACGACTACACTTGGGCGCAAATAAACAAGAGCACCTCGTCGCTCGCTGATCTTACGACTCGCAGTGCCAGCGATTTATCGTCGGGCATACTTCCCAATGCCCGCTTCCCCTCCACACTGCCGGCGGTTTCTGGCGCGAATCTCACGACTCTAAACGCCTCAAATCTCGCCAGCGGAATGGTTGCGACCGCGCGACTCGGAAGTG
Source organism: Pyrinomonadaceae bacterium (assembly GCA_035279345.1). GTDB lineage: Bacteria > Acidobacteriota > Blastocatellia > Pyrinomonadales > Pyrinomonadaceae > PSRF01. Next base: position 46,103 of record DATEHX010000274.1, on the reverse strand, counting down.
GAACCGCTAACGCCACTACCTTTTTGAGAGGCGATAACACCTGGCAGCCGATCTCCGGCGCTGTCAGTTCAGTGTTCGGCCGCACGGGAGCAGTGGTGGCTGCGACTAATGACTATACCTGGGCGCAAATAAACAAGACCACCTCATCACTGGCTGATCTTACGACTCGCAGCGCCAGCGATTTATCGTCAGGCACACTCCCTAATGCCCGCTTTCCTGCCACCCTGCCGACGCTCTCTGGCGTGAATCTCACGGCTCTCAACGCCTCAAATCTCACTAGCGGAACGGTTGCGACCGCGCGACTCGGCAGTGGAACCGCCGACACCACTACCTTTTTGAGAGGTGATAACACCTGGCAGCCGATCTCCGGCGGTTCGCAATGGACCTCTGGCACAAACAATATTTCTTATCTCGGCGGCAGTGTCGCCATTGGCACCGCTAACCCTGATTTTTTGCTCGACGTCCTCGGGGGCACTAACAATCCCTTCCGTGTGCGGGACAGTAGCAGTCGGGAATACTTCTCCACCACGACGCACACCGGAGCCTTCGGCACCACACCGGTCGTGAGCATTGCCGGCGGCCGCCTCATTATCGATAGCAACGGCCCGGATGGCGGTAACGAAACTGTAGTCCGCCACCTGGTTAACGGTTTGTTCTTAGCTCCTTCCGACCACCCTGATTTTCCTGGCGCCTTCAAGGTGCAGCAAAAAGGTGGGGGATTGATTCTGTACGTCGATCAAAACACAAACGGTAACGTCGGCATCGGCACCAGCACTCCCGGTGCGAAGCTCGAAGTCGCCGGGAACATTTCTGTAAGTGGAACAGGAAACATAACCGCGGCTGGAACAATCGAAGGTGGCAACATCAAGGCCAAATATCAGGACGTCGCGGAATGGGTTGAATCTTCACAAGACCTTCCCACGGGAACGCTCGTGGTTCTCGATCATACAAAATCCAATCAAGTAATCGCCTCATCGCAAGCCTATGACACTCGTGTGGCTGGAGTGATCTCGGAACGGCCAGGCATTTCTCTGGGCGAAGCAGGCGACAACAAGGTCCTGGTTGCTACTACGGGGCGCGTCAGGCTCACAGTCGATGCTTCGCAAGGTCCGATCCAGATCGGCGATTTACTGGTCACCAGTGACATTCCCGGCGTGGCTATGAAATCTGAAGCCATCAGTATCGGTGGTGTACAGATTCATCGGCCCGGCACCCTCGTCGGCAAGGCGCTTGAACCACTCGCCAAAGGCCAGGGCAAGATTTTAGTGCTGCTGAGTCTGCAGTGAATCGTTCATGGCTTAAACGCAGTATTGATGCATGCCTCTCAACGTTAGGAGCGTCCTCATGAAGTGCATTCAAAGATCAGTCTGTATAGCGCTGACCGTGTCGTTATTGGCCACGTCCACGCCGGCCGCGCCGCAAACAGTGGTGGGGTTGGTAAAGGAAACCAGCGTCAGTCTTGCATTCTGGTTTCGCGCTGGCGGGCTCAAGAGTGTTACCCAGTTACTACCAGGCCAGGGCTCAAACGGAAAGAAACAACAGAGGCAGCTCGATCGGGATGCTAGAGTCGCGCGGATTCAGATTTTTCCGGGTGATGTAACGATAGATCTGCACGAGCACGTCAGGTTTGCCGCCATCGCCTACGATCAAGACAACAACCCGATCGGTGGCGTGAAGATCAAATGGAGCGGACGAGATGCCATCAGCGATCGTCAAACCAAGATATCTCCGGACGGTGACTTTGAGGCAATCTCTCCCGGCTCATTCAACATAATGGCCGAAGGAGCCGGTAAAACCGCGGCCGTGACGATCGTGGTGCGTCCGGGCCTCAAAAGCAATTCAACCTCTGGCGCATCAAACTCCGCCGAAACAAACCCAACAAGCACTCGACAGGTCTCGACTCGTGACTTGCCGTCGGCAGTCGCTACTAAGACGGACAGTTTGCAGGAGAGCAGTGGACAACGCTCAAGGAAAACTGCAAGCAATACAAAACGAGGAAGGTTGTTAAAGGCCCATACGCGTAGCTCGAAGTCAGCTCCTGTAGTTAAACCATCGCCGGCCTCTCCGCTCGCACCTCCGGCGCTGCAAAATGGTTGGACCGATGACAACTACTGGTCGGCCGATGATCCAGGGAACCAGGTTGGCGATCCTCCCGGCTCAGCAATGGATGAAGGCGCCGGCAGTGGAAATTTCCAGCTTGCCGCGCCTGTGCTGGGCTTGCCTGGCCGGGGCATGAATATCACGCTCCGTCTTGCCTACAACTCACGCTTGTGGAACAAAGCAGGCTCGCAAATAAGCTTTGACAACGATCGTGGTTGGCCCGGGCCAGGTTGGGCACTCGGTTTCGGCAAAATTCAAAGTATGGGTGTCTCCAGCGGCGCGATGATTGTCGATGCCGATGGCACGCGCCATGGCTTTGGTGGAACGCTTACACAATTTTCCTGGGGAACAAGTTTTGTGGGGCACACCGCCGATGGAACGTTCATCGATTATTCGTGTAGCAGCAACACTAGTGGGACAGCGACTTCAGCCTTCGCCCGGCTCCCCAACGGAACAGCAATCAGTTACGGGGCTCCTGGTGCGGGGGCCGTCTATCCCACCAACATCAAAGATGCAAATGGCAACTACATCACCATCACCTATGTAAACAACTCCGGCCCGCGCATTCAGGCAATCGTAGACACACTCAACCGCCCGGTTAACTTTCACTATGACGCGAATAACTTTCTGACCGCGATAACCGGGCCGGGCTTAAACGGCGGCACACGTACACTGGTACGACTCAATTATCGGCAGATCTCACTCGCCTACTCTTTCAGCGGCTTGACGCCGCAAGTTACTGACTCTGCTCCCTGGGTTGTTAACGCGATCTACTATCCAGCAACCAATACCGGTTATTGGTTTGGTGACACTGACTCCTATTCTTCCTATGGCATGTTGGCGAAAGTAAGCGAGCGGCGAAATATGAGTTTCACTGCTGCCTCACTGAACGAACAGGGAACTATTACGGCAACGGGATCGATAACTCGCGAGGGTTTATATAGTTATCCGCTGAGCCCGAGTCAGTCGGGAGGCAGCGGCCTCACTAACGCTCCTACTTATACCTCACTGACGGATCGTTGGACGCGCGATGGCGTGAACATCGACGAAGCAGTAACGACCTATTCGTCGCAACCCAACGCTTCGCCGCGAACTGTGACAATCACACTTCCGAATGGAACCAAGAGCGTCCAATATTCCCACAATGCGCCAGGCACTTTCCGGGATGGCCTGGTCTACCAGGACCAAACCCTCGACGCGAGTGACAATGTTCTTCAGAGCAGCATTGTCACGTGGGCCCAGGGCGCATACGAATCGCCTCGTCCGACGCGGGTTGAGGCTACGAATGAACTTTCACAAATGATGGCCACGGAGTACTTCTATGGAAGCAATTACAATCAGGTCACAGAGGTAAAGAATTACGGTTACGGCGGAACGAGCCTGCTGCACGTGACGCGCACCCAGTATGAGAACGGCGCGAATTATACTGTGCGGCACATTTTTAATTTGCCTTTAGTTGTAGAAGTCTTTGCCGCCGATGGGACCACGCGAGTTTCGCGAACGGAGTATCAATACGACGGCCAGCCGCTTGCCGCCACGCCGGATGTGGTCCATCACGATCAAGCCTTCAATCCTCATGCTGAAGAAGAAGGGTTTTGCTTCTCGGGAGTGGACCCGAATGATCCTGATTGTACGGGTAATTGTGTACTCTCACCGTCCTTCCCACAATGCGACGGTGTTTGTCCCGAGATCTTTAGTTGCCCTTACAGTTCCACGACAGACTACCGCGGCAATCTCACGCAGACGACCACTTTCGCTGATGCTGTGAACCTTACCGGAGAAGTCACCAAAACCCGCCGCTACGATACGACCGGCAATCTGGTAACAGCAGGCGACTCATGCTGCGGACAGTCGCGCTTTAATTACACCGTCGACGCACAATATGCTTTTCCACTTTCAGAGACGCGCGGCGCTTCAACCGACCCACTTGCGCAGATCACCACCAGCACCACTTACGACTTCAACACCGGTCTCATTCTCTCGGTAACAGACGCGAATGGGCGGAGCTCGCAGACCACTTATTCGCCTGCGAGTCTGCGCCTGCAAACCGTCACTCTGCCAACTGGAGCGCACACTGATTATAGCTATGACGATGCAGCGATGAGCGTGACCGAGACGACTTACCTTGAGTCGCATCCGGCACACACCACGATTGCGCAGCAGAACACGAAGCTGCTGAACGGCCGCGGGCAGGTGCGCCAGGAGAAGGCGCTGAGTGCAGCTAATGTATGGGATTTTGTCGATGTCGCGTATGACAACATGGGCCGTGTTTCGCAACAGAGCCGTCCCTATCGTACCGGCGGCACTGTTCAGTGGAGCACGCGCGCCTACGACGCGCTCAGCCGCGTCATCAGCATACAGGCGCCTGACGGCAGTACCACGCAAACCTTCTACAACGAGGATACCAAGCCCTCCAATGCGAGCGACGCGCCAGGAGAAACCATGCGCCTGCGTGATGCATGGGGTCGCGAACGCTGGGGCCGCACCGACGCGCAGAAAAGATTAGTTGAAGTGGTTGAACCAGATCCTTCGGGCAGCGGCTCCGTGTTTGACCCGGGCACGCTTGTTACTACCTATACTTACAACACTCTCGGAAATCTCATCGCCACAAACCAGGACGCGCAAACGCGTTCCTTCAGGTACGACTCTCTGGGACGGCTCACGGCACAGAAATTGGCCGAAACGGCGGCAACCTTAAATGATGCCGGCCAATATGTTGTTCCAGGGACATGGGGTGAGGTCTTTGCGTATGACGCTCGCTCCAATCTCGTCTCGCGTACAGACGCTCGAGGAGTGAAGACCGTTTACAACTACAACGGCGATCCTCTCAATCGTCTGCAATCCGTTTCGTGGGACACCAGCGGCTTTGGTGATACGGCTAATCCGATTGTCCCCGCTGCAACTGTAACTTATCAGTATCGCACCAAGTCTTCAGGCTCTGATCTGCTCGACATAACTCAAGTCAGTAGTGTGTCCACTGCGGGTGTAAGTACCGAAAGTTACATGTACGATGCGGAGGGGCGGGTCAGCAGCAAGAGTCTGACATTCAGTAGCCGTCCTTCGTATCCGTTTGTAACCGATTTCATCTATGACAAAGTTGATCGCGTCGAGGACGTGCGGTATCCGGCGGAATACGGCAACGGCACACAGCCCCGCAAGGTGGTGCATCACACTTACGATCTGGCCAGCCGTTTGACCAGCCTGAGCGTAGATGGCGCCGTTCATGCCTCGAACATCAATTACAACGCAGACAGTCAAACCACTTCGCTCAGCGTCGGGGCCGCCGGGCCGAATCAGATTCTCGAGAGCTATGACTACGATCAGCAGACCGGCCTTCTGGCAAACCAAACTTTGGCGCGTTTCTCTGCGCCAACAAACTCGCTGCTCAGTCTCTCCTACGATTATGCGGGAACCAACGGCAAGCGCACCGGTCAGTTGGTCAAACTTATCAACAACCTGAACAATAATAAGAACGTCGAGTACAGTTACGATGCTTTAGGACGTTTGATACAAACCGACGGTGGTCCATCCAGTGCGCCAACGTGGACCCAAACGTACGTTTACGACCGCTACGGTAACCGCACCAATACTTCCGCGAGCGGCTTTTCGGCCAGTCTGAACGAGCGAAGCAATAGCCCATCAACAGCCAAAGCGGACCATCAGTCTGGCGGCGCTCAAAACCAAACTGTCGATGTCCTCCTCGCGGGCGCCGGCCAATCATCCGGTAACAGTTTAAGTCTGCTCACTGAGCAAATCTCACGACCGTCCGCCGGGCCTCGCCAAACCTCGAACTCACATCATGCTTCGCGGTCAGCACCGGCCACTTCGTCAGCGCCACAAGGTGGACCACAGGTTTTCACAGATCCCAACTTGCAGGCTCCGGGAGTGACAGTCAAGACCGTGCACATCACTGAGTTACGTACCGCGATTAACGATCTGCGTGCGCGCCTCGGACTCTCGCCGTTTTCGTGGCAGACCTCGCTGACAGGTTTCATCAATGCGGATCCGATCCTGGAGATGCGTACGGCGTTGGATCAAGCTTTAGGACCACCCGCGGCTCCGGGTTATAGTCCGGGGCTGTCCCAATTCCAAATGGTTCAGGCCGTTCACATTCAGGAGTTGCGAAATCGAGTTGTGGCCGCCTGGACCACTACCAGCCAAATTCCGGTTGATGGGCATGGCAATCTCGCCTATGACCAGGCCACCAATCGCATTACTACCGCGGGCTTTGAATACGACAAATCCGGTAATCAGGTACGTGCTCTTATTCCTGGCGGCGGCTCGCAGCGTTTTCAATACGATGCTGCCAATCGGCTAGCGAAAGTCAAAGCTGACGACAACGTTACTGTTCTTGCGAGTTATACCTACGGCGATTCAAATGAACGATTGAGCAAAGAAGAAAATGGGCTGCGCACTTACTTCGCTTGCGCTGGCACTGCGGAGTACACGGAGAGTGGAAGCGCCACCACACCAGCCTGGTCCAAGAGTTATGTCTACTTCGGTGAAAGGCTGCTTTCGACTCTGACTCCTAATGGAAGCGGTGGTGAGTTTGTTCAGTACCATCATCCGGACCGGCTGGGCACCCGGCTGGTGAGTAATGCGCAAGATACAAATTACTTCGAGCAAGCGATATTGCCATTCGGTACCGCATTGAATGCGCAATCGACCGGAGCCACAAATAAAAGGTTTACGACGTATGATCGCAGCGCTGCTACCGGGCTCGACTACGCGGTCAACCGGCATTACGACTCGCAACAGGGCCGCTTCACCCAGGTTGATCCGGCCGGCATGAACGCAACCAACCTCGAAGATCCGCAGACGTTAAATCTCTACGCCTATTGCACGAACGATCCCGTCAACAATAGCGACCCGAGCGGTCTGGGAATCTTTGGCTCCATCTTTAAAGCAATCTTTGGGGGCATCGCAAGCTTGTTCAAATGGGTAGCTGTGGCGATAACAGTTGCTCTCGCAGTGGTAACCATAATCGTGGCTCCATATCTGTCAATAAACGTTATCCAGGCGGTGTTTATGATTATCGCTGCCGTGGCTACCGCGGTATCAACAGTCCTTAATGCTGTCGGTCTTACAAAGGCCGCCAGTATTTTCGGCTTCATCAGCGCAGTTGCATCCCTGGGCGCCTCGATCGTTGGGGTGGCAGTTACATCGAATTTGAAAACTATTCTGAAACTCATCTCGGATGCTGCTACTGTGGTTAGCAAGACTCTTACCCAACTGGGCTACACCAAACTGGGGCAGATTTTCGATGTTATCGCCAGCTTCACGAAGTCCGTTTCAGGGAAAATCAAAATTGATAGTGCCGGAAACGCGAAGCTCGAAATGTCCCTGTGGGACGCATTCAAGCTGGCCCGAGGAACATTAGAACAGGTCGCAACAATTGCCGGCGCCACCAGGGTCGCCGGGTTTCTCAAGATCATAGGTGTGGCGGGTGATGTGTTGCATTCAGGCACCAAATACTTCAACAGGCTGTTCAACGATCAACCGGACAGTACGGAACCCACGGATCTCGATGCCGAGGTTAAGAGGTTTGGCGTAGTGGTTGACGCATCCGCCTCGACGCGCAGACTGCTCAGGTGGCACGGCAGGTTAACAAAGCTGAGAGGCTTCGTGGGAAATATCAATTCGAGCTTCGGGCAGGTGGAAAGAGGGCCTGCGATGGCGCGTTGAACCGAACACAAGGCCGGGGTCACTATGCGTCTACTTGCATAGCCGCCGTTCGTTGCCGCCCGGGTCGAGGAAGTGGAAACGCCGGCCGCCGGGGAAGTTGAAGATCGGTTTGGCGATGGACGCGCCAGTCGCACTGACCGCGGCAAGCGTTGCCTCCAAATCCTCTACTTCAATCACGGGGAGTGGTGCTTTAGTCGCCTCTTGTTGGTCTGCCTGGAGTCCAATGTCCACGTCCCCGGTAAGCGTGCATGCATACGTCGGCCCGAAGCTGGTCATCGTCATGCCGAATACTGTTTCGAAAAACGTCTGGCTCGCCGCGAGGTCGCGCGCGGCAACTCAATAAAGTTGGTCTGGGCACGATGGCCCTCCTTGCGTTGTCTGGGACCTCACCTGCGGTTACGACAACTGCGGTATTTAACTTGGCGCGGTCGCATTATCTTCATGTGCCACCCAAGCGCAGCCCGAACAAGACTATGAATAATGCGAACAGTAACCCGACTAATATGCCAACGGTTGCATGAAAACGTCTGTCCTTCACGAGGGCCGATAAGCAGAGCAAAACGAACCACACCCCGAAGACGGCCGTAACAGGCGCAGGTGACATGCGGCCCGTCAGCAGCCAATTCTCCGTGCCCATCAAGGCCGTAAAGGCGGCGCTGACCCAAAAGAACGCGGGACGATTCTGGTAGAAATACTCGCTCATGTCGAGCGAGATGCCGGGCTCTAGTTTAGGAATCAGGAGCGCGGCTGCCACATAGAGAAGCACCGGGGCGAAAAGAATTAGCAGGAAGACAAAGAAATTCCAGTCGCGGAGCAAGCGCAGGTTCCACATCGTCCACCAAAGGAAGATGTGGGCAACGAAGATAAGCGCCGCCCAGAGCAGGTGCAGCCAATAGAGTCGGACCCGCCCGCGTGCCTTGAACAACTCTACGACCCCCGTCAGTAGGTGCGACAGGCCCAGTCCGATGACAACGGAGAAGATGACCGATATGTAGCCGAACGCGTCCATACTCGTACGATAGTCCGCCGTTGCGGAATGTCTAGTAGTACTAACACGGCTGGGCACAAGAAAAGCCGCTGGAGTTTAGTTTCTAGCGGCCCTTCGTCAATATCGTGGTAGCCCATACGGGACAATCTTCGCAACTTTTTCCTGTCGCCAACGGCTGAAAGGCTCAGTTTTATACAAGAGTCACGAGAAGCGTTTCTAGCCTTCCTGGAAACAAATCCAAAGGTTTTGCCATTTAGACTAGGGCGCTGCAAACCAATGAAGAGCGTCCTTTCGACTTGCTGCAGCTTCGAGGAATTCTTTTCGGAGGCCAAACCCATGCAAACACTACCGTCTACAGATCCGCAAACAGCAGCCGGCTCGACGGCCGTACTCGACCCAAAAGACTGTATGAAGAACGTTGTACCTGGTTACGCGCTCCTATTCTTCGATCATTTGCACAGCGAATACTTAACGCTGAGGCCGAAAATCAGCAATGATATGAGAACGCTGCTGGACTCACTTCACCAGAAGCGGCTGAACAGTCAAATAACGTGGGCCGATATCTACACTTTTGATTTGGCGCTCGTTGATGAGAGACCACTTGAGAATCTGATTCGAAAAGCTTTCGATGCGCGAGCCAAATATCGCAGTATCGCCGGACAAAAAGAGTATGACGAATATGTCGCTTCGAAACCGCCTGATTTAACCGCTATTCTAATTGGGCCAAATAAAGAAAACCAAGGGTCGGGCGAGGCTAGCGGAGTCATTAGTTCTCCCCCAAATGTTATCACCTCACCGCCAGACTTAATTACCTCGCCTCCAATTGACCCAGCAGTAGCTCCCGCACCTAAATCGACTCAAATGTCGCAATCCGCCGAGATCGTCCAGCGTGTTTTGAGAGCCGACATTCGGTATTTGCTGAACAAGTTCTATTTGTACTATGCGATGTTACCTATGCGCGAGTGCGTGCGCGATCAGCTAACAACCAAAGCTCTAACAGTGACTCTGTTGATTTTGGGAGTATTTGGGGTCCTGCTACTGCTCAGCTTTGGCGGAGGTCTGCTGCTGAAGCGATGGTATGACGGTATCACCGCCGCACTTGGCCTTACAGTAGGTTCAGTTGTGTTCTTTGGGACCGTAGGCGGATGTGTCAGCATGCTGCAGCGCATTCAAAGCGCGCCCACGGAAGGCGATGCGCTTTTCAACCTTGCAGCGCTCAATAATGGATGGCGGGGCCTGTCTCTTTCCCCTATCTATGGCGCCATCTTTGCTTTGCTACTATTCATTATGTTTGCCTCGGGAATTATGCAGGGAACTATTTTCCCTAAAATCGAAACTGCCGCCGGTTCAGAAATTCTGGTAGACGTTAAAGATACGACAGCAGCGGTACCTGCTGCGTCACCATCCGAGTCTCCCAAGCCAGATGCCCGTGCGAGTTCAACACCAACACCAACGCCAACTCCAACTCCCTCCGACACGCAACGAACGGGAGTTCTGCAACTCAAAGACTTTCTAAAACAAACTGGTCCGCAAGATGGTGTCTCGTTCGCGCTGCTGATGCTCTGGTCATTCATTGCCGGGTTCGCCGAACGCCTCGTGCCTGATACTCTTAACCGCTTAGTTACAAAGAACGAAGCGATTCAAGGTACGAATGCCTGAGTAAAGTTTTCGGGATGGGCCGCTGAGCCTTGCCAAGGTAAGGATTATCACGAGCTCAAGAGGAACCGGACATTTCTAAATAAGTTCAGACATCGTTTGACATCGAAGGAAACAGCTCGGTCAAAGTCTCGGGTATTAAGAGGAGTGGCAGCCCATACGGGACACTCTTCGCAACTTTTTCGTATCGCCACCGGCGGAAATGCTTAGTTTCTTGCAGCAGTGGCGACAAGCGTTCTAGCGGCTAAGAGAGGGCATGAACAGGCGTTTAGCTTTGCTCATAAGCTTTGAGAAAATCAGCCCGTGGGATTCCAGCCTGCGTGCAGATGGCGCGTAAGGTAGAACTCTTCAGGCGCGCGTGGTTAGGCATCGTGAGGGGAGTCTGTGTCCCGTCAGGGTATCTCTACCAACGCGATGTGCTCACGCTCCCTCACGATCCGAAAGCCGAGAGTTCCCAGCGCTTTTATTACTCTATTTTTCGGCGCATCTACAGGAAACTTCACCGCTAAGCTGCCACCCCGGCTTCAGCAATGAAAGCTTCCAATACGGGAGATTCATCTTCCAAAGTTTCCGCCCCGAACGTTTCGAGGTGAAAGCGGATAGCCGACTTCACATCAGCTAAGGCTTCCTCGTATGAATCCCCTTCGCCGATGACCACGCCCTTGAGACCGAGCGGGTAGGCGACGTACCCATCTGCGTGTTTTTCGATAATGATTTTGATGGATTTCAACTGCAGTTCGCCTCCAGTAACCGCATCCTAGCACACGTTAGCGGAAGCATCTAATCTTTTAGTTGACGCGGCTGCACGACCTCAGCCATCGCCTCGTGTTCTTCAATCTGAAGTAAGCGGAAGTATTTTTGCGCATGCCCGGATCATCGCTTCTTTAGGTTGAGAATTCGGTGTCATAACTAAAGCTGAAGACAGACAACCATATCTAGTCAGCTTTTGTGTTTCTGATCCGATCTACGATCGTATGTAAACGCAAAACGGAAGCGACAGTCTCCCGCAATGTAGCCACATCGGCAGTATCAAAGATGAGTGGGCGGACCGGATGCATAACCCAGTTACGAGTCTCTGGTATGTGCGCGGTAACTTTTTCAACTCGCTTCGTGAATTGAAACCCAAAGTCGACAGCAGATCCTTGTTTCTGGAAACTACTTGGATAAGTTGGGCCAATGTCGCCGCTGCAATGGGACCAACATCGACGCCTTTTCGCCGGGATAATTCCCAATATCCCAAAATACCGACTTGGTGATTTTCGCCCAATGTGCGGATCCATTGCCACGATTCCGAAAAACGGTCCTGAATCAAGGACGCCAGCCCCGATTCCAATAGCGAGAACAAAGTGTACAGAGCACCACGAAGTGCATGTCTGTTTAGGTCGGAAATTGTGAGCAGACCATAGTTTGTCTCTGCGTAGCCGTATTCAGAGGAGCTCGATTCTCGCAGGACAAATACTGCCCTCCGCTCGCTCAGGGTGAATAAGAGTTTTTCGAGAGTAAGAAAAGGTCCAGTGCGGAGAAAATGTTCCTCGTTTCGTATTTCTGGATCGTTCCCGTCGACCTGCTCGCCTGACTCCGAGAGTTCACGCAACCTTCTTGTGGAGATGAGGCCCAATAGGCGCGTCCGATCTGAACTGTAGACGGGTGCTTGATCCAAACCGCGGTGCTCAAGTTCTGCAAGCGCACTCAGATCAATCTTTCCGGTCTTAACCGAAACACACTCGTCAAGTGGCACGCACAAGGTCCGCAACTCGTCGTCAATAAGAGCATCGAGAAATTCAAGCTGCATTGCAGAATTGGAATAATGTTGTCGAGCAAACTATATTCTGAAATTAGATAAAAACGGGAAGCGATGTTAGCACTTTGGTTTCTCTTCCGCATAAACGAGCGACTTCACTCCGTCAATTCTTGTATGAATCAGTGCGAAACAGAATGTCAATCGCCAGATCCAAAGCGGAGATTACATCCTCGTATCAGGCTCTGGATCGTCTGATCAACGCTATGCATCAGAGCCATGCAGACACGAAAAAAGTCAAAGAGAATTCGATTTCTCCCTTAAAGAATTACAAAGCAAGACACAGAACACGGCTTGGCAAAGAGAAAGGCCGCTGGAGTAACTCTAGCGACCTTCGTCATATCGTGGTAGCGCATACGGGACTCGAACCCGTGATCTCTGCCTTGAGAGGGCAGCGTGTTAACCAACTACACCAATGCGCCACAATGGACTGGGATTATAGGTGCCCGGCCGAGGCAGTGGCAAGCTAGCGGGGAGCAGAGCGAGACGGAAGGTAACAGAGGTTGCTAAAAGCGCCCGGATTTTGCCCCCGATTTGCTATACTGCACCCGCTCGAGACACCTAATTCCTGCGACCCGATGATTCGACTGTAGTCTATGCCGACCTCCGGAGTTGTTCGCCACCACACCCCGCGAGAACTGCCGACATCGGTTTTATTCATTCCACGCAACCGTAACTTTAATTCACACCAACGGAGCTTGCCATGAACGTCGTTGTGTTGCGCGAGACACAAACCGGCGAGGCTCGCACGGCGCTCATGCCGGAATCCGTCAAGAAACTTATCGATCTGAAATGCACCGTGCTCGTCGAACACAACGCGGGTCTCGCTGCTGCTCGCACCGATGACGATTATCGCGCCGCAGGCGCGGAAGTCTCGGCTAACAGAGATGATCTACTGGCGGCGGCCGACGTGCTCGCGGTTGTGAATCGACCATCAGAGGAAGACTTCGCCCGACTCAAAACCGGCGCGGTGGTGATCGGATTTTTGCGTCCACTCGACGAACCGGCCGCAATACTTTCCGCAGTCGATCGCGGCATCACCACTTTCTCCGTCGAACTCATTCCGCGAATTACGCGCGCGCAGGCGATGGATGCGCTCTCGTCGATGGCCACTGTCGCCGGTTACAAAGCCGTGCTGATCGGCGCGACGCACATTCCGCGAATGTTTCCATTGTTGATGACTGCCGCGGGCACTGTTCCGCCCGCACGCGTACTCGTGCTCGGCGCGGGTGTCGCCGGCTTGCAGGCGATCGCCACCGCACGCCGGCTCGGCGCAGTCGTCGAAGGTTACGACGTGCGCGCCGCCGCAGGCGAACAAGTGAAATCGCTCGGTGCTACTTTTCTCGAAGTCGATCTCGGCGGCATCAAGACTGAAGACGCGGGTGGCTATGCAGTCGAACTCTCCGAAGAAGCGATGAACCGCGGCCGCGCGTTGATTGCCGAACATGCGAAGACTGCAGACGTCATCGTTACAACCGCGCAAGTTCCTGGCCGACGCGCGCCACTCCTGATCACCGAAGAAGCAGTCAACGGTATGAAGCGCGGTTCGATCGTTATCGATCTCGCCGGTTCCACTGGTGGCAACTGCGCGCTCAGCCAAGCGGATGTCACGGTCGAACGCGAAGGCGTCACGATTCTCGCGCCCACCAACTTGCCGGCGACAGTTCCCGTTCACGCGAGTCAACTCTATTCACGCAACATCACTTCGTTCCTGTCACTGCTGGTCAAAAACGGCGAACTCCAAATCGACATGAACGACGACGTTGTTGGTCCATCGTGTGTGACGCACCAGGGGCAGGTTGTGAATCAGCGGGTAGCAGCGAGTCTTTCAGCTACTGCGAACAAGTAAACAATGAGCTCGAGCAGCTTCACACCACCACCGCAACAACCTGCGACTACGAACAGTTTCAGAGTGTTCCGAGGCATCCTCGTGGGCTCGTTAACGGCCTGCGCGTTTGGCCTCGGAGGCTTCGGTATCGTTAACGACCATGATGGATCGATGGGCACCGTGCTGTTCTTCTTTTTGCCGTTTGTCACCGGACTGGCCACTGCAATTGTGACTGAGGGCAAAGAACTGATCTTCGCCTCACTTGTGATCGGCGCGATCGGGTGCACCGCAGCGCTCATAATGATCGGCATGGAGGGTTGGGTCTGCGTCTTGATGTCGACTCCGCTGGTGGTGTTTTCCTTAGGTGTGGGAGCAGTCTTCGGAATTCTGGTGCGACAATTCCTTGTGGCCCACGGAGCGAAATATTTGGTGCTGCTCATCACGGTTGGCGTGCTTCCCTTCTTCTTAATCGCGGCCAACAAGATCGAAGAACCGTCGCGAAAAACGCCGCGCGCGGAAACAATCACAAGCACACTCGTCACCGACGCGCCACGCGAACTGGTCTGGAATCAACTGAAGACGTTCGATCGCATCAAAGGCACGAAAGGCTTGCTGATGAGGATCGGTCTACCCGTGCCGGTGAGTTGCACGATGTCAGGCGAAGGCGTCGGCGCAACGCGCACTTGCTACTTCGAACAAGGTCACATCGCAGAACGCGTCACAGAGTGGAACCCGCCAAACTCGATGAAACTCGAGATCACGGAGTTTGACGTTCCCGGACGCCCGTGGCTGTCGTTCCAGGACGCGAGCTACGAACTCACAACCGAAAACGGCTGCACAGTTCTAACCAGAAAGACGACGATCGTTTCGCGTCTCTCGCCGGCGTGGTATTGGCGACCGTTGGAAAAGATCGGAGTGGAGACCGAACACGAGTATCTCTTTGAAGAGGTGAAGAAGAAGATCGAGGGAGCGAAATAATTATGACCGTCGACGCACTGATCTCCGCGCTTTATGTTTTTGCGCTCGCGGCGTTTCTTGGTTATCAGGTGATCTCGCGCGTGCCGCCGTTACTCCACACGCCGCTGATGTCTGCAACAAACGCGATCTCCGGCATCTCGCTCGTCGGTTCGATCGTCACCGCCGGAGCAAACTACAACACGGTCAGCACGATACTCGGGTTCATTGCGGTGGTCTGCTCGACGACCAACGTGGTCGGCGGATTCGTGATCACCGATCGCATGTTGAAGATGTTCAAGCGTAAAGACGTGGCGAAAAAAGAATAGTGGAAAAAGTCTTCATCGAACTCAGCTACCTGCTCGCTTCGATCCTGTTCATTCTCGGATTGAAAGGGATGAGCCATCCCGAAACAGCCAAACGCGGCATGCACCTCGCCGAGTTTGGCATGTTGATGGCCATCATCGGCACGCTGCTTCACCATCACATCGTTACCTACACGTGGATCATCGCGGGGCTTTCAGTCGGTTCGCTGGTCGGCCTCGCGATGGGTCTTTGGGTGCCGATGACCGCGATGCCGCAACGCACCGCGCTATCGCACGCGTTTGGCGCTTTCGCTGCCGCGCTCGTCGGCATCTCCGAATACTTCAGACACGGCGGACATCTCGGAAAGATCGAGATGAGCGCGCTCGGTTTCGAAGTAATGTTTGGTTCGCTGACAACCACCGGCAGTTTGCTCGCTTTCGCCAAGCTCCAGGGCCTCGTACGCGGTACGCCGATGACTTACAAGGGCCAGAACGTCTTCAACATGACCCTGCTCGGCGCAACAACGGTCATCTTCATCTACTTGATCTTCGTGCCTGGATCGATGCCGTTGTTTTTTGCGATGGTCGGTCTCGCGTTTGTTTTCGGACTGCTGCTGGTGATGCCAATCGGTTCGGCAGACATGCCGGTCGTGATGTCGTTGCTGAACTCTTACGCCGGACTCGCTTCCGCAGCCACGGGTTTCGTGTTGTCGAACAACGTCCTGATCATCGCCGGCACGCTCGACGGTTTCTCGGGCTTCATACTCTCGATTCTGATGTGCCGCGCGATGAACCGTTCACTCACGAACGTTCTGTTTGGCGCCTTCGGAAGCGCAGCAACAGCCGCTGCCGGTACAGATCACCAGGGCTCGATGCGCGAAGTCAGTCTCGACGACATCGCAACCCAACTCGCTTACGCGAGCAAGGTCGTATTCGTGCCGGGGTATGGATTAGCAACCGCACAAGCGCAACACGCCGTTCGCGAACTTGCTGACGTACTCGAAAAACGCGGTGTCACGGTCAAGTACGGCATCCATCCAGTCGCGGGCCGTATGCCCGGACACATGAACGTGCTACTCGCCGAAGCCAACGTTCCGTATTCATCGCTGTATGAGTTGGAACAGATCAATCCCGAATTTCCCACGACTGACGTTGCCGTCGTGATCGGCGCGAACGACGTGGTGAATCCCGACGCGCGCGATAATCCGGCAAGCCCGATCGCGGGTATGCCGATTCTCGAAGTCGACAAATCAAAATCCGTAGTCGTGTTGAAGCGCGGACAGGGAAAAGGCTTTTCTGGTCTCGAGAACCCGTTGTTTTTTAAACCGGTCACAGGCATGCTGTATGGCGATGCGAAGGACACACTGACCCGCTTGGTGCAAGCAGTGCAACACGCGTAACCCGCGGCCGGTTTCGCGCATCAAAGCAGTTCCCCGTAAATTCATCTGTTCTCTGGAGAATAAATGCGAAGATTCTTAACTGCGCTCGTACTGGCGAGCGTGCTCGTCACTACTTTTCCCGCAACTTACGCTCAACGCGCCGCTGACAAGTCGAAATCGAAAAAATCCGCGGTCTCTACACTCACGCAACGTGGCGTAGACACGATCGCCGCCGCCCAACTGAGAGATTATCTGACGTTCATCGCCTCCGATGAAATGGAGGGCCGCGACACACCATCGCGTGGACTCGACACCACTGCAAAGTTTTTAGCGATGAATCTCTCGCGTTGGGGTTTCAAACCCGCGGGCGATGACGGCAGCTTTTTTCAACGTATCGAGTTGCGGAAAGATCGCTCGGACCAGGGTCAAACCAAAGTTGAATACAACGGCCGCGCGTTGACGACCGGCGTTGATTTTCTTCCGGCCGGTGGTTCTGGCAACGTCAGCGGTTCGCTCGTGTTTGCGGGCAATGGTTGGTTCATTAAGTCGAAAGAGATTGATGCTTACAAGGGTATCGATCCGGCGGGAAAGATCGCGGTCATCTTCGGTTCGCCAAACTCGCGGCCACGCGGCATTTCGGGCGCGGACCTGGGTAAGCAGGGCGAGGACTACATGAACGCCAACGATTACGCGCGGCAAAAAGGGGTCGTTGGCCTGATCTACATTCCTGATTTTCAGTTTCTGGCTAATTGGCAACGCTCGCGCCAGCTCATCGTCGAGCGTGGTTCGACTGTAGTCGCGAAGTTTGTACCGGCGGCCAGCCCGCGGTTGCCGTCGATCGTGATCTCACCGGAGATCGCTAATGCGTTATTCGCCGGTGAGACTCAATCGGCGACTAATATCTTTAACGCGTCATACGGCACGACCGCGCCGACTCCGTTTGCGATGCGCGATCAGAAAAAGATCACGATGAGTTTGGCGAACAACACTGAGACCGTGCCGACGCAGAACGTTGTTGCAGTTTGGGAGGGCAGCGATCCGGTGTTGAAGTCGGAATACGTTGCCCTTGGCGCGCACTACGATCACGTTGGCTACGGTTGTATCCCGGCGGGCAATGACACGCTGTGCAACGGTGCGGATGATGATGGATCAGGAACGACGGCGCTGTTGGGAATGGCTGAAGCGTTGTCGAAATCGCCGGCGCGGCCGAAGCGTTCGGTGTTGTTTGTTTGGCATTGCGGTGAGGAGAAAGGTTTGTGGGGTTCGCGTTACTTCACTGAGTTTCCGACAGTGCCGCTGGACCACATCGTCGCGCAGATCAATATCGACATGATTGGCCGCAGCAAGAAGGAAGGCGACACGAATGCACGCAATGCTGAACTGACCGGGCCCGACGCGGTTTATCTCATCGGTTCCACGATGATGAGCACGGAACTCGGCGAACTGGTCAACGCCGTTAATAAGTCGTATTTGAACCTGACGTTTGATACGAAGTATGACGATCCGCGCGACCCGAATCGCTTTTTCTATCGCAGCGATCATTACAACTACGCGCGCAAGGGCATTCCGATCATCTTCTTCTTCGACGGCGTTCACGAGGACTATCACCGTCCGGGCGACACGGCCGATAAGATCGATTATCAGAAGATGGAAAAGATCACGCGCACGATCTACATGACGGCGTGGGAAATTGCGAACCGTCCGGCGCGGCTGAAGGTTGATAAGCCTTTGCCGTCGCAGCTTGGCGGAAGCGAGTAGACAGGACTAACAAGAGTAACAAGATTTAAGAAAGGCCTTCTTGTAAATCCTGTAATCCTGTCTAACTACGTTCTGCGAGAAGGCGGCGGTAGGCTTCGGCGCGTGAGAGTTGTAATTCACGCGCCGCTTTCTTTAGAGCTGCGCGGTGGTCCAGGCCGGCGGCTTCGAATTGTTCGACGAGTGCGGCGACGCTTGTGGTTCGTGAGTCTTCGGTTGCTGCCTGGTCCAACACCGTCCGATCGATCAGCAGCACAATCTCGCCGCGCGGCTCAACCGTTAAATAATGTTCGGCGAGCTCACTCAAACGTCCGCGCCTGATCTCCTCGTGCAGCTTCGTCAACTCACGCGCCACAACAGCCTCGCGTTCACCTAAAACTTCGCGCGCATCTCTGAGACTCGCCGCCAATCGATGCGGTCCTTCATAGAAGATCAACGTGCCAGGGACACTTCGCAGCTCACTCAAACGCGCACGACGCGTGCCCGTGCGCGACGGTAAAAACCCGCCAAAGAAAAACTCATCCGTCGGCAAACCAGCCGCCACCAGTGCCGCGATAAGCGCACTTGGCCCAGGCAGCGGCACGATCGTTACGTCGTTCTCTATCGCAACACGAACCAATCTAAACCCGGGATCGCTGATCGCGGGCGTGCCTGCGTCGGAAACAACAGCAACGTCGCTTCCCTGTTTCAGCAACTCGATCAACTGCGCCGCCCGTTGCTGTTCGTTGTGTTCGTGATAACTGATCGTCTTCGTTTCGATGCCGTAGTGCTGTAGCAACTTGCGCGTGTGCCGCGTGTCTTCACACGCGATCAGATCAACGTCTCGCAAAACCTGCAAAGCGCGGTGAGTGATGTCCGCCAGGTTTCCAATCGGTGTCGCAACAAGATAAAGGGTGCCGGCCATGTGCTCCACAAAAAAGCACAAACCGCACACAAAGGGCAAAGGCCCCGGCATCGCCGAGGCCTTCGAAGGGAAGTCTGAAAGAACGGGTAGGTTACGAGCAGTGTCGGGATCAAGCAGTGAATTACTGAGGGAATGGAATTCTTCGCCACCAATCGTTGTTATTGCGGTTGCGATCGTCGCGGCGGCGATCGTTGCGACGGTAGTCGTCGTCGCGGCGGTAATCATCGTTCCGGCCGTAGCCGCCGTCATACCTGAAACCGTAGACGTCGCTGATGAATCGCAGTTCGCGTTGAATCTGTGACCACTCCGACGCCAAACGGCTGTCGAACCAGCGTGGGCGTGCTACGCGATCGACCTGCTGCGCTTCCTGCAACAGTCTGCGTGCTTCGTCAGCACTGCGGTCCAGGTCGCGGCCGTTGCCGACGCGAGATTTGTAATCGCCGGCAGCGCGACGAAACTGATGAACTTCTTCGTTGATGCGATCTTCGCGGTTGGTTCCATTCTGACGGCTACGGTCAAGCGCGCGGTCCATGTCGCGTTCGAAGTCTTTTGCTAAACGATCGAGCCGCTGAGCCGAATCGCGAATTTCCCGGTCATCGTAGCGGCCATACCCGCCACGATTGTTGTCCGGATAGCGATCCTGGCGAGATCCCCGGTCCCATTGAGCAGCCGCTACAACCGGCAGGCTGAGCGCCACCAACGCCGCAGCCAAAATTGAAAACTTCAGTGTGTGCTTCGTCATGCATGTCTCCTCAAAATTGACTCGGGCCTTGGGAGTGATCCTCAGCCGGCTTTTCGCTGTGGGGATGGTTGGCAAGCGTTGTGCCTTTGTTGCTGGACGCGGGAGAACCTTATTTTTGTCTAATAAATTCGTAGGCTCGCCGTCGGCCAACGCCAAAAGGTGCACGCGTTACGGAAAACGTAGGCTGGATATGAAAGTACCACCGACTAAAGTCGGCGGGATGCTGATACCGGACTTAGCGGGGAAGGTCGAGGAGGAGGTTGAGGTGGCGGCGAATGTCGGACTCGTGAAGTACCGACCCGTGGCGGTTAACCAACTTCCACTGCGGTGAACCCGAGGACGACTTCAACAACAACAGTTCGTCGCCCGCCGATTTGATTCCGACGTGAAGAATGTGCCCGGCCGCGAGCCCGCCCCCGCGAACGATCCCGTCGCTTGGGACGCGCGGCCAGCCTGCCTGGATCGACAACTGGCGCAGGCCGCTCGATAACGTCACAACGCGGCCAACCATCGTGGAAGTGCCGATGCGAAACCTGTGACCGTCAGTGTTTGAAAGCTGAATACTCGCACCCGCACGATTCGCTTCGCCGGCGAGGTTCGTGAAACTCCTCAACAGCCAATCAATCCCGGCCGTACGCAAAAGATCGTTGGAATTGCGCAACGCCAGATAGTCGGCCACGTCGCGGCGGCCGGCGTGACGTGCTTTCTGCTCGGCTTCCGCAAGTGCTATCGCCCAGGCTTCGTCAAGTTCACTCATGTGCGGTTCGAAGAGTTCCGTAAAGGCATAAGAGGCAAAGAGATGGTATCATGGCCGCCGAATCGTCCCCCAAAACTCAACACGGAAAAAACATCGACATGCTCCCAACATATCGAGTCTTTAACTTCGGATTGGCGGTGCTTGCGGCTGCCTGTCTGTTTGCACTTAGCACTGTCACGCCGTTAGCCCAGTCGGGTCAGTTGCCCTCGCCAACCAGCCACATCAGCGACCTCGCCGGTGTGATCGATCCCAAGATCAAGACGCAACTGGAAGGCTTGCTGGCGAACCTGAAAGAGAAGACCAAGGTCGAGCTTTACGTGGTGATGGTCGACAGCACCGACGGCCAGCCGATTGACGAGTTCTCGCAACGGCTCGCGAACGAGTGGAACATTGCGGGCAGGAACACTCGCACGCGCTCATTGTTAATGGTCGTCTCAGCGGCTTCGAAGAGTTCGTTCACGAAGTTTAGCCGCCCGGTCCAGAGCCAGTTGCCTGACGGTGTGTTGGGCGAGATGAGCTATCGGATGCGTGGTCCTTTGAGTGACGGCCGGTTCACGGAAGCGATCGACGGCGGCGTGCGCGTGTTTGTGAATGCACTCGCTGAGAAGGTCGGTTTCAACGCCGCGGACCTGGAGCCAGCGTCAACAGTCGCTGCTAATACATCGACTACGGAGACGCCGCAACCGATTCTGGCAAGCACACGTGACGTTGAAAAAACACGCCCGCGGGTTGTCTCGGACGCAGCTCGAGTTCAGGATCCGCAACCAACGCCGACGCCACCGAGCGACGTTCCCAAAACAGAACCAACTCCGGAGTCGAAGGCTGAACCAACGCCTGCTGAAACATCGTCTCCCGAAGCATCACCCGCGGAGAGTCCGAAAGTTGACCCAACTCCATCCGAGTCTCCAAAAAACGACACCACCATAACTGAGCTACCAGAAGCACCCAAGAAATCGACAGAAACGGAGAAACCGCCGCGCAGGAACCTGAACGCCAAAGGCACCACCACCGTCAAATCAACGACCAAGAAAACCGCTGCCACCACACCAGTTCAGGTAGAAGACGACGAAGAAACAGTTTCACTAACGCTGGTCCTTCCGGTCGCTGAACGCGTGGTTAAGTTGAAAGAGTGGCTCGACGCCCATCCTGATTCAAAGGAACGCGGGCGTGCAATCGAGTATCTGGTCAGCGCATATGCCGCTCTCGGCGATCAGAAGTTGAAAAACGGCGACAGCCCCGGCGGTATCGAACATCTCCAACTCGCGATCGACGCCGCAGATCCCGCGACCACGCCTGACAACCTATTCACCGGCGTGATCGCGCAAATCCCAACAAATCTTTACCTGCGTGGTGAGCGAACGGCGGCGTTCAAAGCAGCGCAGAGCATCGAGACGAAGTTTGCTTCAGAGCCAAAACGGCTGCTTGCACTGGCGAACTTTTACCTCGGTATCGAACGCGGAGATGAAGCGGTTCGCATCGCCGACAGCGCAATCAAGCTCGCGCCCGATCTGGCAGAAGCACATCGCATCAAAGCCGTCGGCCTGCACCTCTCGCTCCGTCTCGACGAAGCGGCGGACGAGTACAAACGAACACTCGAACTCGATTCGTCCTCGAAAGTCACGCGCGTCAGTCTGGCCGATCTTTACCGCGCGTCAGGTAAAGCCGAGCAGGCGCTTGCGCTCTACAACGAAGAACTCGCAGCCAATCCCAAGGATCGCGCCGCGCGCGCCGGCAAAGTGATCTCGCTACTCGAGCTCTCGCGCGTGGACGAAGCCAATACCGAACTCACCGCTGCGCTTACTGAAGAACCACGCAACCTGCCGTTACTCGCCGGCGCCGCCTACTGGTTTGCCGCGCACGGCGACAACAACAAAGCTTTCGATCTCGCACGCCGTGCCGTCGCGGTCGAATCGCGTTACACGTGGGCCCAGATCGCGTTGGCCCATACTTACCTCAGTTCAAAGCAGCCGCTTGACGCCGAGCGCGCGATGCGTTACGCACGGCAGTACGGCAAGTTTCCGACACTCAATTACGAACTCGCGAACGTGCTCGCGTCGATGGGTCTGTATCAGGAAGCGTTCGACGTGCTGCACGAATCGTTTGACATCAAAGAAGGCCAGATTCACACGCGCCTCGCCGGACACCTGCCGGCCAATGATGCGAACTTCATAGATCTGCTCGCGCCCGAACGCCGTGGGGGAATCTTTCAGCCGCGTTCAGCCGACACTCCGGAAAACGCGAAGCTCATGAAAGCGCTGCTCGCTTTCAACGTTGCACTCACACCGGCTGACGGTGCGAAGGCCGACGAGGCCACAGCCGTCGCGGCGGCGCAGGAGTTTGCTTCCGGCACCGACAACATGCGCGCGTTTCGACAGTTGTATGCAGCGAATCGACTGTTGCGAAACGGCGTCGCGATGCCAACCGTGCTCGAACTCGTTGCGGCAGCGCGAAAAGCTTCAGACGAGGCGCTCAGCGTGCCGATGGTGACCATGGCCGTGCAAGCTGACGAATTCAGAGACTTGCGTGCACGCGCAATTGCTTCCGGAAGGATTCCCGACGTTGCCGATGCGCCGCGCAACGTGCTCACAAATATTCTGAAAGGGCGGATGGAAGATCTGGAAGGGTGGGCGCTCTTCAATCAGGAGAAGTACACGGCAGCGATCGACCATCTGAAACAAGCCGAGAAGATACTGCCGGCCAACACGCCCGCATGGCGCGCCGCGCTCTGGCATCTCGGCGCCGCCCACGTACAGACGGGTCAGAACGCACAAGCGCTCGATTACTACATCAAGAGCTACCAGGGCGCCGAGCCTGATTCGGTGAAGCGCTCCATCATCGAGCAACTTTATCGCAAGGTAAACGGCTCGACGGAAGGTCTTGAAAACCGGCTCAATGGAACTGTGGCCGAGACGCCAACAACCGCGCCCGAGACTCCGAAAGCCGAACCCGAGCCTGCCAAAACTGAACCGGAGCCTGTTTCTCAACCCGCGACAACTGAACCGGCGAAGGAAGTCTCCGAAGAACAACTGCGCAACGCAGCTTCCCGTTTGCGCACGAACATCAAGATCACCGGACGCATCCTCGGCCCTGACCAGGCGCCGCTCGCAAACGCAACCGTGGTATTGATTAGTCCGTCAGGCAGCGTGATTGCCGCTACCACGGACAGCGAAGGAAACTACTCGTTCACCGTAGCGCCATCGCAAAAAACCTATCGCGTAATTCCATCGAAGGACGGCTACAGCTTCGCGCCCTTAGACCGTACCTTCGGCGCTCTTATCGACGATCAAAGAAACGTCGACTTCGTCGCTTCAAAACAATAACCACAGACGAACACAGAAAAACACGGACCAGAACTGAAAAGAATTCTGGTCCGTGTTCGTTCGTGTGTATCCGTGGCTTTAGTTCGCGCTTACAGGTTTTCCATCAGCATCGAACTCTTCAACCTTGCCGTACTTCGCCAACACTTCGCGCGCTTTTGAAGCATCACCAACCGCAACCACTTGCAAGTGGCCCAGGTCGATGTATTTCTGCGCCGCGCGCTGAACGTCGTCCGCAGTGATCGCATCGACTTTCTGCGGGTACGTGTCCCAGTAATCAGCGGGCAGGTTGTAAAGCTTCTGCGTGATGATGTTCTGCAAAAGCGCTTGCGGCTGCTCGAGTGAAAGAGCAAAGCTGCCGACGATCGCGCGCTTCGCATTCTCGAGTTCCTCAGCCGGAACCTTGTCATCGCGCAAACGCTTGAGCTCGTACATAAACTCCTTCATCGCGCCTTCAGTGACGTCAGTTCTGACTTCCGAACTCGAAATCCATGTTCCTTTGAACTTCGAACCACCGAAGCCGCTGTACGCGCCGTAGGTGTAGCCCTTGTCCTCGCGCAGGTTCAGGAACAAACGTCCTGATGGACCACCACCGAGAACGCGATCCGCAAGCAACACGGAAAAGTAATCCGGACTGGTTCGCTCGATGCCGAGCGTGCCGAGTTGCAACACGGTCTGCACTGAACCGGGACGATCGATCAACACGATCTTCGACTCAGCTTGCGCGGGCGCCGCGGGAATCGTCGTCGCCGGAACTTCGCCCTTTTCCCAACTGCCGAATGCCTTCTCGAGCTTCGGCATAATTTCCTTCATCGTGACATCGCCGACGATCGCGAGGATGGCATTGTTGGGCCGGTAGTACTTGGCGTGAAACTCCGCCAGGTCTTTGCTGCTCAGTTTCTTGAGCGATTCAGCAGGCGGCGCGACAATCGAAGCCGGGTGGCTCGTTCCGTAAATTGAACGGTTGAACTGCTCCTGCGCCAGAAACTGCGGATTCGATCGCAGAAACTGGAGTTGGGCAATCGTGCGATTCTTGTAGCGGTCGACTTCCGCCTGCGGGAACGTCGGATTTCTGATGACGTCGGCGAAGAGATCAAGCGTCTGGTCGAGGTTTTCGACGAGGCCGCCTGCGTTAACGTTGGTCGTCATCGCCGAGAAACCGGAGTTCGCATTAAGCGTCGCGCCGAGTGCATCAACCTGTTCGGCGATCTGTTTGCTGTCACGACTCTTGGTTCCTTCACGCAGCAACGAAGCGGTGAAGCTCGCGAGACCGTGATAATCGGCCGGGTCGGAAAGACCGCCGCTCAGCACGACCATTTGCATGTTGAAGGTCGGCACTTTCGTGCTGCGGAGCAATACGACCTGCAAGCCGTTTGCTAATTTCGCTTCTTCAGCACGCGGAAGCTTCACCTTCAAAACTTCCTTGCTCACCGGCGCTTTGCCTTTGACTACCGCGCCTTTCGTTGTTTGCTGCTGCTGCGCCGGCGCCTGGCCTCCCTGGCCAAAGGCCAACGACGAAACAAGCGCGACCAGCATCAGTGCAGCGACAATGTTGTTTCGAAACTTATTGGTTCTCATCGTTCATAACTCCTTTACTGCCCTGACGCGCCGGTCGCGGTCTTGGCCTTTGCCTGCGGCATGGTGATCACCACCGTGCGATTGGTGTCGATCAGATACTTGTTGGCGACGCGCTGCACATCTTCTTTCGTCACGGCAGCAACTTTGTCCAATCGCATATTGATCAGGTTGGGGTCGTTGTAATAAACAGTGTACTGGCCCATCGTCACCGCACGGTTAAGCGAGCTTTGCAGACCGTTGATGAAGTTGCGGCGAGTGGTGTTCTTTGCTTTCTGAAGTTCCCACTCAGCGATCGGCTCTTTCTTCAGCCGCTCAATCTCTTCGTAGATCGCCGCTTCGACGTCTTCGGTCTTCACGTTCGGGCGCAGAGTGGCGTTTGTGTAGAACGCACCGACGCCGCGCTTCTCGTCCATGAAACCGCCAACGCCAGTGACCATCTCTTTCTCACGCACGAGCTTTTGATAAAGCCGCGAGCTCTGGCCGCCCTGCAAAGCTGCCGCGAGCACTTGCAATGCGTAAAAGTCAGCCGTGTTTCCGGGCACTGCTTTGAACGCCAAATCAATGCGCGCGGCACGTGCGAGCTGGTCGTCGACAGTCGCGCGGCGTTCCTCTTTCTGCTGCGGCTCGGCCATGTCGACCGCGGGCGGAGTGGGCTGGCGCGAAATGCTTTCGAAGTGGCTCTTAATCTTCGCCAGCGCGTCAGCAGTTTTGAAGTCGCCGACGAGCACGAGCGTGGCGTTGTTTGGTGCGTAGTACATCTTGAAGAACGCAGCGACGTCTTCAACAGACGCTGCATTCAGGTCTTCCATCGAACCGATCGTTGAATGCTTGTAAGCGAAGTTGTCGTAAAGCAGTTCCTGCTGAACTTCGCCGCTCTTGCCGTAGGGCTGGTTATCGACGCCGAGGCGGCGTTCTTCCTGAACGGCGTTACGCTGGTTGTCGAGGTTGTCTTTGGTGATCGCAAGGCTCTTCATGCGATCGGCTTCGAGAAAGAGTGCCAGGTCGAGTTGGTTGGCCGGCAACGCCTCGAAATAGTTGGTGCGGTCTTCGTTGGTGGTACCGTTCATGGTGCCGCCGTTATTGAAGACGAGCATGAAGTGTTCGCCCGAACCGACGTTTTCAGAGCCCTTGAACATCATGTGTTCGAAGAGGTGGGCGAAGCCGGTGCGGCCTTTTCGTTCGTCTCGGGAACCGACGTTGTAGGTCACCGAAAGTGCAATCACGGGCGCCGAATGATCTTCGACGGTGATCACGCGGAGGCCGTTCTTCAAAGTAGTTTCCTTGAAATCAACCCGCACGCTGCGGGCGCTTTGAGCCTGCCCGTTGAGAACAGCGAGCGCGCAGACAAAGACGGGAAATAAAAGCTTAGAGACGCGTCTCATGAATCAAACTCCTTTGTAACGTGGATAGAGTGCTCTCATTCGAGCAAGGATGCGCAACGCAGAAGCAAGACTGTATTTGTTGAACCAGACGGTGTCAAGCCGAGTAGGGCAATCCACAGATTACGCAGAATGCCTTACGGATTGGCAATCTGCGTAGAAGGGATAGGTAATCTGCGTAATCTATGGACGGTTTTAGCAACCGCCTGAGGGTTCCAGCCATCCAAAAGCCTCGCAGCGGATTCCTCTTAGCAGTTGGAACGGCTGTATAATCAGTACCAATACCGAAAGCCATGATGAGAATAAAGCCCATCTTCCCCGGCCTCATGGCGGCCTTGGCCGTCCTGACGTTTGTCTCCGCGGGAAAAGCACAACAGCCTGCCCCTCAGCAGGCCGCCAGTCGTTTTGATGTCACGCACTACCGTATCGAAGCTCAAATCATCCCCGACCAGCACACGCTGCGCGCGGGCGCCGATATTACGTTTACACCGCTGGACGCTACGCGCTCAGTGGTCTTCGAGCTTAACGGTTCACTGAAAATCGAGACCATCGAAAAAGACGGCAAACAACTGACCGGGTTCGTCCAGGACAACGTCGGCGTTGGCGCGCTTGGACCAAGCGTGCGTATCGACCTGGGTCAGGTCGTTCCAGCCAACCAACCGGTGACGCTGCGTATTCGCTGGAGTGGCGCGCTGGTTTCGCCCGAAGGCGGACCGCTCGCGACCAGGCGTTTGGCTTACGTCGGCACTGAAGGCTCGTACCTGATGTATGCGTCGCGCTGGTTTCCGTTTCACGACTACGCGGCGGACAGAGCGACGTCGGATATCACCCTCGTTGTTCCGCAAGGTTTGCAGGTCGCCGGTACCAGTGACGATCCCGTCGTTGGCACACCAGATCCGAAGTTAGGCGCGGTTCGTTATCGCTTCGTGCACCGCAATCCGGTGCTGATCGGAAACTTCGCCGCCGGCCAATACATCAACAAAAACCTGCGCTATCACAACTATGAATTGCAGTTGTACGCGATGCCGGGCAGCGAGAAGCGGATCGAACAGTACGCGGAGCTGACCGGTCGCGTGCTCGAGTTCTACACCAAAACATACGGCACGCCGTTGTTCGGTAATCGTCTCGTCGTGGTGCAGATCGACGATGAAAGTTTAGACACGTACTCCGGTCCGGGAATGATTTTCCTGTCGAGCAAGATGTTCGACACGACCCGGCCGGTTCCGGAAGAAAAGCTTCAACGCGAGATCGCGTATCAGTGGTGGGGTCAAACGGTCGGCCTGAAATCTTTTGACGACGCGTGGCTCTCGCAGGGACTCGCCGAATGGAGCGCCTTCGCGTTTCGCGAAACAACGCTCACTGCCGGCGGTCTCGACGCTGCTCAGCGCGAACAACAGGAACGCGCGCTGACCTTCGAGCAAACCGCATCGATTGCCCGCGCACCAAGCGCTCTCGACGATCAATCAGCCGCCTATCAATCGATCGTTTTTTACAAAGGTTCGATGGTCTTTCGCATGTTGCGCGAAACGATCGGACGCGAGAACTTCGATCGCCTGATGCGCACTTACCTCGAGACCTATCGCGGCAAGAACGCTTCGATAGATGAGTTTGAAAAACTGGCAACGCAGATCTCGCAGGACAACCTGCGCTACTTCTTCGCGCAGTGGATCGAGGGCACGGGCGTGCCGGAGTTCACTGTCGATTATCAGATCATTCGCACGCGCGCCGGAAAGTTTCGCACGCGTGGCACTGTGAAGCAGAACCTCGAAACTCTGCGCATGCCGGTCGAGTTGCTGCTGCGAGCTGAAGGCGACAATCAACAAACGATTATTCGCATTGAAGGCCGTAGCGAAGACTTCGACTTCGAGTCGAATGGACAGCCGCTTGAGGTAGTCGTCGATCCAAACAACAAGATACTGCGGATGTCAGACGAGTTGCGCGTGTCGATCATCGCGCGGCGCGGCATCGAGCAGATGAAGGAAGGGATCTACGCTGAGGCTCAGCAACAGTTTGAAGCAGCGCTGAAACTCGATCGCTCGAACTCCTGGGTCTACTACAACCTCGGATTACTCTTCCTCGAACAACGCAACTGGCAACAGGCGCTCGACAATCTCGAAGCGTCGCTCATCGGAAACCTGAGGCCGGCATGGATCGAGGCTTGGGCACACATCAAACGCGGCAATGCTTACGACGCGAAAGGTGAGCGTGAGCGCGCCATGTCGGAGTACAAGAAAGCTGTGGCTTCGGGAATCGATTACGACAACGCGCAGGCCGTAGCGAAGAAATACATGGCGACACCTTACGATCCAAAGGCGGAATCGACGGCAGAAGTCAGGTAATCTGTGTAATCTGTGGATTAAACCGCAACGATTGCGATCTTCTGCTTGTCAGCAGCAGCGATCATTTCTTTCCGATCGAACATCAAGGTCTTTTCAGCCGTGAGGCAGAGGCAGGTCGCTCCTGCCTTAACCATCGTTTCAATCGTCGGCACCCCAACCACCGGCACATCAAATCGCATGTCCTGATCCGGTTTTGCCAGCTTCACGACTGTAAGCCGTCCCGAAACCAGCTCGCCCGCTCGCCGGATCGTCGCGTCAGTTCCTTCCATCGCTTCAATCGCCACACACGCCTTGCCGCGCACAACGATCGTCTGGCCCAAGTCGAGCCGCGCGATCTCACGCGCGACTTCCAAACCGTATTCAATATCTTCGCGTTCGTGTTTGTTTGGCTGGCGCCGTGTCAGCGTTCCACTCCGCGGAAGACTGTCGTGAAGAAAGTAAGTCGAGTCGATCAGCTCGATGCCTTCACTCTGCAACTCCGACGCAATCGCGCCAATCAACGAATCAGTATTCCGCCGTCGCAGAGTGAGCAGCACTTTCAACATCCGCGCATCAGGCACCGCGCGACTGAAGATCTGCACGTGCTTCACCTGGCCCGCCATGATCGCTTTCTCGACGCCTTCGTCTTTGAAGAACCGAATCATGCGGCCGAGTTGACCGATGCCCACCCACTTCACGCGATCCGCAAGCCGCTCGATCTGCGGATCCGTTTCTTCGCGGATCGCTGCCACAACGATCTCGGCGCCTGATTGCCGCGCGCCTTCGACCACCATGAACGGAAACTTCCCGTTGCCCGCGATCAGTCCGAATTTCATTTGGTGACGCCGCGATTCGATTCTTCGATGAAACGAAGCACGTATGAAACTTCCGCAGAGTCAGTGATCTCTTCACGGATACGTTCGACTGCCTGGCTGGTATTGAGTTTTGCGGAGAGAAGTAGATGGAAAGCGTGATGCAGCGCGTCGATGGTCGCGCGCGAATAATCGCGACGCTTCATGCCCGTGATATTCAAACCGTAGCACTTCGCGTGATTGCCGACAGTCAGAGCAAACGGCAACGCGTCTTTGACAACCACGGAATAACCACCGATGTAGGCTTCTTTTCCCACGCGGCAGAACTGATGTATGCCGGAATAAGCGCCGACGTTCGCACGATCTTCAATCACGACGTGGCCAGCGAGCGTCGCCGCGTTGGCCATGATCACGCCGTCGCCGATGAGGCAATCGTGCGCGATGTGAGCCTGGGCCATGATCAGACAGTCGTCGCCGATTCTCGTGAGCATGCCGCCGCCGGCCGTGCCGCGATGAACGGTAACAAACTCGCGAATGTTGTTGCGGGCGCCGATGCGCGTCTCGGAAGGTTCGCCTTTGTATTTCAGATCCTGTGATGCAAGGCCGATCGAGACAAAAGGAAAGATGTGTGTGTCTGCGCCGATCCACGTACGGCCGTCGATGACGCAATGCGATTCGAGACGAACGTTGTCGCCGAGTTCAACTTCATCACCGACGATGCAATAAGGTCCGACGAAACAGTTGTAGCCGATCTTCGCTTTCGGACTAACAACCGCGGTCGGATGAATGGTCGCCGGATGGGCTGCCGTAGACATATCAAATCGAGTTCGCATCACGCGGCGCGACGATGCTCATAATCTCCGCGTCCGCCGCAAGCTGACCATCCACCTTAGCTTCGCCACGCATACGTTGCACGCGCGAGCCGATGCGCAGTGCCGTAACTTCAAGCACGAGCGTGTCGCCGGGAACAACCGGGCGGCGAAAGCGCGCTTCTTTAATGCCGGTAAACAGCACGAGTTTCTGATCGCGATCCTCGATCTCGCGCAGGGCAAGCACCGCGCCGACCTGGGCCAACGCTTCCACTACCAGCACGCCCGGCATCACCGGAGCGCCCGGAAAGTGACCTTGAAAATACGGTTCGTTGATACTCACCTGCTTGATGCCGACGATGCGTATTTTCGGCACCAGCTCGACGATGCGATCGACGAGGAGAAAAGGATAGCGATGCGGCAGTAGTTTCTGGATTGCCTGAGAGTCGAGGACGGGTTCCATAGATTGTCGATTGCCAATTTCCAATTGCCGATTGTTAGACCAAACACGTCTAACTTAAATCGCGAAACGTCAATTGGCAATCGGCAATTGGCAATCGACAATGCCTCACGGCGCCGGTGTAGCGGCTGCGGTAGCGGGATTCTTGCTGTTGAACTCCGTGATGAATGCGCGCGTGATGTCGATGCTGTCGGCAGCGTACAGGAGCGGAACTTGCGCACCATCGATGATCACGTTGATGCCGCGCGCTTTGGCAAACGCTTCCAGCGCCTTGCCGATCTCGTCCTGCAACGGGCTGAAGAGTTCCTGCCGGCGGCGATTGTAAGCAGCCTGCGCGTCTTCACCTTTGCGTTGGAT
Organism: Pyrinomonadaceae bacterium; assembly: GCA_035279345.1. Classification (GTDB taxonomy): domain Bacteria; phylum Acidobacteriota; class Blastocatellia; order Pyrinomonadales; family Pyrinomonadaceae; genus PSRF01. The sequence continues at coordinate 14,222 of DATEHX010000274.1, read as the reverse complement.
ATCTTTCTTCAGTTGTTCGAGCTGATCGATCTTGGTTTGCAGGGCTCGTTGATCGATCGGAGTTCCTTCAGGCGCTTCCCGCAGCTTATTGATTTCAGTTTCCAAAGTCTGACCACGCGTCTGCATCGCCGTGATCTCGTTTTTGACGGTCTGAAACTCGCCGTTCAGTTTCGTCAACACGGTACTGAACTTCCCGATGCCATTCTTTGCATCAAGAAACGCATCGGTGTAGACCACGGCCATCTTGCTGGTTGGCAAAGCAACTGTTGCCTGGGTGGTCGGCGCGGGTGTAGCGGCCGGCTGACCCGCCGGCGGCCTGGTTGGTTGCGTTTGCGCGCTGATCGTTGTGGCAAAGGCCAGAACGAGCAGCGCGCTGATGGAAATAAGATTGTTTCGCATGGTAGTTGGGCAATCACCCATGCTACGGCGTGGTTACTGCTGCCGTCGCTGGGTTCTTGCTGTTGAACTCGTTAATAAATGCCCGCGTGATGTCGATGTTGTCGGCTGCATAAACAACCGGAACCTGACTGCCGTCAACAATGACGGTGATGCCGCGAGCTTTGGCGAAAGCTTCGAGCGCTTTGCCGATTTCCTGTTGCAGGGGCAGGAAAATGTCCTGGCGGCGCTTGCCGTAAGCGGCCTCCGCATCCTCACCCTTGCGCTTGAACTCGGTATTGAGTTGCTCGAGCTGATCCCTCTTCGTCCGGATGGCGTTTGGATCGGCAACGTTCTGCGTATCGTTGATCTCTTTGGTCAACGTGTTGATTCTGGTCTGCAAGCCCTGCAGTTCGGTCTGCCGCGGTTGAAACTCGCGATTCAGGGTGGAGAGCAAAGTGCTGAATTTAGCAATGCCGGCTTTCGGATCCATAAAAGCGTCCGAATAGATCATCGCCATTTTGCTATCCGGCACCGCCACCGTCGCCTGTGTGGCGGGTGCGGCTGCGGGCGCTGCTGGTCTTTGTTGTGCTGACGCGGAAACTGCCACAGTCGCGAGCAGGGCCACGGCCGCAAAGGAACTAGCTATCTTCATGACTTCTTGTATTAACTCCTTACAATTTGAGGTGACGGGAAACGAAACTCTTTAGTGTCCATTAAGCCGCGATTGGTTGGCTCAACCATTAAAAGGTCCGCCCGACACTGAAGCGAATGACTCTCTTTTTTTCGTTAAAGAAGAACGGAAACCCGTCGATGACCTGATTCTCACGGGCGTTTGGATTATACGCAAAGATCAAGCGAAACGGTACATTGATGACCGGTACCTGAACCCGTACTTCCATACCCAAACTCGACCGATAATCGCTGATACTATCGAACAAACTCTGGGATAAACGAACCACGCTGTTGGTCTGTGCCTGGCCCCGCAGGAACACCGGCTGGAAGCCAATCGGCAAGCCCGTAACCGGATCGTTGTCGGACAATCTCCTCGCCAGCTCGAGCTCCCCCTGGCTCACGATGCGGTTGTCACGCGCAACCAGACTGAAGAATCCCGAAGCCGCGAGGTTCGGGTTGTTGCACAACGCGAGCGAACTCAAGCTAACCGGCACCTGGATCGGGAATCCCGCGAACCGGAATCGATCGCAAGTGATGTTGCCGACAGTCGAGAGAAACGGCTGGTCGTCCAGCAACTCGCTCGAAAACGTCTGATCGTTCTTGGTTCGCAGGTTGAACGCACTGCCGATATCCGCAAATGCCGCGATGCTCACGGTGTCGCTGATGATCGGTATTCGATACTCGAGGTTAGCAAGTATCTGCGTATCGCCGCCGACTGAAGTAAACGAACGCGGCAACGCCGCTACGTTCGAGCCTGAAACACCTGTAAACGTGCCCAGCGCCGCCGCGGCAGTCGGTAAATTCGGAATAACTACCGGAGCGCCCGCAGGGTTCTCAGCCAGTACGACGTTTTGCGACGTGATGAACTGATCGACTGGAGCGATCGGACTGATGGACCGGACGTTGTAACCACGAATGGTGAACTCATCGCCGAGGAAGAAACGCTCGAAGATCGGCACGCCGTCGACAAACGCCAGCGAGTTCGCATCTCTCACCTTGTCAGTGATGGCGAAACTTCCGACCGTGCCCGCGATGATGCGGAAGCCAAACACTTCCGGATGTTGCGATTTCTTCCGGCGCACGCGGAAGAACTGCGTGTATGACAACGTCGGCTGATAGGTTCTGACGTCTCCACCCAAACCGGCGAGTGCGATTGCGGCCGACAGTTCACGTCCACTCGTCGGATCGATGCTCGCGTCGCGCGTGTCGTACGAGAAGGTCAACGTACCGCGGCTCGTAACAATGTTTGGCTGGCGGTAGACGACCGGAATAAACGCCTGCGGGTTGCTCGGATCCGCGTTGTTTTCCGGATCTTTCACGCTCGACAACGAGAGCTGATACGAGGCGCCAACGCGCGAAAACTGTGTGAACCGTCGCTTGCGATAAAACTCGGAAAGTGGCGCGCTGACGAAGATCGAGCCGCCGTACGAATCGCGCGTAAACAGATTTCTCTCGTCGATATCGTTGAAGTTGAAACCGCCGGTAAGCAGGTCTTCCTGCGCGCCGATATTCTGCGAAAGGAAAGTCCCCTCGCCGAAGAACTTCTGCGAGAACGCGAAGAGCGAGAAGCCGGCGCTGATCGGCCGGTCTTTGATGTACGGTTCGGTGAATGAAAACTGGAACGAGCGCTGGCGATTGCCCGCCGCGAGGTTAAACGAAAGCACCTCGCCACGGCCGAGCAAGTTGTTGGTCGAGTATTCAAGACCGAAGAACGAACCGCCGATGCCGGAAATGCCGCCGTTGAAAGAAATCTGCTGGCGGCCGCGTTCGCTGACCTTCAATGAAAGATCGACAGTTGCTTCTTCATCGTTCGTGCGGCGGTCGACGTCTTTATCTTTGTCGATCGGGTTGAAATAACCGAGCTGGTTCAGCTTGACGACTGAATATTCCCAGTAGGCGTCGTTGTAAATGTCGCCTTCATTGATCAGCACTTCGCGTCGCAGCACGTTGTCGCGGGTGAACGTGTTGCCGACAAACTCCAGGCGCCGCAACGTAAACTGTTTTCCTTCTTCAATCGTGACGGTGAAGTCGACAATGCCTTCGTCTGGTTTCTGTGGATTGTCTTTGAAAGTCGGAACCGGTTCGGCGGTGTACTCGATGAAACCTTGCTGGCCGTAAAACTTCTTCAGGTTTTCAAAAAGACCTTTGCTGACTTTTTCGCCGTCGGCAATGTCGCCCTGATTCAAACCGATGACGGCGCGAATCTGCTGCTCGGAAAAGATCGAGTTGCCTTCGACTTTGAACTCGCCGAGCCGGTAAACCTTTCCTTCGATAATCGGAACGGTGACGCGCAATCCTTCGTCGACCGAGGAAATAAACGGCAATGGCAAAATCGGGAAACCGGTCCTGCGTGGGCCGATACTCTCGACGCGCGGCTCACCGTGCCGGGCCTGCAAGTAGCCCTTCGAACGCATGTAGTTGTCGACGAGCCGGAGGTCGTATTCGAGTTTCTCGCGATCGAGAATGTCCGAACCCTTGAACCGAGTGATCAGTCCCGCCTCTTTGACGAACTTCATCGACTTGCGCAACGAGCCGTCGCTGAAAACCTGGTTGCCTTCAAACTGAATCTCGACCACGCGGACGCGGTCACCTTCGTCAACCACAAATTCGATCGCCAGCGACGTGGCTGAAACCTCTTCAGTGCGTTCTTCGACGGTCGCATTCGGATGGCCCGCCGCGGAGAGAAGCTCTTTGATCGTTCGCATCGCCGTGCGAACTTTCACCGGATCGTAAGTGCTCTCTTTAGACACACCCACGCGCCGCTCGCGAAACGCCTTGAGCACGTCTGATTCCGGTACGCTCTTTAGACCCGTGAACGTCAGGTCGCGGATGATCGGAAGTTCTTTGACTTCGAAAATGATATTCACGCCGCCGCGTGGGCCGTTTTCCGTCAACACGCGCGTGGCGGTCTTGTCGAAGAAGGTTAACGAGAGCAGTGTTTGGTAGTCGCGTTGCACTTGATCGACGTTGTAGACGTCGCCCGGCCGCGTCTGAATGTAATAAAGAATGTCGTCTTTACGGAGACGCCGATTGCCGATGATCTCGACGTTTTCAACCAGGCGCTGTTGTGGTACTTGCGCGGCTACGCGAGGTGGAGTCGCGAAGCTGACAAAAATTCCGAGCAGTAAGCCAAAACAAAAGAGCCAGGACGCGCGATATGAGTGCATAGGCACCAATTCCCTCAGTAGTTCTTTCGGGGCCTCAGAAACTTCGGGGAGCTAAATTGAGTGAATAATAGTACAGAGACTTATATTTACCGGTAAAGCTGCCTGCCGCTGCACTGGATCGAAGACGCGTTGTTTGATTCCACGCCGGGGGAGCCAGTTGCCAGCTTTTGAGCAGCAAAGTGGCGCATTATAAGCCGAAACCACAAAAAAGCACAAAAGCCAGAAGGGCCATGTAAACCCATTTATGACTTTTGTGCCTTTTTGTGACTTAGTGAATCAGGAGCGCGTCGTCGTCAGCAGTTTCCACGCCCGCCGGACGGAAATCCAGTTCATTGCCGTTCAGAAATACTTCGACCAGCGACGAGCCGTCCAACTGCCCCTGAATCAACGCCTCTGATAACGGATCTTCAACGTACTTTTGCAGCGCCCGGCGAATGGGTCGCGCGCCATAAAGCCGGTCGGCGCAAGTCTTGTCTACAATCCAGCGCTTGGCTTCGCTGGTCAGCCGAACCTCGAATCCATGCCGGCTCATTGTCTTGTTGATTTGCTCGATCTGAAGTTGCACAACTTCCAGCAACTCGTCGTCGAGCAACTGGTCGAAAATGATGATCTCGTCGAGCCGGTTGATGAACTCGGGATTGAACGTCTGGCGCACGGACGACATCACCATCTCTTCGACTTTCTCGCGGCTCGCGTCGGTATTCGCCTGGAAACCGAGCGTGCCCTTCTTCTGAATGAATCGGGCGCCGATGTTTGAAGTCATGATGATGATGGCGTTCTTGAAGTCGACCGTATTGCCCAGCGCGTCGGTCAGGATTCCGTCTTCAAACACCTGAAGCAGAATGTTGAAGATATCCGGGTGCGCTTTTTCGATCTCGTCGAATAAAAGGACCGAATAAGGCGAACGTTTGATTCGCTCGGTTAACTGGCCGCCTTCTTCGTGGCCGACGTAACCCGGAGGCGATCCGATCAGTTTCGAAACCGAGTGCTTCTCCATGAATTCAGACATGTCGAAGCGAATCAATGCGCGTTCACTGCTGAACAAAAACTGCGCGAGCGAGCGTGCGACTTCCGTTTTACCCACACCCGTAGGACCGAGAAACAGGAACGAACCGACCGGCCGCAGCGGGTTTTTAAGTCCCGCACGCGAACGCCGAATGGCGCGTGCCAAAGCCGAAATCGCGGGTCGTTGCGAGATGACGCGTTTGTGCAGCTCGACCTCGATCCGCAGCAGTTTTTGCGTCTCTTCTTCTTTTAGCGAGTTGACCGGGATGCCCGTCCAACGGGCAATCACGTCTTCAACATCGTCGCGCGTGACTTCGGCTGACACGAGCGCGTCTTCCTGCGCCATGCGCAAGTTCGACGAGTCGCCGTAAGATCTTGACCACTCGTTCAACTCGTTCCAGTCCGCGAGATTTCCCTGCTCGCGACGAACGCGCAGCTTCACGCGCGCCCCCGCTTCGTCGATCACGTCGATTGCTTTGTCAGGGAGAAAACGATCCGGAATGTAGCGATGCGACTGGTAAACCGCGGCTTCCAATGCGTCGTCGGTGTAGCGAACCTGATGAAAACTCTCATAACGCTCGCGCACACCGTCGAGAATGCTGACCGCTTCCGCTTCCGACGGCGGCGGAACTTTCACAGCCTGAAAACGCCGTTCGAGCGAACGATCCTTCTCGATCGACTTGCGAAACTCCGCGGGCGTGGTCGCGCCGATGCACTGAATCTCGCCGCGCGACAACGCCGGCTTCAAAATGTTGGCCGCATCGAGTGAACCTTCCGCGGAACCAGCGCCGACCAGCGTGTGCAACTCGTCGATGAAAACGATGTACTGCGGGTTCTCAACCAACTCCCGCATGATCTGCTTCAAACGCTCTTCAAACTGGCCGCGATACTTCGTTCCCGCAACGATCAACGAAAGATCGAGCGAAAGAATGCGTTTGTTTTCGAGGAACGAGGGCACCTCGCCACGCACGATACGCTGCGCGAGTCCTTCAACAATCGCCGTTTTTCCGACGCCCGGTTCACCGATCAGAACGGGATTGTTCTTCGTGCGGCGGCAAAGAATCTGAACGACGCGTTCGATCTCGGCTTCGCGTCCGATCAGCGGATCGAGCTTGTCGTTGGCCGCGTCTTCGGTCAGATCGCGAGAAAATTCGACGAGATGCGGCGTGTCTTTCTTCTGTGTGCCGCGATTATCGGCGCCTGATTGGCGCGCGATCTCATCGCGCACGGCATTCAAGCGCAGTCCACGTTCGTAAAGAATCTCGGCGGCCATCGAACGCTCTTCACGCAGCAATCCGAGCAACAGGTGCTCGGTGCCGATGTGGCGGTGTTGCAGCCGGTCACTTTCTTCGTGGGCGTAGGCAAGAACGTGTTTAGTTTCGGGCGCCAGCGGGAGTTCAACGGAAGTCGAGATTTTCTCGCGCAACAACGTACGCCCTTCGATCTCCTTCCGAATCGACTCGATAGAAACTTGTGCTCGCGGGAAAAACCGCCCGGTAAGAGTTTTATCTTCGCGCATCAGCCCCAACAGTAGATGCTCCGGTTCGATTGCCGGCGCGCCAAACTGGGAAGCCTCGTAGCGCGCGAAGAAGATAACTCGGCGCGCCTTTTCTGTGTAACGTTCGAACATCCTGGTTTTGTAAAAGTCCTTATGATTACCAAGCCGGGCTAAACTTCGCCCAGCAACTTGCGCGCATTATAACCTATGGAAAGACGCAACGCAGCCGCTATTTCATTAAACTCAGCGATGTAATCGGCCTTCTTCCAAACAGAGTGAATAATCACAAAGTTGTGCCAAACTCGGGCTGTGCGTTGCTATCAGCGCCATTTTTGAACGCTCACGCACGTAGTTGACCAACGATCTTCCTATCTCTTCGCTAATTGCCGCATCGAGATTCCCTGTCGGTTCGTCTGCGAGTATCAAGTCCGGATCGGTTATCAACGCCCTGGCAACGGCGACGCGCTGCTGTTCGCCGCCTGAAAGATGCGCGATAGGGTGGTCCAGGCGGTGCGTGAGTCCGGTGTCGTTCAGCAGTTTTTCGGCTTGCTGAAAAGCGTTCGTGGAACGTTTGATGAGTAACGGTAGAGCAACATTTTCCAACGCGGTGAGGTCGGGCAAGAGGTAGTGGAATTGAAATACAAAGCCGATCCTCTCACGGCCAAAGGCCGTGAGAGAGCCGTGGTCCGGTTCATCGAGGCCGCCGACGAGATGAAGCAGCGTCGACTTGCCCGATCCCGAAGCGCCGGTGATCGCGACGCACTCGCCTGCGTTCACAGTAAACGTGACGCCACGTAAAACTTCGATCCGTTCTCCATTCGGCGCCGCAAAACTTTTTCGCAGATCGACGACTTCCAAACGCTCAGGCATCGCGCAGGACCTCGACCGGTCTCAGGCGCGCCGCGTTTCGAGCGGGATAGATTGTCGCGAGCACACTCAGTGCGAATGCGATCAATGCCGCGAGCAGTGTTTCGTTGAAATTTGCGTGAAGCGGAACGTTGCTGATCGAGTAAACATCCGCGGGCAAGCTGACGAGTTTGTAATGGTTGGCGATCAAGCACGCTGCGAGTCCGAGCACCACACCGGCAACAGCGCCAATCGCGCCGACAACTGCGCCCTCGATCATGAACACGAGCATCACACCGAGGCGCGTCGCGCCGAGCGTGCTGAGGATCGCGATGTCGCGGCGGCGTTCGACGACGACAAGAATCAACATCGTCGTGATATTGAGCACCGCGATCGCGATTATTAGACCAATGATGAATGCAGCCATGCGGCGTTCGAGCGCGAGTGCGGCGAAGAGTGGTTGATTCGCTTGTTGCCAATCGACAACCGTGTAACCGTCGCCAAGCGTGCTAAGCACGCGAGCAGCGATCTGTTTTACGTTGTCCGCGTCGTTGACCTGAACACTGATCACGGAGGCATCGTGATCGCCTGGTCCAAAACTCGCGACTGTTTCAAGCGGAAGAAAGATCCACGTTGCGTCATACTCAAACAACCCGGAGCGAAAGATTCCCGCAACCCGCAAGCGCCGCTTGATGTTCGCCGATAAATCATTCGCAGCTACTACTTCGAAAACATCTCCAGTCGTCACACCAATCTTCGTTGCGAGTTCGCTTCCGACAACCGTTTGCGGTATCGACGATTCGCTTGCGGTGGTAGTTTCGAAAAGCGGATCGATCCTGCCTTTAATTAACCAGCGTTGCGCTTGCGCTTCATTTCCCTTCTCAATGCCGCGCAAAACCGCATACGCCGAACCTTTGCTGCCACGCGCAAGTGCGCCGTCATACGTTGTCGCCGACGCACTCACCACGCCTTCAATCTTTTTCAAACGCTCCGCAACCGCCGCCTGGTCTTCGATCGGACGCCCATCAGTGCGCAAGACACTCAAATGCTCCGTGCCCTGCAAAATCTTGTCGCGCATCTCATCACGAAAACCGTTTCCCAACGCAAGGGCCACAATCAGTGCCGCCACTCCCATCGCGATCCCGAGTATCGCCATCAACGCCGTAACACGCGCCAAACGCCGCTTCGGCCGCGATCGCAAATACCGGAACGCTAAAAAAATCTCGTAAGGCATACGTGTCTATCTGTGTTCGTCCGTGACCTAAGAACGCGCGGGTGGACACTTCTTCATGTCTTCAGGCCGGTTTTCCGGCAACAACCGTTTTAAGTTCGCATGATCTTGCGCAGCAGGATCCCCCAGCGGCCGCAGTTCATAAATCGTTTCCGTCACGCGCCGAAAACTGAAATGGTCCTCCAGCTTCACCGTCATCGGTATCTCTTCGCGTTGCCAACCACACGGCATCCACCAACGCGGATCGGTATCAATAAACACGCGCCGCCCTTGCTGAAAATAGTTCTCCACAAGCGAAAACAATCGATCCCCAGGCCAACCACCACCAGTACCAATCGCTTTCCAATCACCGTCGCCAATCGCGGCCCAATAGTTCACCGCGATCGTTTGCGAACCGGAAATCATCACCGCATCAGGCGGAACCTGATCGAGCCGGTGAATGTACTCCTTGCTCATCGCGCGCCGTTCGATAAATTCAAAACTGATCGGCCGCATGTAAATGAACAGGATCACCGCCATCAACACGATCACACCCGTGCACGCCACAAACGCACGTTGAATACTGCCAAAACGTCTTTCCGAAATCCGCAGCATCCAGAACGCGCCCAACGGCACGATCGCCGGCAAGCCCGTCAGGAAGTAACGCCAGTTAACTGTAGTGCTGTAGTTGAAAAACAGAAGTATGTTGGCGAAAAAGCCTACCAGCCAAAGAAGCAGTATTGGCGTGACGCGATGCTTGCGCCATTCCATCACAGGCGCAAACAGAATCGTCAAAAACACGAGCGGCGCACTGATGCAGTAGTACAACAAGTACGGACGAAGATTCGCGAGCGCCACCGGATGCCGCGACGATTCCTCACGCATCGATTCGCGCCAACCGTGCCAAACCCAGCGATAGTGCGCGTCGCTGATGAACCAATACCCAAACCAACCAAACGCCAGCACGAGAAAAACAGCGCACGATGAAACGATGTACAGCACGTCGCGCTTTTCGAACTTCCAACCAAAAACAAAAGGCGCGAGTACAAGCCACGGCAGGTAAAACCCGATCGTCTCGCGCAGGTTAACGCCGAGTCCCATCAAACCCGCGCCAACCAAGATCAACCACAGTTTCTTTTGCCGCACGCCGCGCAGATGGATCACCATGGCCGTCGCCAGGATCAGCACAGACGGCACGTCAGTCATCACTTGTCCGCCGTAAAGCACAAACACCGGCGAGAACGTGATCAGCAGCGCCGCGATCGTCGCCGTGTTCAACGAACCGCTGATATCACGCGCCAGAACCCAACATGCGATGATCGCGAGCGGCGCCTGGGCCACCACTGCATATTTGAAGATCAAATACGCACTCTCCGGCTGCACGCCAAAAAGTCCGCGGCCGATCTCATACAAAAAGTGGTTGCCGAAAATGAAGAGATTGCGTCCCAGCGCCATCGACGATGGATAACCAGCGATCGACAGCATCGTGTAGTCCATGCCGTCCCAATCGCCGATGAAGGGATCGACGAAGTAAAGAACGAGCGCGAGCGCAATCAGTGCGGGCGGCGCCCACCAGCGCCAGGCAGACCAAAAGGAATTGTCAGAGGTGTTTATCGTCAGGGTGATTGGGGCCACGGATCAGCACAGACGAACACTGATTGATTGAAGACTGATTCGTTCTTGTCCGTGTCTTTCCGTGTTCATCTGTGGCTAATGACCGGGTACTTCCGGCCGCTTAACCATCTTTACGCGATTACCCTGCGCATTGTACTCAACTTCGTCCATGATGTTGTAGATGAGGAGCACTCCTCGGCCCGATGTTCTAAACAAATTGGCGGGATCGCACGGGTCGGGGATCTGGTTGATGTCGAAGCCTTCGCCTTCGTCTTCGACCGTGAAGCTCGCCTCTTGCGGCGTCAGTTCGGCAGTGATGCGAACGAGTTTGGTGGGATCGTTTTTGTTACCGTGTTTGACTGCGTTTACGAATGCCTCGTCGAGTGCGACGAAAAGATTGGAACGCTCGGGTTTGATCAAGCCCAACTTCGCGACGCGATCCTGCAAATACTCGAGCACACCGTTCATCAGCGCCAGATCGCTCGGTAGTTCAAACTCGATCTTTTCGTGAACGTAAGAAAGAACTTTCGCATCGTCAACGTAACGCAGTTTGTAAGCGAGCGTCTTTTCGACAATCTCGCGCATTTCTTCCTGGTTGTAAGGCGACCGCAGATAATTCGCGGCACCCATTTTAAAGGCTTTGATTATCTCGGGAGTCGTACCGTTTTTGGTGAGCGGTGTGACGAGATGTTTGCGATGAAGTTCGCTGATCGGCTGGCCGTTTACTTCGGCTTCCGACAAATCGCTGATGATGAGATCGAAGCTGTCGAGGTCGTCGCGGCGCAGTGCCTTCTTCCGTTCACCGGTGACGACCACTTCGTGGCCGAGCTGCCCGAGAACTTTTTCGAGTAGAAGGCGCAACTCATCGTTGTTATCGACGATGAGAATCCGGCGTTTTTCCATCCAACTCCAATCTCTGCGAAATGTTGAGGAGGAGATCCTGCCGTTCGCGAGGCGCTCAACTGATTCACTGTACGAAAACCTGTCGCGACGCGTTCGCGAAATATATCAGAAACCCGAGGGCGGATAACAGTGATGCGTGTTCTCTTGCTAAACTGCGGCCTCCCCAAATCCCACCAACGCAGTTGGTGGTACCTTCAGACCCGACCTACCACAGTTCAATCCGAGCGCAACAATCCCACCAACACAGTTGGTGGTACCTTCATATTTGGCCTAAACTGCGGCCTCCCAAATCCCACCAACCGCAGTTGGTGGTTCCTTCATACCCGACCTACCACAGTTCAATCCGAGCGCCACAATCCCACCAACACAGTTGGTGGTACCTTCATATTTGGCCTAAACTGCGGCCTGCCCCCATGGCGAAACAGGGAAAGCTACAAACCTTTCTGGAATACGCGGCGGCTAAGTCCGTCCTTTCAACTCTCGGCTATCTGCCCGCGCCCGCCGCAATGTCGTTGGGGCGGTCGATAGGTAAGCTCGCTTACCTCCTTGCGGGGAATCTCAGAAAAACCGGAATGACTAATCTCCGCTTGGCTTTTCCCGAGAAAACCGACGACGAACGAGAACAGTTACTGCGCGAGTGTTTCGCCAATCTCGGCCGGCAACTGGGTTTTTTCAGCCAGTTTTCGACTCGCTCGCAAGCCGAGTTACAAAACCTGACCGAACCGCATGGCCTGGAAAACCTCGAAGACGCGAAGGCGCACATGAACGGCGGCCTGATTCTCTTCACCGCACATCTCGGCGCGTGGGAGCTCACGAGCTTCGGCCCCTCACTGTTTGGACATAGTTTCAGTTTTCTCGTCCGCCGCATCGACAATCCGCGCATCGAGGATCTCGTCGATCGCACACGCATGAGGTTCGGCAACAAAACCATCGACAAACTTTCCGCCGGACGCTCCATGGTCAAGCTGCTGCGCTCCAAAGGCATCATCGGACTCCTGCCCGACCTGAACACACTCGATGCGGAAGCGATCTTTGTCGACTTCTTCGGCGTTCCGGCAGCGACCAATTTCACCATGGCCAAGCTTGCGCTCAGGACCCAATCGCCTATCATTCCGATATTCGCCCCCTGGAGTGAAGAAAAGCAGAAGTATCTGTTGCTCATTGGACCACCGGTTTCCATCGAACCCACTGGCGACGAAGAAGACGACGTACGCCGGTTAACGACAAAGCTCTCCCAACACATCGAAAATGAGATCCGGCGTTATCCCGGACAGTGGCTCTGGATTCACAAACGTTGGAAGACGCGGCCGAAAGGCGAGCCCGCGATTTATTGAGCGCGATGGAACAGGAACTCAAGGCGGCCGGGTCGATCGAAAAGCGCGTCAATCGCGCTTACGAGTTTGCCGATCTGTCGGAGTATTCGTTTAAGGACCGCTTGCTGATCCGAGCGGCGGACCTCGCATTTTACTTGTTGATTAATCTCATTGGTCTCACGTCGCGTTTCGAAGTGAGCGGTTGGGAGAATCACGACAAGGCGGAAGAGGATGGCGGACTGCCGATTTACGTCTTCTGGCACGATCGCATTTTTTTAACGACTTACTGGTGGCGCAAACGACGCATCGTGGTGATAACGTCGCGCAGTTTTGACGGCGAATACATCGCGCGGTTCATTCAACGATTCGGTTACGGAGCGGTGCGTGGTTCGAGCACGCGCGGCGGTGTTGGCGCGGTGGTCGAGATGGCCCGGCTGATGCGCGCGGGCTGCACGACAGCGTTCACAATCGACGGCCCCAAGGGTCCGCGTTACGTCGCGAAAATGGGTGCGGTGTTGCTGGCGAAAAAGACGGGACATCCGATCATGCCCGTGACGATGGCTTTGGAACGCTACTGGACGCTGCCGAGTTGGGACCTGTTCCAAATCCCGAAGCCATTCACCCGCGCGCGCGTCTACGTCGCTCCCCCAATCTACGTCCCCGCGGACGCGGACGAGGAAATGCTGGCAGCGAAACGCGACGAATTGCAACGGGTTCTGGACGATTTGAATCAGAAATCTGTGTAATCTCCTCCCACAGACTGTTAGTCGAAAGGTACTTACGCTTCATGAGATCAGTTTTAGCTATCTTTTTCTGCCTGGTGTTTGCCGTGGCGATTCACGCGCAGACCGCACTCAAACCGCCGACCGAGTCGGCGATGGATCGTTTTCTTCGTTATGTGAAGATCGACACGCAATCGGCGGAAGATCAACCGGCTCCCCCGAGCACGCGCAAACAACTCAATCTCGCTAACCTGCTGGCGAAGGAGTTGACCGCGTTGGGCGCGGAGAATGTGCGCGTCAGCGAGTTTGGTATCGTCTACGCTACGGTAACGGGCAACCTGCCGGATAATTCCAAAGTTCCGGTCGTCGGTTTCATCGCGCACATGGACACCTCGCCCGCAGTCTCGGGTGAGAACGTAAATGCGATCATTCACAAAAACTATCAAGGCGGCGACATCGTGCTGCCAAAAGATCCGACTCAAATCATCACCGCGGACAAGAACCCCGTGCTGAAGAACTTGATCGGCGACGACATCATCACCGCCGACGGCACCACTTTGCTCGGTTCCGACGACAAATCGGGCATCGCCGAAGTTATGACGATGATCGACACGTTCAAACAGAACCCACAGCTCAAACGCGGCACGATCGCGATCGCGTTCACGCCTGACGAAGAAGTCGGCGGCGGCATCGAGAAGTTTGACATAAAAGGTTTTGGCGCTAAGGTCGCTTACACCGTTGATGGTGAAGAGTTGGGCGAGATCAGCGACGAGACGTGGAGCGCGCGTACCGCGACGGTCACGTTTCAAGGCAAGAGTACGCATCCCGGAAGCGCAAAGGGAATCATGATTAACGCCATGTATGCGATCGGTGATTACCTCGGCCGTTTCCCGA
>DATEHX010000273.1:0-16088 GCA_035279345.1 Pyrinomonadaceae bacterium | reverse complement strand
AGCGGTGGTGTGGTAATCGCTTTCGTTATCGCTTCAGCTATGTACGACGCCGTCGGATTCTGCTTACGCCACTGTGAAACTAAACGAACTGTCGCTACTTCCGGAGCAACACCGACAATTCCAACCGCATTGTCAACGCCCGCAACGACTCCCACCACTCCCGTTCCATGATCGCCGTTGTATTGGCCGTCTCCCTTCCGATTGTCGTTGAAAATCAGGCTTGGGGTTGGCAGATCTTCATGGTCGAGGATCCACTCCTGCTCGAGATCGATGAAGTGCATCCCCTCACCATGACCATAATCGAGGTCCCACACCCATCGAGCGTTGACCCCTTTCTCTGCCTCGTCAAGATACCCTTGAAGCCCGCAATGAGGATCGTCGCCGGGCATAAGCGGATCGCTTACTGTTTTCTCCCGATAGGCGACTGTTATTTCCGGGAGCGAGCGAAGGGCTGCTTCTATCACCGCTAACGCTTCACCGGCTTCCCGGCCATCGATACGCCAGTACGACAACAGACTGTGATCCGGCGCAAACTCACGGTACGCCGTTTTATCCTCGAGTTCTCGCAACTGGTCCCGCAACGGTGCGGAAATTACAGGTCTGCCAGTCACGTTGAAGTTCTTCAGTAACTCATCGATATGGAGCAGGTCAGCTTTCCTGAGCGCTGCTCCAAGATCGGTAAGATTGCTGGTAATTGTGCCCGGCTTAAACCGAACAATGAGAAACCCGGTATCGTCAGTGATGTTGCCTTCTCGGAGATTGCCCGGTGTCGGCGAATTCGGTTTCTCATAACGATCCGGCTCATCGGGTCCGGATTCTTCATAAGGATCCATGATGCACCTCTTTTATTCCAAAGGACCGCGGCCTCCCACTGCAATTCCGCCGCACTTGAATGGATCGGGATCAGGAGCTCTTTGGGCGGCACAACCTGCTGCTGAAGCAGGAATTTGCGGATAACACAATTGAAGGTCGAACCTTTGATTCCCTCCGACGCCCTGAAACAAACGATCGTAGAACTGATGGAAGTGTCCACCCGATGGGCCAGACACCGGCGTATTCCGAATGAACACCTTGTAGGATACCTGGTTGATGTTAGGCAGTCTGAAGATCACTGTTGCGACCTGGTCCTGGTCCATGAAGTACAGTACTGCTACATCGCCATCCGCAGGCGTTAATCTCAGATCGATTGCTCCCGCAATGAACCCAAAGTCGAAACGAGTGTTCGCGCCCTGCTTTACGTCGATGGAATTAGTTAGGCAACTAGTAAAAAGTTCGCCCTTCGTCAGTTCGATTATGGGCTTGAGTTTGCGCGGCGTCCTCGTGATCCGGCCGGAGTGAAATTCTCCGCTCTCCAAATTGACGAGCCAGCCAAAGCTTAGTGGCTTTTCACGCGTCGGAGTCGGTGGATTGTGCCGATCGGGTGGTATTAGAGTGTTCACAACAATCCCCGGAGGCACTGGTTGTCCACTTTTTACGACCTCAAATTTCCATCTGATATTGTTGCCCTGTACGTACCGTTCGAGCTGAGCCGAGTCCAGTGTCAACTTGCCCGATCCGGTGTTAGGGTCTGGTTCGATTTCGATTTGCAGGATGTGAGGGTGCCCCCCATCTCGAGCATGGAGAACTCCCACGTCGCAAGTCTTGCTGGCCTGATCGGGCCGAAACACCATTAGGCCGTTAAATGTGATTGTGGTCTCGATTGGGTCTGTTAGTGCTTGCTGCTGTGTCTGCTGTTTGGTCTCCCCTGTCGGCTCTGTCGGGTCTGTGTGCCCGGCGTGGTCTGTGTGCTCTGTGTGTGGTGTCGTCATTGTATTCTCCTCTGAGCTGAAAAAATCCGTATTGCCGCTTATCCGTATATGTCGCTACGTAAGCGATCCCTTTCACTTCACTGATACTTAATTGACTGAAGACTTCTCAGAACCTCCGAAAACAGAAAAGGCCGCCCAATAATATGGATGACGAAGCCTCGGGTCCGTCTCGACAATCATCTTGAGTTGCGCCCGTCTCAGCGCTTCAGCCGTCGAAACATGCTGTTGCCTTCGAATCTGGTGAAAGCTGATCATCATTCGTGCGGTGGCTTCCGAGTCGACCGGCCATAAGCTGGCAACGATTACGGGCACGCCCGAAACCAGGAAAGCACGGGCGAAACTGTAAGTACCTTCACCTCCGTAATACCGGCCAACCGCGGTCTGACACGCACTCAGCACTATCAGTCGTGTCCGCGGCAGGTTTAACTCATAAATCTCGCCTGCCTCCAGGACATCACTCGATCCGTTCTGCTCTTTGGTCAATACAAGTTTCGAATGCATCTCAGCACGCGGTTCTTCGATGGAATGAAGCGCCAGGTGCACGACGTCCGACTTTGGCATTTCGAAAAGAATGTTCTGCTTCGTTGCCGCCGGTCCTACCAAAACGCGCCCGTGATCATACGAGGCCCTGATTTGACGAGCCTCACCAACAGCGTCTTTCAAATCCGAGAGAAAGTTGTACCGTTTCTGGTCGAAGCGCGGATTTCCGACTGCCAGAATCCTTTCGTTCTCACGAGACGAATTCATAGCTCCGATCTTTTCAGAGGCAAGCACAAGGACCGACGAACTCGGCGCATAAGAGAGGGAATAATCCTGGACCAAAAAATTACCCGAACTGCTCGAAACGAGGGAATCGAAAGGAAGCGAACTCAGAACTTTGTCGGGAATGATGTTGACCTGCTTTAGTGGATCGAGCAACGCTGCGACTGGTCCTATCAGTAGATCGAACAGTTCTTTCCCCTGCTTCTTTAGATCTTCTTCCGCACTGTTCGGATCCGTTATTAACCGCAGGTAGCTTGCGACCCGGGCTTCAAGGTCGGCGCGCTTGACTCTCGATTCCTTAACCTGCAAGTCATGATGTTTGTTCACGACCCAGATGAGCGTTTTGTTTTCCAGGACGGTGTACTCGACGATTTGATTCCCTTCGGGAAGTTTTCGCTGAATGTCCGCGACTGGGAGCGGATCGAAAACCTGATTAGGTTCTTGCCCGCTGCCGCGTTTGGAGCGGCCGTTCAACATCAGATTCAGGAGCGATCTGGCCCTCGAATCCTCCGAGTAAGCAAAAGCTGTTCGCGGATCTTTCTGTGTTTCGTACGCGTACTCTATTCCCAGGTCGTATACGCTCTGCTCGATGTCAAAAAAGTTATTCCGGTTTTCGTCTTCGAATATTGTCGAGCGATTGTTGTCGATTAGGCTCAAGGTCGTTTGCAGTTCGGCAGCGGCTTGCGACTTGTTGTTTTGCTTGATGTAGCAGAGCAATCGACCTTTGTGCGCCTGGTAGATGTGCGTGAGAAATCTTTGACCTTCATAGAGGGCGATTGATTGATCGTAGTTTTTTAGCGCGTTTTCACAATCGCCGAGTTCGCGGTAAAGATGCCCTAGCTGCAAAGACGCATACGCCATCTGTCGTTTTCCGGAAGGCTCATTGGCTCGGCGTGCGGCAGTTTCGTAACCCAGTGTCGCGTTCTTTAATCCCTCGTTGTAATCGCCGATCTTGCCGAGCATCAACCCAAGATGAACGTACGACACAGCAATCATGTCCGGGTCGCCCGAAGCCAACGCGCGTTGCAGTGCCTCTCGTTGATATTCGATCGCGATTGCGGGGAAGCCGGCGGAGTGGAAGGCCAGTGCTACGATTCCGTAGTGGCGCCAGACCTTGATCGGGTTAAAGGCACAACAATCAAGCAGAGGTTGACTGCGGCCAATCGAATTCATCGACTGTTCGCGGTTATTAATCGCCCGGTAGACTTCGGTGAGGAAGTCTAATGAGTTAAAGGCGCCGATCTGATCGCCGACCTCGTCAGCCAGATTGAGCGACTGAACCGAATATTCGATTGCCTTCGAATACTCCCGGAGATTGTACTTTGCACCGGCGATGGCTTGCGTTGTTCTCATCAACAACCAGCGATAACGCAACCTGTCGCAGTCAGCGGCCACGTTCGTGAGCAGATCCAGCGCGCGTTCCGTATCGAGCGAAAGGGAACTGTACGCGATCCAAAATCTGGCATGTTGAACTTCAACTCTATCTCCCGCTCGCTCGAAGTTTTTGGCGGCTTGTTCGAGAACGCGGAGCATGTCTTCGACGTTTGCGGATTGCTCGTACATCCTGTAAGCCGTTTTCATCAGGGCGCGTGCCTCAACGAGGCTCGCTTTCCGCTCAGGGCTCATCGATCTGCAAAGTGCGGCTAAATCGGAGGTGTAATGTTCACCGCCCTTTCTTACTTCCAACTCACCTACGTAGATAAGCGCCTGAAGGTGGCGGGACGCTTCACCGGCCTGTCCCTTCATTGAAGCGTCGAGATAACTGTCCAGTAGTTGTTGTGAAACACTCGTCCCTGATAGATCGTCCCGCGTGACACTGACGAGATTCCACGCTTTCGCCTCATCTCTCGAATCGTAAGCGGCTAAAAAGTCATTCAATACCTGATCTTTCGTATGAGGTGATTGGCTTCGCCGTTCTTCCAAAAGCTCAAGGTTGTGTCGCGCTTCGTTTGCCCACGGAGAGGTGGCATCCAGCGCCAGATATGCCTGCCACTCGCTTTGAGCTCGTGCCGGTAAACGGAGGTATTGAAAACATAACGCCCGGTTGAAGTGGACCAGCGGCGGTTTCTCTGCTCCTTCCAGTGCCTGGTTCAGGTAGGTCAGACTGTGACCCAACGCCTCCATGCTTTTGCCATCCTGATTGTCAGTTTCCGTGTCTGCGCCGGGGGCGATCTTTCCTCGCTCGAGCCAGGCCACACCGATGTCGTTAAGCAGCAGCGGGTTCTTCGGATCTGTTTTCAGGGCCTCCTCGAATTCGCGAACCGCATCTTCTAATCTTTTTTGAGCAAGATAGACTTGACCAAGCGCATGATGAGTTTCGGCCGTCGCTTTTTTGCCTTGCGCATCCAGTAACGTGAGCTCGGCGTGACGCAGTTCGTCGTTATTGACAGGTACGGCTCCAGACCCGCGGGTGATCGAAAACGGAGCGTAATCGAGCGATGAGATTCTTGATTCGAACGGCCGCCGTTCGCGATAGGCGGAGTTGAGTGACAATAACCCTTTTCTGATATTCGACTGGTCGAAGAATATCGACGAGACGCCAAGGCCGACCGCTGCAATCGACAGCACGGTGACAGCAATGGTCCATTTCAAGGAGAAGCGCCTTCGCTGGTAAGGTTCGACAGTGTTCATCGCCTCGTTTCAAATTCAGCGACTTCACCCCACGTTTGATAGCGCGCTTTTTCTAAATGTGACGGGTGCGCTGTGGGAGTGCGCCGGACGTTTCTGAAGCTTTCTTACGTTGATCTTCAATAGCCCGCAGATGGCGGCGGGCTTCCTCGGCCCAGGGAGATGTGGAATCCTTTTGCTGATAGGCGCGCCACGCGTCCTCGGCTTCCGGCAAACGCGTCATTTCTTCCAGCAGCAGACCTTTATTGAATAGCGCTTCCAGCAGGGAGTTATTCAGTTCCAGCGCGCGGTTTATATGTTCAAGGCTTTTGTTGAAATATTCCGCGGCCCTGGCATCGTCGTCGTTTCGAGTAGCCTTTCCCAACTCGAAGAGCGCAGCGGCATAATCCGATTGCAGTTGAGCATTCTGTGAGTCCAGTCTGATCGCCTGCTCGAATTGCTCTCTCGCTTTCTCGAAATCTTTTCCGGCAAGATAAAAACGTCCGAGTGCGTGATACGACGCGGCGCTGCCGGTTGTGCGAGCGGACTCTGATAACCGAAGTTCGGCTTCATTCAGCGCGCGAGTGTCGATCGTGGAACCTTGCCCTCCACGCGTCGGTCTGAATTGAGAGTAGTTGATTTCGGAGATACGCGACTCCACCAGACGCTCATTTTTGTACGCCTGGTTCAACGCCAACATTCCGCGCGCGACATCAGAGGTGCGGCGGCCGAAGATAAACCACGCAGTAACGGACAATCCGGCGGCAACGATCAGAATCGCGGCAACTTTCAAAGTAGTTGGCGGCAGGAAGCTTGTCTTTGGGCGTGGTGCAAAAGGAACAACCCGGTTTGTGCGTGCCAGGTGGTCAGTCGCTTCTTCCTTGAGCGCCATCGCGAAGGTAAGTTTTTCGCGTTGCTCCGGTGTTTGCAGCAAGTGTTTTTCGAAGAGAACTCTTTCCTCGTCCGAAAGACGCCCGTAAACGTATTGGTCGAGTAGCTCACTTTCCGTTAACTCGAGCTCTTCGAAGAATTCATCGTCCGACAGTAAACGTTGCTCCACCTGCTCTTCGCCGCCATCATCGAGACGGCCAAGCAGATAGTTCCGCAGTTGATGTTGCTCTGGGGAATTGATACTCATCTCCGGTTCGTCGCGCCCTACGAATAATGTCGCCGAGCGCTACAATATTTCGTTTACGCGGCCGCTATGCACTCCTTAACGCATTTTTCCAGTATTGCCCTGATCCGGTGAGCCCGAATACGCAACGCATTTACCGTAAGACCGAGTTCGCTCGCCAGTTCTTGCCGGGATTTTATCTTCTTGCTCTTCTCATCGACATAATAGTCCAGTGCTAAACCCCGCTGCTGTGCGGGCAATTGCGCCAGGCACGAACGCAGGCATTGTCTTGCCTGATCGTGCGCCAGATCGGCCGCGGGTGTTATCGGCTCAGGAGCGATAGTGAGTTCCTTACGCCGTCGAGACTCGTAATACACCAATCGCGCAACTCCACAAAAATAGTTGGCGGGATCGCCTACGTAGTCAGTCGTGATCGTCGAGAGTTTACCGATCACTCGATTGATAGTTGTGTCCGCCAGATCCTCGGGATCAGTGCAACCCTTTACCATGAAAATTCGGATGAGTCGGGCGCGGATAAGCTCGTATTTCCGGGCGCCATCATCTCGTGACGTACCCAGCCAACTGAGCAAAGCCTCGAAGGAATCGTGAGTGATTACCTGGTCATTCATCGGGCGACTTGGTTGGTTCAACTGGGCATAGCGGTAGAACGTGGGACCAGCGAAACGATACCGCACAAACTTTAAACTATCAACGAATTAAGTCCAAAAGCGCAGCCCTGACCTCTCTGCTGCATGCAGCTTCAGAACTTGAGTTACGTATGTCGAGTGGTCCGTGAGTCAGCAAGAGTTTTCTATTGACATTTTTATCTTTCGGGTTTACCGTGCGCCTACCGTTGCAGAGAGTTATCCCGCTAGTGTTGACGTGCTTCACTAGTCTCACGTTCTGTTTTAAAGGACACTTCCATGAGGTCCAATCCCCCCGACGACATATCATTTTGAGTAGGCCAGTGAGGTCAGATGCCTCGACAAATAGGCAGGTGATAACCAAAACAGTTTTGAAGAGATAAAGAAAAACTCCGCTACTATCGGTAAATGGTAGCGGAGTTAGCCGGAACAACTTTCAGCACGCTTGCGCATGGAAAGATGCACCGCATTGCTGCCCGCATCTTAGCGCAAAGCATACTGCTGTCTCAACACAGAAAGGCTCATTGTTATGCTGCGCTTCCTTGTTTCTAACCGCAATCCCTAGCACATTTTTATCTCGCCGTTTTCAGAGATTCTTCATATCCCTTTAATCGGCAGCACGTTAGCCCAGACACGTTGACGTCACGCTGACGTTTCATCCGGCCCGTCCGATGGGTGGAACTGTGAGTCAATCTTTTGTCTGAGACCCTGTCTAACATGCCCGCCGAATAGTCAGATAGATATGAGCACTGCTTGTGAAGCAATGATCGTTGATGCCAGCGGTTCGCCGCCGAAAGTGCTTTTGTCCGCTCTCGGCCGGTTGGACCATCTACTACAACAAGCAGTAGTCAAAGCCGCGGAAACGCACCTGTCGAAAGTATCCAACGAGAGTCTGCGCGGCCTGTTCATTACACACACAGACGTCGAGCAACTCTTAACACTCGAACCCGGCGCGCCCACGCTGCACGCAACGTGTGAAGTACCTCGCATATCAGAGCCTGCCGGTAGTTGTCCGCAATTCGAATGGCTTCGACGATCCTTCGGCCTGACCGATTTCGATTTCGATTTGATTCAAATTGCGTTAGCTCCCGAGATCGATCTCCGTTACGAACGACTGTACGCATATCTTCAGGACGACGTCACACGCAAGCGTCCCACAGTGGATTTAGCGTTGAATCTGTTGTGTGATTCCGCTGAAGACAAACTGCGCGCTCGAATTCATTTTTCACCGAATGCTCCGCTCTTTCAGAACCGCTTGGTCCATCTGTTTCCGGATCCACATCAAACGCAGCCGCCTTTGTTGTCACACTATTTCAAACTTGACGATCAAGTTATCCGGTTGCTGCTGGGCCAATCCGGTCTCGACGCGCGATTGAGTTCCATTTGCCGGCTTGTGAGTCCGTCAGTGTGTTTCGACGATCTGCATTTGAACGCTGAAGTGAAGCGCGCTCTTCCGTTCCTCCTCGAACAGCAACGAAAAAACGGATCGGCGGTGGGATTGTATTTTCACGGGCGGCCTGGTTCCGGACGTCGCGCCGCTGCTGAAGCGCTCGCACAAGAATCGGAGAGTTCACTTCTGATCGTGAATCTTGCCGAAGCCTTGTCACTCGAGATTGATGTAGACGGCGTCGTCAAACTCCTATGCCGCGAAGCTAGTCTTCAGAATTCGATTTTGTACCTCGAAGACTTTGACGCGGTCGCGACTGACACGCGAACGCAGCCGAGACTAAAGCGGTTCATGTCTCGTTTAGCGAAAGAATTGGCCGGCGCGTGCATCATCGCTGGTACGCAGCAGTGGTCACCTTCCATGGGCAAACTCGAGGGCGTTGCGATCGTTTCATTCGACGTGCCTTCGTTTGATGAACGTTGGGCGTGCTGGCAGCGCGAGCTCGTAGCCGCGGGCACACACGTCGAAGTGTCAGACATAAACGCGCTGGCCGGACGTTTCCGGTTGTCTCCGGCACAAATCGGCGATGCCGCAAAAACAGCGCGCGTTCAAACACTCTGGCACATGGCCCAAAGTGAATCTCCGGATCTCGAAGAACTTCCCGTACTACAGCCAACGGCTTCAGATCTCTTCGCCGCCGCCCGCCGCCAAACTGGTCACGAACTGGCCGCACTCGCGCACAAGATTGAACCCGTCGCCACCTGGACCGACATCGTGTTGCCGGAGGATTCGATGTCGCAATTACGCGAAATAGTTTTACGTGTGGTCCATCGCCACCGCGTCCTCGATGAATGGGGATTCGATCAAAAAATGTCGTCCGGAAAAGGCATCAACGCTCTCTTCGCGGGTGCTTCAGGAACCGGAAAAACCATGGCTGCCGAAGTCATCGCCAACGAATTGGGTCTGGAACTTTTCAAGATCGATCTGGCGAGTGTTGTCAGCAAGTATATCGGTGAAACGGAGAAAAACCTGGAACGCATTTTTGCCGCTGCCGAACAGGCAAACGCGATCCTCTTTTTTGATGAAGCTGATGCGCTTTTCGGCAAGCGATCTGAAGTGCGTGACGCCCACGATCGCTACGCCAACATCGAGGTCGCTTATCTCCTTCAGAAAATGGAGGGGTATGAAGGTGTTTCGCTACTAGCGACGAATCTAAGACAGAACATGGACGAAGCTTTTCTACGCCGGCTTGCGTTCATCATCAATTTTCCATTTCCGGATGTGGAAAGCCGCCGCCGTATCTGGGAAGGCATCTGGCCGAAACAGGTGGGCTTCGCGGACGAAGTCGATTTCTATCGTCTGGCGCAGCAATTCAAACTGAGCGGCGGCAATATCAAGAACATCGCGTTGGCGGCAGCTTTCCACGCCGCGGAAGACGGCGGGCAAGTGTCGATGGCCCACCTGTTACTGGCAACGCGGCGTGAGTATCAAAAGATCGGCAAGGTCTTACCTGAAGCCGAGGGACTTGTTACTGAAGACTAGCTGAAACAGCGAATGGCTCCGTACTCTTCAAAAACTAAGAAACGCCGCGGCCGGCAGGATGACGAACGACTGCAAACGTCGCCGGAGTCGCCCGCTTCAGATCTGCCGTCCAGCGTTCTCACGTTGCAACGGAGTGCGGGTAATCGAGCGGTGTCGGGACTGTTACAACGAAAATCTTCTGTGGCGTCACTTCCTGTCAGCGAGCCGGGCGACACTTCAGAACGCCAGGCCGATCAGGTAGCCGACGAGGTAATGGGATCTCAGGCCACGGGCGTTGAGCGGGAAGACGGTTCCACATCTTTCAGGTCGAGCCGGGCAACAACAGGCAGCCTGCACGATCTCGGAGCGGGAGAGCCACTCGATCCGGCGACGCGTTCTTCTTTCGAGCCGGATTTCGGCGCTGACTTCAGTGGCGTGCGAGTTCACTCTGACGAAAAGGCAGCAAGGTCCGCACGCGATCTCAATGCGAGAGCATTCACGGTCGGCAGCGATATGGTTTTTGCGGAAGGCGAATACCAGCCGCACTCAAACGAAGGAAAGCATTTGCTGGCCCATGAGTTGGCCCATGTGGTCCAGCAGGGTGCAGGCCCGGCAATGGTGCAGCGCGCTGTAGTTTTAACCGCCGATGACTACAAGTCGTTGGCCGGACAACTGCATGACGCGATTTACGGTTTGGGTACCGATGAAGAATCCATCTTCGTTGCGCTGCAGAAGCTGGATAAAGATGCGGCAGCTATCGCGAAATTGATCAAGGTCTACAAAGACGAATACAGCAATGCGGACCTCGAGGCTGACATTCGCGGCGACATGAGCGGCGACGAACTCAGGTTAGCCCTCGAACTGATCGGCATTAAAGACGATCCGAAAGCAGCCGATCTCGTCGGAACTGTCCCAACTACGGATGACGAGTACAAAGCTGTAGCCAAGAAACTGCACTCGGCAATGAACGAGACAGGTACTGAGGAAGAGGAAATCTATGGACTGCTGATGCCTTTCAACAGGGACGACACCAAGCTGTCCAAATTAAAGACGATTTATCAAACCGAGCTTTCGGGCGGACTCTCCGGCCAGGGGTTGGAAGCGGACATCAAGGATGAGATGAGCAGTGACGAACTTGCGTACGCACTGTTCCTGCTAAACGCGCCGCCCTCGGCAGCCCCATCTTCCAATACAACCGTCACAGACGCCGGCACTGAAGTTCATAAAGAGAAGTTGGCCGGTGGTGAGGTATCCGTTCGGACGGAAGTCAAAGTCGCGGGCGCCGCACAAAATACAGGGCGTTACTCGGTCGGATACGAAGGCGGCCAGGCTTCCGATTCCGCCTGGTTACAGTTTATCTGGGCGGAGATCGTTGCGACGCAACCGGATGGTAGCGCCAAGTATGTTGCCGATACCGGCCTCGCAACAACCCAAAGCGCGACTATGGATCTCAGTACCGATCCTTCCAAGCCGAAATATAAAGTGGATTCAGCGTCAGCCGACACGCCTTTTTATGAAGGTGGTGGGCGCAACGTCCGCACTTCAACTGGAACTACGATCTACGATCGCCCCGGCGAATTCACGAGTCTTATTCAGAGAGAATTCAACAACGGTGCGACTAAGGTCGTGGAGCGCGACCATTTCGACGACTTTTTGATCCGCGCTTACAAGACGGTCTATCACGTTTCCATCATCGTTCAGTGGGAATATACGTCCAGTAGTGCGGTCAACCGAACAGTGCAGTTTCAATCAGGCGAGAAGGTAACGGCATTACCTGCACCTATCAGGGACCAACTGGTCAAGGAATATCCGAAGTTTGATTACATCATGTGAAGGGCGATGCAGTCTGTAAGGAGCTTGTTGAAACGAGAATGTTAACGGGTTTGGTGCAATTAGACGGGCAGGCGCTGACAGGTAGCCGAGTACTCCTGATCTCAGGAGACATGACGACCTTCTTAGCCAGCACCACCACGTCAGGAGACGGTACGTTCGAAATCGGTGTTCCAGACGAGCATCAAGGTAGCCGCGTTGTTCTGTTACTCAAAGTTCAGGGGCCTGTCGTTGGTCTACTGCATCGCGTCATCGATCTCCAGACCGGCGGTTCAGTCAAAGAGGAGTTTCAAATCAACACGAGCTCGCAGTCCTTCTACAACATAAACGGAAAAGTGGTTTCGACTTCGGGCTGGCCGCCATATCTCAACGTTTCGATCGATCCGGTTCATGTTGAAGGCGTGCCTGAGCCGCTGGAGAAGTTTTTCCGGTGGCAGGATGAACGCGTCGTTGAGTCGGTGTTTTTCAAGCAGCGTGTCGATGGCGAGACATTCAATCTTCGCGTCATGCCGGGCACTTACAAAATAGCCGCGAGCTATCTCAATTATTTTCGGCCGGAGCAAGCGAATCCCGACTCCGAGAATTACATCGCTTCCAAAGCTGAGGCAGACGGCGAAAGTCAGCCGCTTCCGGGCGAGCGATACAGTGGATATGTGCTGGAGGTGAAGCGTGACCGGCAGGTCGTCTTCACGATCGATGTAGTACCTGACGAGGAATTGTAAACGAACAATGTTCCACGATCTTGACGCCACATTGAGAGAAATACTTGACGACGGCGGAGCTCCGGCGCAACTGCAAGCCGCGGACAAGAGTTTTGAATCGCCCAACAAAACCTTCGCGCCCGCGCAGCCGACCGTCAATCTCTTTCTTTATGAAGTCAAAGAGAATCGCGTGTTGCGCGATCCGGAACCGATCATCCGCCAGGTCGGCGGCCTATTCGTGCGCCGCATTCCACCACTTCGCGTTGATTGCACTTACCTGATCACGACGTGGTCCAACCAACCCGGCGCTACCGGTGTTGCCGAAGAGCACCAGTTGCTTGGTCAGGCGCTTCTTTGGCTGAGCCGGTTCCCGATCATTCCCGTGACTTTCCTGCAAGGCAGTTTGGCGGTGCCGCCACAACCTTTCGCACTACCGACAATGGTCGCGCAAATGGAAGACGGCAAAAGCGCCGGCGAGTTTTGGAGTGCGCTCGGCAGTGTACCGCGTCCGGCGTTTCACTTGACGATAACTATCTCGATGGATCTCGGACTCGAAAAGCCGGAAGGACCACCAGTCGTTACTTCGGAAACGATTCTCAAGGAAAAGATGCCGCCCGGTGTTGTCGAGCCTGTTCTAAGCGACACATTTTTAATTGCTGGAACTATCAGAAACGACGTCACCCTCGATCCGATTCCCAACGCCGAAGTCACGCTCGTTGAGTTAACGCGAACGGCAATTACCGACGCGGAGGGTCAATTCAATTTCTCAGGTCTCGAAGCTGGAAACTATACGCTTCATGTAGTCGCAGCGGGATTTACAACCGTCGACACGCCGATCACGGTGCCGGGCGCGGTTTTGAATGCCTACGATGTCAATTTAACGCCATAGCAAGGGAGGCAAACTCCCCGAGTAAGAAGGAGGAACGAAATGCCAGTCTATTTATCACCAGGCGTGTATGTCGAAGAGGTTCCTGGCATTCCGCCAATAACGGGTGTCGGAACGAGTACCGCTGCCTTTGTCGGTGTAGCGGATCCGGCGGTCAATAACCCTGATGGATCAGCGTTTACGATGCCGTTCAGGCCCGGCCGCCCGTTGGATCCAGCCGCTCCCGTAGCTGCCGATTTTTATGATATTGCCCCACTCGACGCGCCGCAGCTCATCACCAGTTGGACGCAGTTCATCACCAAATTCGGCGACTTCCAAACCGGCAATAATACATTGGCCCATGCAGTCTTTGGATTCTTCAATAACGGTGGCACCGCGTGTTTTGTGACGCGTGTTGCTAACGCCGGAGACGTGGCCCAGGTGCGCGCCGCGTTGCGCCAGTTCGAAGCGATCGACGAGATCGCGATCGTCGCCGTTCCCGGTGCGGTCGATGCAGGTGTTCAGGAGGAAGTCATTTCCCACTGCGAAAACATGAAGGATCGCTTCGCGATCATCGACGGCCAGCGAACGACAACCATCACCGTGGGAGCAATACAGGGAACAGTCGGCGACAGCAATTTCGCGGCACTGTATTTCCCGTGGCTCCAGGTCTTCGATCCCGTCACCAAGGACGATCCCGTCACGCGTGGTCGCATCTTCGTACCGCCGAGTGGACACATGGCGGGAGTCTACGCGCGTGTAGACGCTGAACGCGGAGTGCATAAAGCGCCGGCGAACGAATCGCCGCGCGGTGTTCTCGGTCTCGAGTATCTGACCAGCAAAAACGAGCAGGACCTGCTGAACCCGGACGGCGTCAATGTCATTCGAAATCTGAACGGCAACATCAAGGTTTGGGGCGCACGCACTCTCGGCGGCAACGCCAACGGAGAGTTCAAGTACATCAACGTCCGCCGGCTGATGCTTTTTCTCGCCGAGTCGATCGATGAGGGCACGCAGTTTGTCGTGTTCGAACCAAACAACCCCGCACTCTGGCAACGAATAGTCCGATCGGTCAGCGCGTTTCTGACAAACGTTTGGCGCAGTGGCGCACTCTTTGGTCTGACTCCCGAAGAGGCTTTCTACGTGAAGTGCGACGAGACCACTAATCCGCCGGACGTGCGCGAGCTCGGTCAGGTGGTTACCGAGATCGGTGTCGCGATCGTCAAACCGGCTGAGTTTGTCATCTTCCGTATCACCCAACTGACGGGACTCGAGGGCTAAAGTCTCTGCACCTGTATCGCGAAACTGAAAGGAGTGAGTAATGGCAACAGGAGAACGAATCGATCCTTATCGCAATTTCAACTTCCTCGTCGAGATTGATGGCATCACGCAGGCGGGGTTCTCGGATTGTACCGGCATTGGCGCAAGCACGGACCCGATCGAATACCGCGAAGGTGGGCACGAGATGACGCCGCGCAAGCTGCCGGGCCAGACGAAGTACAACAACATCGTGCTGAAGTGGGGTCTGACTGATTCGCGCGAGCTCTACGACTGGTACCGCGATGTAACCAAAGGAAAGATCGAGCGCCGCAGCGGCAGCATCATCCTCGTCGATCTGGAAGGCAACGAGAAAGTGCGCTGGAACTTTTTCGAAGCATGGCCCACAAAGTGGACTGGTTCCGATTTCAGCGCCAAGGGAACTGATGTGGCCATCGAAACGCTCGAGTTGGCCCACGAAAAGATTGAGAGGGTGTAGAGATGTTCCAGACGGAATTTGAATTCACGCTTCCTCTTGGTTACCAGGACGACGACGGCACCTTGCATCGCGAAGGCACCATGCGGCTGGCGACCGCGGCCGATGAAATTCTGCCGCTGAAAGACCCGCGCGTGCAGAGTAACGAGGCGTACCTGATTGTGATTTTGCTTTCGCGCGTCGTGACCAAGCTCGGTTCGGTTTCGATGGTCACGCCGAAAGTTGTCGAAGGGCTTTACGCTGCCGACCTCGCGTACCTGCAAGAGTTCTACAACCGCATTAATCATAACGGTAAGGCACAAGTCGATGCCGCATGTCCGAAGTGCGCGCACGCTTTTGCGGTGGAGCTCAACGGCGTGGGGGGGTTCTAGGCTACCCCCTCAAGAAGCTGTACGAGGAGGTAGCCTTTGTAGCCTATCACTTTCATTGGCAGCACGACGCGATCCTTAACCTGGAACACGCGGATCGGCGCCGATGGGTGCAGGAGATTTCAGCGATTAATCAGCGAGTGAACGAGGAACCGAGTGAACTTCATCGGTAAAAAGATGAGTTGGCAGCGACCACCGACACCGGTGGGACGTTGGAGTCAATGGGCGCGCTCGATGTCTGGCCGTCACCGGCAGGTGGTTTCCAAACATCGCTTCGTGGTTATGACTCTTTTGCGCCGGACGGTTCCGCTTTATTTCTCCAGTCATCGTTGGGAGCAGAAAGCGTGGTCGATATTTCCACGGATCAATTTGGCTATCGACGTTCGTTCGCAGGCATTTGTTTTCAAAACTTCTTTTCTTTCGCAAGCGGCGAGGATTCAGCGAGCGGTGCAAATAGAACGTCAGCAAACGGAAGTAACGCGTTTGGTGGAGAAGAGTCTTGCGTTACAGCAACGACGAAGTGTCAGAGAGACCGTGGTCGTGACGCCTTCCGTTCTTAATGTCTCTGAGGTTTACGAACGAAGTGCGTTGGATCGTGTGTTCCGCCGTCTCGTTGTTCGTGAGAGCGAAACGCACATGAAGGGAATTGTAAGAAACGAGGCTTTGAATATTGTTCGTCGCATAACGGAAGAACGCCGCCGTGTCGAGGAGCGAAGTGAAACGGCGAC
>DATEHX010000272.1:0-17228 GCA_035279345.1 Pyrinomonadaceae bacterium | reverse complement strand
GTTTGCTCATCTCGCCTCCCAAACAAAAATTCACCGAAGCAGCGAAACTATCTCTCCCAACACCTGCTTCGCTTCCGGCAGTGGCCCCAACATCCAGTCGTGGACCATCGCGTCATACTCACGATAATCGATCGTCACGCCTTCCGCCGCCGCACAGTCGCGCAACTTCCGACAATCAGGAAGAAAAACATCGCGCGTACCGATAAACACAGTCACCGGCGCCAGGTTCCTGAAACTTCCATACACCGGACTCACCAAGTAACTCTTCGGATCCACGTTGCGCGCGTACGCCGCACCCGCATACTTCAACCCCTCAACACCCAAAAACGGATCGATCTTGTCGATCATCACGATCTCGGGATGCGAAAGCGTCGCGTCGAGCCACGGCGACAACAAAACGATATTCCCCGGCTGCGGCAAACCATCTTCGCGTAAACGCTGCGCCAACGCCAAACTAATGCCGCCGCCGGACGAATCACCCATCAACGTGACGTTCTCACTGCCAACTCCAGACGCAAGCTCCAAATACAGCGGCAACAGAAATTCAAATACATCATGAACGTGATACTCAGGCGCGTGCGGATAATTCGGCGCAGTCACCGTGCAACCGAGCGCGTCCACGAGCTTCGACATAAACTCCCAGTGCTGCGAAGCAAAACTGTTAACGTACGCGCCGCCGTGCAAGTAAATAATCTGCTTGCCGCAACCATTGTCTTTCGGCGCGATGGTCCAAACGAGATGCCCATTAACTTCGCGCTTCTCAATGCTGTGCTTCCGATGCAAACGCCGCGACGGCTCGGTATAAGTCCGTTCGCCATTCTCGACACGCTGGCGCATCCGGTTCACCGTTCGTTTCGTGCGAGTCAGACGCAACAAAACGACGATGACCTTGCTTTGCAAACTCGGCATTCAGGAATCACCTGTACCAGGAGACGATCGAATAGCGTTCGCCGTGCGTCACGGGCGTGATTTCGTGCGTGGTCTCAGCACGAAACGCGACGAGCATTCCGGGCTCGCCAATCATGTGGAACCTCGAACCAGTACGATAATCACCAAACACCAACGAACCGCCGCAATGCGCACCCGCTTGAGGCGAGTCGGATTCACGACTCAGAAACAGCACCGTCGAAACGAGCCGCCGCTCCGTGTCGAGTTGCATCATTCCCGTGTTGCCGTCCTGATGCGCCACGAAAAAATCGCCTTCGCGATAACGCAGAAACTGCGGGTCTTCGCACTCACTCAACGCAACAGCAAAATGCTCTTCAATGCTGTCCTTCAACGCCCATAAGCGACGTACGAGCGATTCAACCGTCGCAACCGAAGGACGAATACGAAGTGTTTTCCGAATGTTTTGTTCTACAGCGCCTGAGGTGGTTCGCCCGTAAACTGTCGCCGCATCACTCTGCGCGGCGCTCAGCTCCGCAACGATCTTGCGGCAAACGCCCGGCTCGAGGAATTGCTTAACAGTGAAAAGGTCGGGCCAAATGGCGGGCGGCTCTCCCATTCAGTCTCCCGCACGCATTTAATTACCTGGGACAGAAGAGGGAAAACGCTCAGCCGCACGGGCACGCGCCTTCGCAGCCTCAATCTCACGATCGCGCGGCGGTGCATTGGTAACAAGCGAATCGAGCAACTCCTGCGCTGCTTCAGTCACTTTTTCAACCGCGCGATCAAACGCAGCCTCATTCGACTTCGACGGCTTGCTGAAACCGCTCAACTTGCGTACGAATTGAATTGCGGACGCGCGAATCTCATTTTCAGTAGCCGGTGGCGCAAAGTTATGTAGCGTTTTGATATTTCGACACATGATTACTTCACTCTTTCCTTACCAGACCCGTAAAACCGGCCACACCCAACGTGATCAATGCCCAACCAAGACAAATGTGAAGCCAGTAGTAGTATTGTATCCAACGTCCCTCGCCGAAGCCCGTGGGCACGAAAAGTTCTTCCTGATGCAGGTTAATAATCGGCAAAAAAGAATCGAGTGAATAGCCGATCGCATTAAACTGGCTCTTCACATCCGGCTTCGGAGGAACAAGGTGCCCCGCCTGGTAACCCTCGTTGAAAAGAAACGCTCCCAGAATCACCAAGCCTAACGCCCACAAAAGCGTGCGATGCGACCGGTAACCAAATCCGATCGTGTACTGAAGTATCCAACTCCAAATCCATCCCGACCTGCTAAACCCGCCCTGTTCGCGCCGCGCTTTGTGCAAGTCGATCATGACATCTCGAGCGTTATCCTCGTAACCACTCTTTCTCAGGATGTCCGCAAGCTGGCGGTGCGGTTGTAAGGTGAACTCGTTCGGCGCCTGGCGTTTCAGATACTCAAGATGCGACTTAAGCCACGTCTTGCGCCTCTGTGTATCCAACGGAACACCGGCGATCGCGGCATAGGTAAACCCATCGAGCACCAGCTTGCCCGCGGCGGGCCAACTTTGTTCGTCGTCTTGAAGCTGTCCCACTTTGAGATGAGACAGGTTCAACTCGGTGCTTGGCGCGACTTTGACGTTCTTCCACTGTAGTGTTCCGCCGATATTGGCGTTCTGCAGATGGAGACCGTTAGCCGCTGGTCCATCAAACTCCGACCCAGTGAAGCTGACTGAACCGGCGACAGTCGTTCCGAAGAATTTCACATGTCCGTTAGTTCGGAATGTCTTTTTGATCTCCGGAACTGCCCGGCAGATAACAGCGCCTTTGATGTTAGTAAACTGGCAGGACAGCGCATCGTTCCCGGCGTTGAAGAATTCCCCACCGTTACCGACAAGGTTTGCGCCGACTACCACGCCGTTCAAGTCCACTTCACCGTGAGCTTGAAAGCCATGACTGAGGTAGACATAGCCGCCGACACTACTGCCATTCAAAGTCAGCACAGCCTGCGGCAGTTTGCCAAATTGTTTTTCGGCTTTCGTTCGTACTTCCGCGTCTGGTGTTTGCGATCCAAAAGAGCTGCCATGGCAGTCCAAATCACCAGTGATTGAAGAATTGAGCAGCACCACTGAGCCGGAAGATTTAAATCCTCTTCGCAGAAACAAACTGCCCTTCACCCCAATGCGATCGGCAATCAAGTAGGGACACGTGCAACCAGCAAAGTTCATCGATCGCGACTGCGCGTCGCGCATGATCATCCCGATCGAAATGTCGGCATCGATGCAGTCCAAACTGCTGGTTATCGTCGCGGCCGAAAGACTTACAATGCCGACCGCCTTCATCCTGGTCATTACGACCTGACCGCCGACGTTAATCCGATCGGCCCAGAAAATCACGTTAGGTTGTAATGCAAACTTCAGCGCCGGCACCGGCGACGTCGTCGGCTCACCGATATGCGCGTCGACACATTCAAGATCCCCACGAACAGTGGCTCCGGCCAACACCACTGGACCATGAGATCGGAAACCGTAACGAAGCAGCATACTGCCTTCAACAGTGAGTCCCCACGCGATTAAATTGCCGCACACCGTTCCGGCGAGGTCCAATTTACGAAGCCGGGCTTCCGGCAGACTGATACCGTCCGGAATGGCGCACCGCATAAAACTAAGCGAAAAACCGAGAGACGTTCCCGAGAGATCGAGTTCTTCGATAAACCGCGCATTTCTGACTGATATTCGCAGTGAACTATTGTGGGTGAGTGCTTCTTTGTCCGTGCACAGCCACTGAACGATCGAACTTCTTATCGTTCGCTCGTGCGGCCAGGTCGAGGCGTTGTTCGGATCGTTATCCGCTTCGTCAGCCGAACCGCACTGAGCCACCGTGCCCGTTGTCACGGCGTCGAGTAACTTGAGTTCGGCGTCTGTTAATGAACCAAACTTGTTTGTTGCGAGTTGTTGTAGGGGCAACATTCTCTAGGATTTATTTTTGTTTTTCTCAGCCTCACGATTTTCGATCACGCCCGCCAGCGCCAGCACGCCCACCGTTACAACGGCAGTGATCAACGCGATGCCAACCGTGCCCACGCCACACGCGATGCCGATCGCGGCGGTCAACCATAGTCCGGCAGCGGTGGTTAATCCCTGAATGTCGCGCTCCTCGCTCAGTTTAAGAATCGACCCGGCGCCGATGAAACCGATGCCGGTAACAATTCCCTGAATCACGCGCGACTGCGCATCGTAGCCCATGCCCATTCCGGCACATGCCAGAACAACGACAGCAGTTGCCAGGCAAACCAGCATGTGCGTTCGCACACCGGCCGGCTTTCCGCTTTTTTCACGTTGTATGCCGACGAGTCCACCGAGTAGCACGGCAACAACCATACGAAGCAACACCCGCTCGGCCTGAGCGCCAGAACCCAAACCCAACGTCAACTCTTCCCACAACGTATCCATTCAACCCTCCGTGTTCATTTACCAAAACTGAAAAAGCCGGGATCCATCAGGTACCAGTTGATCAGTCCGGCCAGGATGCCCAACGCAAATACTACAAACACGATCACTTTGGCCTTCGTGGTTGTTGGCTTGCCGCCCATGGTCGGAAAGAACAACAGGAAGAGACCACCGACCACGCCGAGGGGCGAAAACGCCGCCATCTTCAGCGAGTAAACTCCCTCCTCCCACAACCGGTACCAGCCGTAATAGACCATGGCCGCCGAAAACAGAATCAAAAGCAAAGCAATGATGCGTTGTTTGATGTACATAAGTCAGGCCGAGCAAGCTAAAGCTTGAACTCAAAACGCGGGCGTGCGTTCTGAGGTCCAGGTCGCGTTTTGAGTTCTGTAGTCTGCGTCAGTCCCAATCAAAAAACAATCTCAAAAGACAAACGGTACCATCCGCCACCTGACCTTCCGCATGTACTCGCGATAGCCCGGCAGTTCTTCCTTCAGCATCGCTTCTTCGCCAACACTGCGAATCGCGATCGTGAGTGTCAACACAAACCCGAGCACCAGCCCATAGTTTGAACTCAGCATCATCGGTCCACCAATGAACAACAAAAGCGCCCCGGCGTACATGGGATGACGCACGAGCGCGTATGGACCGGTGGAAATCACGTGCTGACCGCGTTCTTTTTGCATCTTCACCACCGGCGCTGCAAACGAGTTCTCGCGGAGCGCGATAAACAAACCATACGTGCTGGCGATCAGCAAGATCGTGCCCAGCGCGCGGACGCTCGGGGGATATGGCTGCGTCCAACCATAGCGTTTCGCGTCGAGCGGCATGATCGCAAACCACGCAAGAAACTCAACGAAGAACACCACGAGCAACACCTTGTCCCACGTTTTTTGTTCTTTCTGCACCGGCGAGGCGTAGCGCTCGTTGAGCAACGCCGGATCGTTGAAATAGAGATAGAGGAGCGTCATAACGCTTCCGCCGGCGAAGATTCCTGAAAAGAGCCAGCCTTCGAACCAGCGCCAGTCGCCCGCGAGAAACAGTAGTGTCAGCGAGAAGAACGCGAGATAGATGAACGAGGAAACAAGACGTGAAACTGGAAAAGCATCACTTTGGTTCATAGCAACTTTGCCAATAGCGCGGCGGTTTCTCTGCACATTCGCAACGAATCGTACTTCTGTTTGACCCGCTCGCTATTCTCTGTTCCGATGCGCGCGCAAAGCTCGGGGTTCTTTGCCATTTTCACTAACACTTGAGCGAGCGAATCCGCGTCACCGGCCGGAGCAAGAAACTGTATTCCACTAGAACCAACCACGTCGCGAATACCTTTGATGTCGCTGCCCGCGACCGGAAGACCGGCGGCCATGCTTTCCAACACCGCGTTTGGACAACCTTCAGAACGCGAACTAAACACACTCACGTCCGCTGCGTTCAACAATCCGCGCACGTCCGACACTGGACCAGCAAAGCGAACGTTGTCATCGATCTCCAACTCACCAGCGAGTGACGCCAGCGATTCGTAAGCGCCGTCGTGACGGCCAGCTAAAACCAACAGCGCGGATCGTCCATTCGTTGCAAACTCACTCACGACCTTGCGCCACGCGCGCAACAACGTCGCGTGGTCCTTGTTCAAGTGCAGGTTCGCGACCATGCATGCCACAAACGCGCGATCGTCCACTTCCAAATGCTCGCGCCACGCACTTCGATCCATCTCCGCGGCAACGGGTTCAATCCCATTCGGAATCACCGTCACCTTCTCGAAATCGACACCGAGCTTTTCGATCAGAAACTTCGCGCCTGCTTCGGAGTTGGCAATGAAATGTGACGTGCGTTCGACAGCCCGATCGATCCAATGCGTAGTAACCGGAACTAAGCCTTCATCGCGCTGGTTCCAAACACATGCGCGCGCACCGGTCCGTTTCCAAACCAGACCGCAAACTACATTCGGACCAAACGTGTAGGGAAGAAGGATTTCCGGTTTCGCCTCGCGCAAACTCCGCGCGACTCTCACAAGTGCGCTCAACCGGCTTTCAGCGAAAGGATAAGGAATAACTCGCGTCGGGAGTTTGTGTTGCTTGCAAATCTCCGCGACCGGACCGGACTTGTTGAATCCCCAAACTTCAACCTGCGCCTCTTCATGTTCGGATAAATAACGCGCCAGAATCAACGCCTGCCGCTCAGCGCCGCCAAGCTCGAGATTGCCCAGAACAAAAATGATCCGGCGGCTCTTCAGCATGTTAATTCTGAAATCCTGTCTAAAAACCTTTCTAGCGCACGATGAAGTCGGCGAGTTGGCTGGCTGTGGTTCCGGCAACACCGTCAGTAATCGTGACCTTCAAATCATATCGACCGGGCGCAAGCGTTTTCAGCGCGAGTTCCTCGCCAAACGGAATCCGTTGCAGGTCTGGTCCACCGTTGTTGACCTTGCGTTGCGGCGAACTAAGAATCGCACGCCCATCGCGCAGCACGTGCGTCTGCACGGTCAACTGCGGATTCCCGCCCGCATCGCGTTTCGCGTTGTAAACGAAGATCCAGTAAGGCATCGGGAAATTGCGTGGAAAACTATGGTCCACACTCAACTGCACCTGCGGACTACTCGCTTTGTTGTTGCGATCTTCGATGATCTGACCGCCCAACAAAAGACTGCTCAACGTAAGCTGATTCCGGCTCAAATCCGGAATGACGATCCACTGCGTCGCACTCCCGACACGACCCGATTTCTCGTCGCGCGCGGCTACACGAAACTGATAAATGCCCGGCGTCAGCGGCGTGTGATGGTTGTAGAAAACACCTCCACCAGCCTCGTCTGCGTTGCGCGGATTGATGTTCAACTCATTACGAAAACTTCCCGCCACTTTGCCCTTGTCGTTGAGCACCACACCCGCAAGCCGAATCGTGGCCGGCTGCTTTCCGTCGTCGCCATACGTCAAGCCATTGCCCGCGATCTCCACCGCCGACGTCACGACCAAACCATTCGCGGGCGTATTGAGATAAGTCAAAGACAAGAGCACCGGCAGACCATTTGTTGGGAAACTATCCGTGAGCGCGTTGCGAATCTCGGTATCGGGTGTTTTCGCCGGTTTCGATTCAGTGGCAGCAGTGGCCGGTGCTGGTCCATCGACGTAACCACGCGGCGCGCGCACTGTCAGCTCCGGTTGACCAACCACACTGATCTTCACGTGACGAAACTTCGCGACCTTTTCTTCATCCTTCTCCGGCCGCCACGCGACGAGGTAATAGTTTGAAGTCTCGTCGAGAACGTTGCTCACCCACTTGTCGAAGAAGTTCGTGCCACGCAGCGCGCGTCCGCCCGTCTGGGCCGCGATGGCATTGAGCGCATCCTGATTGGCTTCGAGCTCACCAATGGAAGCCAGGTCCAGCCGGCCGCTTGGGTCCATTGGCCTGGCATTGCCGGGGTCTCGAAAGCTGTTGTTGACCAGCCCCTGCGAATGAATCGTGTAGACGACCACACCCGCTCGTTGCGCGGCGTCGATCACGTGATCGAGTTTGTCGCGCGTGGTTGCGGCGTGTGGTCCAGCGTCGAGCAGAAAACCATCCGACACAAAGAACGCGAGCTTGCGACCCGGCGCCCGTTGTGCGGAACGCATCAACGACTCGAGCGAGTTGTACGTGTTCTGTGTTACCTGTGCGGCCTGCATAAGGACCGCGCGAGCACTGTTCTTGACCTGCGTTTCGCACGAGGCGCGAATGATCGCCAGTGCTTGTCTTGCTTTTTTAAACGTCGCCGCACCCTTCATGCACTCCTCGATGTAGAAGTTGAGCACTTTGGTGTCCGACCTGTTCGTGTCGATGTTCAGCGCCATGAACTCCGTCATCGGCGTAGAGTTGCCGGCGCTGTAACCATGCACGTCGTACATCCGCGGGATCAGTCGCGCGAGCGCCGCATCGAGCACCGCCTTGTTGTTTGTAAACTGTTCGAGAAAACCGATCTGGCCGCTGGCGGAAGCAATCGCCACACTGTCTTTCGAGTTCATCTCGTGTTCGAGAAAGTGCTGCAACATCATTCGCGTCCGACTCAGGCTGTCGGGCGAGAGATGCAGATCGTCGATAAAGAAAACGATCGTGCGTCCCGGAACAGTCGCTGGTGGCAGCGGGGCGTCAGTGTTAACGCCGAGACCGCGCGCGGCTAGTTCGCGCTCGCGCGTACTGCCGGTCGCGACCCGTTCGAAGAATGCGACCTGCCGCGGCTTGCCATCGACGATCAGTTCAAACTGATCGCTCTTTAGCCCGTCGACAAAGTTTCCCTTTTTATCGAGAACAGTCACCGCCGTCTGCACCAATTCGGTCTTTGTGCGAATGACTTCGGGTTCCTGGGCGTTGACCACGATAAAGCTAATGACGAGTAGGAGGAGCAGGTAAAGAGACTTCATGGGATTTTCTCCGACCGGATGATATTATTAACGCGCCAATGTCTCAATATTCCCCTGAACAATCCGCTAAAACTCGAACTGAAACCGACTCGATGGGAGCCATCGAGGTAGCCGCCGACCGGTATTGGGGCGCGCAGACCGAGCGCTCGCTGCACCACTTCAACATCGGCGACGATCGGATGCCGCGCGAGATGGTTCGCGCGCTCGGCATCCTCAAAAAGGCCGCCGCGCAGGTCAACGAGGAACTCGGAAAGCTTTCGCCTGACAAAGCCAAGCTGATCGTCCAGGCCTGCGACGAAGTGATCGAAGGCAAACTCGACAGCCACTTTCCTTTGCGCGTTTGGCAAACCGGCAGCGGCACGCAAACCAACATGAACGCCAACGAGGTGATCTCGAATCGCGCGATCGAACTCGCCGGCGGCGTCATGGGCAGTAAAAAACCTGTTCATCCAAACGACGACGTCAACATGTCGCAGTCGTCAAACGATACGTTTCCGACCGCGATGTACATCGCCGCCGCCGAACAGGTGAACAAACTGATCCCGCGCGTCCAGGAACTGCACGACGCGATCGACGCGAAGGCGAAAGAATTTGCGGGCGTGGTGAAAATCGGCCGCACGCATCTTCAGGACGCGACGCCGCTCACTGTCGATCAGGAAATGGGTGGATGGGCCAGCCTGGTTGAAAGAGATGTCGAACGCCTGAAAGCCGCTATGCCGGGACTGCTCGACCTCGCGATCGGCGGCACGGCTGTCGGCACGGGTCTCAATTCGCATCCGGAATTTGGCGAACGCGCCGCGCGGAAGATCGCTGAGTTGACCAGTCTGCCATTTCGTTCGCATCCGAACAAGTTTGCGGCGCTCTCGGCCCACGACGAGCTCGTTTTCGCCAGCGGCGCATTAAAAACCCTCGCTTCTTCGTTGATGAAGATCGCTAACGACGTTCGCTGGCTCGCTTCCGGTCCGCGCGCTGGCCTTGGTGAGTTGATCCTGCCGGAAAACGAACCCGGTTCGTCGATCATGCCCGGCAAGGTGAATCCGACGCAGAGTGAAGCGATGACGATGGTCGCGGTCCAGATTTTCGGTAACGATCTCGCCACCAGTTTTGCCGGGTCGCAGGGCAATTTCGAGTTGAACGTTTACAAGCCGGTGATGATTCACAACTTTCTTCACTCGGTGCGCCTGCTGCACGATGCAATTCGCAGTTTTGTGGACTTTTGTATTTCCGGCATCGAGCTCAATCGCGATCAGATTGACGCGCATCTGAAAGCGTCGCTGATGCTGGTTACAGCGTTGAACCCACACATCGGGTACGACAAGGCCGCCCAGGTAGCAAAGAATGCTCACAAAAAGAAAATCAGTCTGCGCGAGTCGGCTGTGGAGCTCGGATATTTGAGCGGTGATGAATTTGACCGGCTGGTGAAGCCGGAAGAGATGACACACCCGTGAAGCTCCCGGCGCGGATCTACCGGTTGAACGTTGCCTGATAAGAAAGACAAAGTTAAAGAGAACGTTTGCGGCTCGTTTTACGTCGACTCGTCGTGTATCGACTGCGACGTCTGCCGCGACACAGCGCCGGAAAACTTCATGCGCTGTGATGAAAACAACTACTCATTTGTCTACAAGCAGCCGGAAACGTCGGAAGAACAGGCGATGTGTGAGGAAGCGATGAGTTGTTGCCCGGTGGAAGCTATTGGAAATGATGGCTGAAGAGTAGGTCCTATAGGACCTATATGACCTATTAAGAACTCTCTAGCTCGACCTTCAATAAACCATCCTCGACCCTCACGCGAAAGGTTCTGATCCGCTCCCGAACCGTCAAGCATTCACCGCTGCGCACGTCAAACTCCCAGCCGTGCCACCAACACTCAACAATGTGCCCGCAAACCTTTCCCTCCGACAACAACGCCCCCTTGTGCGGACAGAAATTTTCGGTGGCATAGTATTCGCCATTCACATTGTAAACAGCCAACTCGTCGCCATCGGGAAGCTCCACTCTGACGCAGGCGCCGGGCTGTAAATCGTGGACTGCGCCCACGGTCAAAGTATTGAATGGTTGCATGAATGAATGGTATCAAAACACGCAAGTTCTCGCTTTCGAGGCGTTCTTGTATTCCGCGGCAGTTACAATCTCCCCTCGCCGTGAACTGAGAAAAAAACGGAAGGTGAGATTATGAAGCGACTTTTTGCCATTACCCAACTGATTGTCCTCGTGCTGGCAGCGTCAACCGTTCTACATGCACAGGAAACAAGAACTACTGACACTGCAAAACGCCAGACGCGCATCACCGTCGGCGGCGACGCGATCGTTCAGGCCCAACCCGACACCGCGATCTTGATGGTCTCGGTTGTCACACAAGCCAAAACCGCCATCGAAGCGCAACAGCAGAATGCAACCAAAAGCGACGCCGTTGTGCGCGCGCTGAAAGCCGCCGCGGGCACAGGCGCGGAGGTCAAAACAAGCGGCTACAGCCTGCAACCAATGCGCGTTTATCGCGAGAATCAACCGCCGACAATCACCGGTTACGAAGCACGAAACACGGTCACCCTAACTACAGGCGAACTGGCAAAACTCGGTAACATCATCGACGCAGTTGGCCAGGCCGGAGCGAACGACATCACTGGCGTTTCGTTCACGTTGCGGCAGGATCGTCCGGCTCGCGATCGCGCACTGCAGGAAGCGACGCAGGAAGCGATGAACAAAGCGAAGGTGATCGCCCAGGCACTCGGCGGCCGCGTGGTGATGATCGCGGAAGTCGCGGAAGAAGGTTTTCAACGACCCCCGCAACCCGTTTATCAGGTCGAAGCTCTTATGGCGAAGCGCGACGTCTCGACACCCATCGAGATCGGTGCGCTCGACATCTCTTCGCGCGTGCAACTGGTTGCCATTGTGGAGATGAATTAATAGTTGACATGATTTACAAGGTTTACAAGATGACCCAAGCATTGAAGTGGACTTAGTTCACCTCAGTAAAGCCATCATGTTAATTCTGTAATCCTGTCAAACCATTTGCCCCCATGCATTTATTTGTAACGAATTAGGGAGGGAAGCCAATGGCTAGATACCGAAACGATGATGACGAAAGGGATTATTACCCGCGTGAAGAACGTTTGAGACGCGAAACATTGGGCTCATACGACGAACCACGTCCGCGATTTGATACTGAAAGGCGTTGGGAAGACGAAGGCCGGCCCGGATTTGGCCGTGGACGCTTTGGCGAACGCGCCAATTACGAATCAGGTGAACCACGTTACAGCGATACCCGCGAACGAGGGAACGAAGGCGACCGCTTCCGCGATCAAGGACGGCGGAGTTCGTTGTACGACATTCGTGGCGATCTCGGGACGGGACGCGACCGCGAGCGTTATGGTTCAGAACGTTCGCGTCTGCGTTGCCGTGACGTCATGACAACGGATCTCGCGGTGGCCACGCGCGACACGCGGCTCGCGCAGATTGCGTTGATGATGAAACAGGAAGACACAGGCGTCATTCCCGTTGTCGAATACGACGCAATGGGCAACGGCAGAACGACCGATATAGATAAAGATGATCGCGACGACCGCCAGTATGAGAACCGTTCGTACTCGCGCGGCAAACTCGTCGGCCTGATCACCGATCGCGACATAGTCATTCGCGCAGTGGCGGAAGGCAAAGACTGCAACAACACTCGCGCCGAAGACATCATGTCCGTCGACATTCACACCGCGCGGCCAAACGATCGCGTCGTTGAAGTGATCCGCACGATGTCCAACAAACAGGTTCGCCGCATTCCAGTCGTGAACGACAACCGCTATCTCATGGGCATGATCTCGATGGCAGATGTGGCCCAGGAAGTTGAAGACGATCGCGAATTGGGTGAGGCGCTGGAGGAGATTTCCAAGAACACAACCTTTTGGAATCGCGTGTTCGGTTGATCGGTTTGAAAACGTCCACAGATCGCACTGATTTACAATCGGTGTGATCTGTGGATATTCTTTTGCCATGCGAAACGAAGATCGTGACTTCTCGCTGATCCGGCGAGCTCAGCGGGTTGTACCGTCCGGGCGTCTCTGGAATCCGGCTGCGGACGTGTACCGCTCGAACGACGGTTGGGTCGTCAAAATAGATTTGGCGGGCGTGTGTTCTGACGAATTGGAGATTGAGATTCTGGATTCGACGCTGCGGATCAGAGGCTGCCGGAAAGACACAGTCTATCGCGAGGGCTTTGTTTACCAGCAGATGGAGATCACATACAGCCGTTTTGAGAAAACGATTCAGTTTCCCGCTCCCATCGAAGGAGCGTCAATTAAACACGATTACCGCGACGGTTTTTTGATTATTAACCTGCAACGTGGCGAAGCTGCTTAAAAGTCATGGCTGAATCTGAGGGAAATCAACCAATTCAAAATCTACCGTTCGAAATTCCGGTGCTGGCGCTGCAAAACCTGACCGTGTTTCCGGAGACGGTCGTGCCGCTCGGTGTTGGCCGCGCGCGTTCGATGGCCGCGGTTGAAACTGCGCTGTCGACACCGGAAAAGTTGATGGGATGCATTACCGTGCGGCCGGACAGTCCCGACGACACGGACGCGTCGACAAAAGATCTTTACGAGATCGGCACACTGGTGATGATCAAGCGCATGGATCGCGCAGGCGACGCGATGCGCATCGTGGTCCAGGGAACGGAACGCATTAAGGTAATCGAGTGGAAACACGAAGATCCTTACCTGCGCGCGGTCGTTCAGATCATGCCGGAGCCGAACACCATCGACGGCGATCAGGTTGAGGCCGCG
The DNA here is from genome assembly GCA_035279345.1 of Pyrinomonadaceae bacterium. Taxonomy (GTDB): domain Bacteria; phylum Acidobacteriota; class Blastocatellia; order Pyrinomonadales; family Pyrinomonadaceae; genus PSRF01. The sequence continues at coordinate 3,752 of DATEHX010000272.1, read as the reverse complement.
AAGAGAAATTTGCAGCAGATGCTTCAGGAAGCGTTGAGTCTGCTGCCAAATGTTCCGACTGAAGTGCGCATGGCAGTGCTGGGCGCTTCCGATCCGGTCCGGTTGGCGTATTTCCTCGGTTCGGTGCTCACGCTCGGCGTCGAAGAAGAGCAGAAGATGCTCGAAGCGGATACGGCCGACGAGCTTCTGCGCCGCGCGCACGCGAACCTCGCTCACGAACTCGAAATCATGCAACTGCGCACGAAGATCGCTTCGGAAGCGCAGGTTGAAATGGACAAAGCCCAACGCGACTACGTGTTGCGGCAGCAGATGCGCGCCATCCAAAAGGAACTGGGTGAAGACGAATCGGGCGAAGCGGCCGAAGCCCAGATGCTGCGCGAACGGCTGGAAAAAGCGGATCTGCCGGATGACGTGCGCACCGAGGCAGATCGTGAGTTGAAGCGTTTGGAACGTCTGCCCCAACAGGCGCCTGATTACCAGGTCATTCGCACGTATCTTGATTTTGTGCTGGAGTTGCCGTGGAAGAAGTCGTCTGAAGACAAACTCGATTTGCCCGAAGCACGGCGCATTCTCGATGAAGATCACTTCGGACTCGAAGACGTTAAGGAACGCATTCTCGAGTTTCTGGCAGTGATCAAACTGCGGCCGGACACGAAGAGTCCGATCTTGCTGTTTGTCGGTCCGCCGGGAGTCGGCAAAACGTCGCTCGGCCGATCGATTGCGCGTGCGCTCGGGCGGCAGTTTGAAAGAATGTCGCTCGGCGGCGTGCGTGATGAAGCCGAGTTGCGTGGACATCGGCGCACGTACATTGGCGCGCTGCCGGGACGAATCATTCAGTCGATTCGCCGTGCGGGAGTCAATAATCCGGTGCTCATGCTCGACGAAATCGACAAGCTCGGCGCTGACTATCGCGGCGATCCGGCAGCGGCGCTGCTCGAGATTCTCGATCCGCAACAGAACAACTCGTTTCGCGATCACTATCTCGACTTGCCGTTCGACTTGTCGAAGATCTTTTTCATCGCGACGGCGAATCAGCTCGGGCCGATTCCCGCACCGTTGCGGGATCGCATGGAGATCATCCGGCTGGCGGGTTACAGCGATCGTGAGAAGCTGGAGATCGCGAAACGCTATCTCGTGCCGCGGCAAACAACCGAAAACGGTTTGAACGCCGGGCAGTTCAAGATCAGCGACGCTGCGATCGAACTGATCGCGACGCGTTACACGCGCGAAGCCGGCGTGCGACAGTTGGAACGCAGTGTCGGCAGCGTGGCGCGTAAAGTCGCGCTGAAGATCGCGCAGGGCGAAAAAGAAAGCGAAGAGGTGGATGAAACCCGCGTGCGTGAATATCTCGGACCGCCGCAGTTTTATCCCGAACAGGCGCGTAAGGAATTGCCGGCGGGAGTCGCAACCGGGATGGCGTGGACTGAGATGGGCGGCGAGGTGCTGTTCATCGAAGCGACGCTGCTTCCGGGCGGACGCGGGCTGACGATTACGGGTCAGCTTGGCGAAGTGATGCAGGAGTCGGCGCGTGCGGCGCAGTCGTATCTTTGGTCACACGCCGCGGAGTTTGGAATTGATCCGGAGATCTTCAAAGACTACGGCGTTCACCTGCACGTTCCCGCAGGGGCGATACCGAAAGACGGGCCGAGTGCGGGTGTGACGATCACGTCAGCGCTGGCTTCGTTGTACACCGGACGGCGCGTGCGTCCCGACACGGCGATGACCGGCGAGATCACGCTCTCGGGTCTTGTGTTTCCGATCGGCGGCGTGAAGGAGAAAGTGCTCGCGGCGCATCGTGCGGGAATTCGGCGGATTTTGTTGCCGACGCGGAATGAAGCGGACGTGGATGACATTCCTGAGGACGTTCGCAACGAGCTACAGATCATCTTCGTCTCGACGATCGGTGAGGTAATCGAAGCGGCGTTGGAAGTGTTGGTGGCAAACCCGCCGCCACCAGTCATCACCGACGCCTCGCGCGGTCGTCACCCCGAACCCGAACCACTGACAGTCAAAGGTTCCTAGTTCTACGACTAAAAAGGCCATCCACAGATTACACAGAAAATCTGCGTAATCTGTGGATGGTTTCGTGTTTACGGAGCTTGGGTCAGGGCTTCGATGTTGAAGAAGAACTTAAACGAGCCGGTTTTGTGTACTCCGAGCAGGAAGTGAAGATTCACGCTTTGTCCCGGAGCGAGTGGCGTCCCCAGCGTTATTGTTCCCACACCGAAACTGCTATTGAGACCGCCGCCGAGAGCTTGCGTTGGCGGTTGCTCAATTGTGGTGCCAAACACCGACACGGTGCAGGGCGCCGATTCCGCCGGAATCTTTGCCGCACATGTCGCTGAATCGTTGACGTCAACTAACGCGGTTATCGAATTCAACCCCCTCAGATCAGCAGTGTCTCCAGGTCCAAGCGGGAAGGTACTGAAATCGATGATGCGGAAGCGCAACTTGGTGATGGGGGCACCTGTGTTGTTCACAAAGCGGCGTCTAACCAACATCGTTCCTTGCGGCGCGTTGATGATGTCGTCTTTGTCTCGCACGCGGTTGGGCGATGCGGGACCGCCCACCGTTGAATCGAGCAGCAACGCGGGTATCGCAACGTTCATCAGCCGCGGAGCACCCAGATTTTGTGGACCTGGAGCTACCAAATGCTGACCCGCGGGTGTGACCGTAGCCGCAGTATCTCCGAAGACGAAGTCGTCGCTGTTCACGCCCGTATCCACCGTGAAAGCAGCGCTTGGACAAGGACCAAAATTGGCCGGATTACCTTTCTTGCCACACTCATCACGGAAGTAGCTGTATTCCAGCACGCTGCCGCTCGCCGGTGTCAAGGTTGTGCCCTCGTGTAACAGGTCACAGACGGCGCCGGTATTTGCGCCAAATCCGACTGCATCGAGACGTCTAAGAATCGAGAGTTCTTGCAGCGACGCAATACTGAATAGCGCGACGTTACGGTCGTTCTCGATATCCTCAATCATCACCTGGTCGCCATTTCCAGCGCCCGATCCACCGTAATTACCGAGGCTGTAGGCCGAGCCGGTAAACAGGTAGTGTCCGCGGGCCGGAATCACCGTGCCATTCGGAATGACGCCGATGAGAATCGGGGTGGCGTTGCAATCGGCGCCCATCTTGTAGAGGCCGTATCCATGCGCGGCGTCCATGATTCCCGAGGCGTCGTCGACGATGTGCTCGGTGTCAGTGTTGTTATAAATCTCAACAAAGTCGTCGCCCGCACCGCCTGGACCACTGGTTCGCAACTCACTGATCAGGATTGGTCCTGCCAGAGTTGTTGAGGCCAGGATCGTTCCAGTCGCTGTGCCATCGATGATGGTCAGGTTTACTGGAGCCGACAGGTTGACGAGGAACGTCTCGTTGATTTCGCTGACTGCGGGGTTATCAGACAGGATCGGCACGAAGATCAACTTGATCTGTTCGCCCTGTGCGAAGTTGAGCGTGCCCGCCGTCGTCGTGTAATCCGCTCCAGCCGTCGCGTGGGTAGGATCAGGCAGCGACTGTTGCTGCGTGGTGAAGTTCACTGACGCGCCTCCGGCAGGAGCCGGCGCATTCAGCGCGACAGTGAAGATCATGTTGGCCTGTCCCGACGCCGGTTCGAGGAGTTGCGAATCCAAAATGCTTACTTCGAGCGCAACCTGAATGTTCACCGTGTCGGTGTCGGTTAGCGGTCCTCCTGTACCCGAGTTACCCAAATCGTTCGAGGTGATGGTCAAGTCAGCCGGACCGGTAAAGCC
>DATEHX010000271.1:0-9657 GCA_035279345.1 Pyrinomonadaceae bacterium | reverse complement strand
TCTTTAGTTTCAGAACTTGCGATTGCACGACGAGGCGTTCCACCTTCTGTTCTCCAGGTAGCATCCCGCCCCGGCCTTCTAATAAAGAGTCGCACAATGGCAGATACACCGATCCTGTTGCGTGAGCAACAATACCACCAGTTAAAGGCTGTCCTGGCTCGTTTACGGATGGACGCGAACGCGAAGGTGGTTTTTCTGGTGGACAAAGACGGTCAGGAGATCGCTTCCCAGGGCGAAGTGGGAAATCTTGACACAACCAGCCTCGCCTCGCTCGCCGCCGGCAACGTCGCGGCGACCGGAGGCATGGCGGCGCTAATCGGCGAAAAGGAGTTTCCGACTCTCTCCCACGAAGGTGAGAAAGAGAGCATTCACATCTCCGTGGTTGGGAGATTGTTGCTGGTGGTGGTCTTCGACGACCGGTCGAGCCTGGGACTGGTGAAACTTCGAAGCAAACAGGTTTCTCAGCAACTAGCCAAGATGATCGAGGAAATCACTTCCAACAGCGATCTTGACGATCTCGACTCGCCCTTCGCCGGCATCACTGACGAAGACATTGACAGCCTTTTCACCTGACGGCATTTGCTATGACCTTTATTAATTACGCTTCCAGAGAAATCAACTGCAAAATCGTTTACTACGGCCCGGGTTTGTGTGGTAAGACGACCAACTTGCAGTACATCTTCGACTCCACTGCCCCTCAGGCTCGCGGCAAGCTCATCAGTCTCGCGACCGAAACCGACCGGACGCTGTTTTTCGACTTCATGCCGCTCGAGCTGGGCACTGTGCGCGGTTTCAAGACGCGCTTTCACTTGTACACCGTTCCCGGTCAGGTTTTTTACGACGCTTCCCGCAAACTGATCCTCAAAGGCGTGGACGGCGTGGTGTTCGTTGCCGATTCTCAGGAAGAACGCATGGACGCGAACATCGAGTCGCTTTATAACCTAGAAGAAAACCTCAGGTCTCAAGGCTACGATCTGATGAAACTTCCGTACGTGCTTCAGCTCAACAAACGCGACCTTGGCAACATTGTTACAGTGGACGATCTCGCGGCCGAGTTACAGCGGAAAGGCGAACCCGTGATTGAAGCGGTAGCGGCAACGGGCGCCGGAGTTTTCGATACTTTGAAAGCGGTTGCGAAGCAGGTCTTGACGGAATTGCGAAAAGGCTAACTGGACATGATTTCAGAATGAACAAGATGTCATAACGGTTTTTAGGTTGGAAGCTTTTACTGTTTTGAAGTGGTTTTTTGAATCTTGTAGGTCTTGTAAATCCTGTCTACTCCAACGATTTCAACATCAACAATCCATCCCCGCCATTTGAATAGTATTTAGGAAGTCGCTGCGTAACTGTGTAACCAAGACTCTCGTAGAGTTTTTGCGCCGGTGTGTTCAGCGTTCTGACTTCCAGCCGCACGAGCCGCACATTGCGTTTGCGGAAGGCGTCTTCGACTTGCTGCATTAAACGTTTGGCCAGGTTACGGCGGCGGTGTTCGGGCGCTACGCCGACGGTCGTGATGTGTCCGGTGTGATCGGGTTCCACCAGTCCGATTACGAAACCAGCCATGACACCACCCGTGGTGACGGCGCGAAAAGCGACTGACTCCGGAGCCGTGAGCAGGTAGTCGAAAGTCTCGCGGCTATAGGCTTCGCCGTCGATGAAACATCGTTGATCGAGTCGCCAGCATTCGTCGAGTTGGGAGATGGTTAGCGGACGAACGTCGTAGGACATACCCCAGGACGGGGTAGCTGCCTTTTCTTTCTTCTGGGGATCGTAAGGAGGCTCAGACTGTGACCACCAGCGGGATCGGAATTTCTTTAGTACTGCCATAACGTTTTTGCATCGACATTGAGCGAGCCGGCTTAGTTTACCATTTGGGTTTTACTAGTTCCTAGAGAATTAACATGCAATCGCCGTAACTGTAAAAGCGATAACGTTCGCTGACGGCGTGGCGGTAAGCGCTGAGGATAAACTCGCGTCCGGCGAAAGCGCTGACGAGGATCAGAAGCGAAGACTGTGGCAGATGAAAGTTTGTGAGCAGCGCATCGGCGACGCGAAAGCGATAGCCGGGTTTGATCGTCAGTGATGCTTCACCAGTGCCTGCGGTAACAACGCCTTCATCATTGGCTGACGATTCGAGTGCGCGCATCGTAGTGGTTCCAACAACGATCACTCGCCCGCCTTTGCAGCGCGTGTTGTAGATCTTCGCGGCTGCGGCTTCAGAGATCTCGAATCGTTCAGAACTGACCGAGTGTTGGTCCACGTCGTCGACACGCACGGGTTCGAACGTTCCATAACCGACGTGCAGCGTGACTTCAGCAAGCGTCGCGCGTGTTTCGATCTCCGCGAGAACGCTCGGCGTAAAATGCAGACCAGCCGTCGGCGCTGCAATCGCACCACGTTGCTTTGCATAGATCGTCTGATACCGCTCGCGATCGTCAGCGGAACTGCTGGACGATCGCTTTATGTACGGCGGTAAAGGTGTAACTCCAATCCCACCCAAAAGTTCGTCGAAAGAACCTTCACAGTGGAAACGAACCAGCCGAAGCTCCGCGCCCGGCTCATCAATCATCTCTGCTTTCAATCGGCTTTCATCGAAGTTCACCTTTGCCCCACGCTTTAGTCTTCCACCAGGCTTAACTAATGCCTCCCAAACTTTCGGCTCCAACTCGCGAACCAGAAAGATCTCAACCTGTCCGCCCGTTTCCTCTCTTTTTCCTTTTAATCGAGCGGGAATAACGCGCGAGTTGTTAACAACCACCACATCATTCGAACGCAGATATTCAGTGAAGTTTTTGAACTGTGAGTCAGACCAACTTTGCGTATCACGATCGAGCACCAACATCCGCGACGCGTCGCGCTCTGCGAGAGGCTCCTGCGCGATTAATTCGGAAGGCAGATCGAAATCAAATTCGGAGAGGAGCATCGATTTACGCCGGATGTTCGTGGTGAAAGACCGCCGTGAGTTGCGCGCCAAACAGCAGAATCAAACTCGAAACATAACTCCACGTCAGCACCGCCACGACCGCGCCTACCGATCCATAAATTTCATCGTAGTGAAAGTAACCCAGGCTCCACGCAAAGATATACTTCGCCACTTCCCACAACAATCCCGCGAGAAACGCTCCCGGCAACGTATCGCGTAACGACACTTCCGCTCGCGGCATAAACTTATAGACCAACACAAACAGCGCCACCGTGATCAAATAACTGCCGGCAAAGAACAGCACCTGCCAGAATCCACTCCCAACGGAACTCAACAACTGATAACGTGCGATCTGCCGCGGCGAAAGCCTCGCCGTCATTTCGCGCAGTGCAACCAGCGCAGACGTCAGCATCACTGACAGCGCAAGCAGCACTCCGACACTACCAACCATACCGACCGTCAGCGCGCGTCCGTGCCAGAACGTGCGCGACGTCGCGCCCCAGATGCGATTCAACGCCCGCTCGATCACGGCAAACACCCACGAGCCGGCCCACAGCACGATAATCACGCACGTTAGGATGGCGCCAAAACCAAGGTTGGAAAACGCCGCGATCGTGTCGCGCAAAAACTGGCTCGAACCCGGATACACGTCGACCGCATGGGCCAACATTTCTGTTCCCGCCGCGAGTTTGTTACTCAGCGCAAGCAACAATAACAACGCCGGAAACAGCGCCATCAATCCGAAATAACTCATCGCCGCAGACGAAGTGAACAGATCGTTTTCGTGAAACTGGTGCAGCGTGTGGGCCAGCATCGAGCCCCACGGCGAGCGATTTCTAACGCCGAATGAATGACGTGAGAGTGACGTGACAAAACGCTTCATGTGAATTCACGGGCTTAGCGGGGGTCGAATAGGGTGGGGCGGCCGAATCCGTGTGCCTTGATGCCAAAATGTTCGTACGCGAGGGGGGTCGCGAGACGGCCTCGAGGCGTTCGATCCAGAAACCCAATCTGAATCAAGTACGGCTCGATAATTTCTTCTATCGAATCTTTCTCTTCGTGAATCGACGCCGAAATGGTTCCGAGTCCGACCGGGCCGCCGTTGAACTTTTCGATTATCGTCAACATCAGCTTCCGGTCCATTTCATCGAGACCGTACGTATCCACTTCCATCCGGTTCAACGCATGATTCGCCACTGCTTGCGTGATGCGTCCGTCGTAATCAACTTCCGCGTAATCGCGCACGCGCCGCAGCAACCGGTTAACGATGCGTGGCGTGCCACGCGAACGTCGCGCAATCTCGCGTGCGCCCTCGTTGTCGATCTCGACGCCGAGGATTTCAGCCGAGCGTTTGCAGATCACTTCGAGATCTTCGTGCGGGTAGAAGTCGAGATGGAAAACGATACCGAAACGCCCGCGCAGCGGCGCGGTAATCAAACCCGCGCGCGTTGTGGCGCCGACCAACGTAAACTTCGGGAGCTCTAGCTTGATCGAACGCGCTGACGGTCCTTGTCCGATCAAAAGATCCAACTGGTAGTCTTCCATCGCCGGGTAGAGCTTTTCTTCGAGTGCAGGTAACAGACGATGAATCTCGTCGATGAAGAGCACGTCGCCTTCCTGCAAGTTGGTTAGCAACGCGGCGATGTCTCCGGCTTTTTCGATGGCTGGACCGGCGGTTGATTTGAGCTCGGCGCCCATTTCGTTGGCGACGATGTTGGCGAGCGTGGTCTTGCCGAGTCCCGGTGGGCCAGTCAATAGGACGTGGTCGAGCGCTTCGCGGCGGGCGCGCGCGGCTTTCATGTACACGCGCAGGTTCTCTTTCACCTGGCGCTGACCGACGTAGTCTTCGATGCGATTCGGCCGCAGCGTCAGATCGAGTTGCCGATCTTCGTCAGTCGCGGAGCCGTCTCTTAGTCGTGCCGATATTGGTTCAGCCATTTAGTTTAAATACGTGCCAGTTTGCGTAGTACACGCCGCAGTACTAACTCGACCGTGAGTTCGCCGTCTTCGCGAAGTACGCTGTCGATGGCTTTCTCGGCGGCGGATTTTTGGTAGCCCAGATTCAGCAAGCCGGATAGTGCTTGAGAGCGTACGTCATCTTCAGAAGACGGGATCGGAGCTTCGAGGCCCGTGTCTCCGTCTACTGCCACCTGCGACGCCGCAATCGCCGTCATCTTCTCACGCAGATCGACGATCAACCGCTCGGCGGTTTTTCTGCCAACCCCAGGAATCAGCGTCAGCCGCGCGAGGTTATTGTTTTTAATGGACGCTACCAGTTCATCCGCGCTCATCCCGGAAAGCAGTGCGATGCCGAGCTTCGGACCGATCCCGCTGACGGAGATGAAATTCACAAACAGCGCGCGCTCGCGGTCGGTCTTGAAGCCGTAAAGCTGTAACGCATCTTCCTTAACATGCGTGTAGATGCGGAGTTTGACGTTTGAACCCTCGTTTTCGAGTTCGTAAAACGTCGACAAAGGGATATTCACTTCATACCCCACACCCGACACGTCGACGATTACAGAGTTGGGTTCTTTCGTGAGCAGTGTACCGCTGAGATGTGCAATCATTTGCGCCGGGGTATTATACTGGCCGCGACAGGTTCCCGCGAATGAAGTCTGAAAAAATATCAGAAGTGACAACCAGCCGGCTGAGCGTTTACCTTCGCTGCCTTAATACGCTTCACGCGGCCGGGATCAAGACTATCTCGTCGCAGGCGCTCGCGGAGCAGTTTCACTTGAACTCCGCGCAGATTCGCAAGGATCTTGGGTATTTTGGCGAGTTTGGCGTGCGCGGCGTCGGCTACTACGTCGCCGACCTGCGCGATCACATCACCGAGATTCTCGGTTTAGATCATCCGCATCGCGTCGGTATTGTGGGTGCCGGACGACTCGGAACCGCGCTCGCGAATTACAACGGCTTCGGGAAATCGAATTTCACCGTCGTCGCGCTCTTTGATAACGACCGGCAAAAGATCGGAAAGCGCCTCGGCGACGAAGACATACTCGTTCACGACGTCGAGCAACTCGCAAAGATCATTCGCGATGCGAGCGTAGACGTGATGGTGATCGCCGTTCCGGCCAAGGCAGCGCAAAGAGTTCTCAATCAGATCATGTCGGCGGGAATTAAAGCCGTGCTCAACTTCGCGCCGGTGCCGTTGAACTCGCGCAAAGGCGTGAAAGTGAAGACTGTCGATCTAACGACCTCGCTGGAATCGCTCTCGTATTTTCTGGCCCAGCCGCCTGCTTCCAAAGTTACGCACAAACGCCGCCGGCACCGCGACACCGACGAAACGGTATGGATGAACAAACAGCCAGACGCGACCTGATCAAGGTCTGCCACCTGATGTACGAGCGTAGCTACGTCGTTTCGTCAGACGGCAACGTGAGCGTGCGTCTGGAAGACGGACGAATTCTCGCGACGCCGACGATGACATGTAAAGGACGCATGTCGGAAGACCTGCTCGCGATCACCGATCTCGATGGCCGCGCGTTGAACGATCGCCGCGCCTCGAGCGAACTCGCGATGCACTTGCTGATTTATCGTGAACGTTCCGACGTTAAGGCTGTTTGTCACGCGCATCCGCCGAACGGAACCGCCTTTGCCGTCGCTGGTTTGGCAATAGACCAGCCGATTCTTTCGGAAGTGATCCTGACGTTGGGTTGTGTGCCGCTGGCGGCGTACGGCACGCCGTCGACGGATGAACTGACGAAAGAGATGCAACCGTTCGTTCAGCATCACAACGCGTTGTTGATGGCGAATCACGGCGCGGTTGCGTATGGAACGGACTTGTGGCAGGCGTGGGATCGTCTGGAGACTTTGGAACACACGGCGAAGATCGCTATCTTGTCGCGCGTGCTTGGTGGTTCGAAGAATCTGCCCGCGGATGCGATCGAGAAGTTGATCAACGTTCGCGAACAGGCGGGATATTTAGGTGAGTCCGCGCGCGGTCAGGCGTGTGGGTATTTGCGTGAGCCGCTGGTTGAGAATGGAAGTGGGAAGATCACGCTGACACGTGAAGAGCTCGTGGACTTGTTGAGCCAGGCAGTCAACGGCCACAGATAAACACGGATTGAATAAAATGATTAGAGGAGCAGCTTAATGCAGGAAGCACTGGGAATGGTTGAAACCAAAGGACTCGTCGCGATGATTGAAGCCGCGGATGCAATGGTGAAGGCGGCTAACGTCACGTTGGTCGGGTATGAAAAGATCGGCGCTGGTTTTGTCACCGCGATCGTGCGCGGCGATGTGGCGGCGGTGAAAGCCGCGACCGACGCCGGCGCCGCGGCCGCGAGACGCGTTGGCGAACTGGTCAGCGTGCACGTGATTCCGCGTCCGCATGGCAGTGTCGACGAGACTCTTCCAATCGGCCTTCACTAAACAGGCATGATCATCGCGCGCATCCTCGGCACCGTTGTGTCCACGCAAAAGGACGAACGGTTAGTGGGAAAGAAACTACTGATTGTCAGGCCGATCAATGTCGACGGCAGCGACACGACGGGTTACGTCGTGGCGGTCGACACGGTCGGCGCCGGTTTTCACGAACGCGTGCTGGTCGTTGCGGGTTCGAGTGCGCGTCTCGCGCAGGGAATGAAAGACGTGCCGGTGGATGCGGCAATTGTCGGGGTTATTGATACCGTCGACATACAAAACTGATGCAACTCGCTCGCGTCATAGGAACAGTCGTAGCCACGGTGAAGAACGATTCGCTTCAGGGCAGAAAGCTGTTGGTTGTGCAAACAGTGGACAGGAACCTCGAGCCGAGTGGAAAACCGATGGTGGCTGTTGATTCAGTTGGCGCGGGTGTGGGTGAATTAGTCTTTTGGTGTCGTGGCAAGGAAGCGAGTTTTCCTTTCAAACGCGAAGACACGCCGACTGACTGTACGATCGTGGGCATTGTCGATTCTGAAGAACACGTGAGACGCTGATGATTCTTGCTCGCGTCATCGGAAATGTTGTGGCGACGCAGAAGAATCGTCGCTATGACAGCGCGCGCGTGATGTTGTGCCAGCAGATCACGCCGGAAGGTGATGAAACGAGTTATTCGGTGCTGGCGCTGGATTCCGTGGATTCGGGTGTTGGCGATACGGTGCTGATCGTGCAGGAAGGTTGGGGCGCATCGACGGCGGCGACTGGCGAAGCAGGCGCGGCGATCGATTCAGCGATTGTGGGAGTGGTAGATCGGATTGATCTTTTATGAGTGCTGACCAGGCGAGACTAATTGCGGAGAGAATAGCGCGGCGAGTTGGTACCAGCGCGCCCGATGCGGGAAAACCAGTGAACACAGATATTAGTTCGGAGCTGGCGGCAATGCGTGCGACGCTGAATGAACTGCAAAACCGATTGATACAGATCGAGTCGAAAGTTTCGGTTCCGCGTGTGCAGTCGCCTTGGTTGGCGAGTCACCCGAGCGCTGATCGCTTCGGTGTTGAAGAGGCCACGGTTTCGGAGTTGGTCGATTTTTTCCAAAGTGAAAAGGCTTGCAGCCTGGAGCCCGGCGGCAAGCCTTGCGATCATTGTGCGATGTGCAGTTCGAGGGGATTCTAGTTTCTATTTCGTCGGGTTACGCAACGAGTTGGAGTTGATTGTCGGCGGTTGTGACGCGCCTTCCTCGGCCTTGAAGTACGGCTCCTCTTTAAATCCAAATAACTTCGCTGAAATCACTGTGGGAAAACGCGCACGCGTCGTGTTGTAGTCCTGCGTCGCATCGTTGTAGTCCTTGCGCGCCGTCGCGATGCGATTCTCCGTGCCGGCCACTTCGTCCTGCAACTTCAAAAAGTTTTCGTTCGACTTCAACACCGGATAATTCTCCTGCAACACCAGCAGGCGTCCGACAGTGCCGCCAAAACTGTTCGCTGCATCGATCACCGCCTGCTTCTGTTCCGGCGACTTGTCACCACCTTCACCCTGCGGCGCCTGGCTCGTGGCATTCAACAACCGCGAACGCGCGTCGGCGATCTTGCCGAAAACTTCCTGCTCCTGAATGCCGGCCAGTTTCGCCGACTCGACCAGGTTGTTTATGAGATCGGCGCGACGTTGCAACTGCGTCTCAATGTTGGCCCACTTTCCTTTCACATTCTGTTGCTTCGTTGTGAGCGTGTTGTAACCGCAACCGCTCGCACCGAGCGCGATGACACCCACCGCCAAAAGAAGCAAGAATTTTCTCGTCTTCATAGTTAGTCTCCCCTCCGTTCCAATTCATCAACCGCTTCCACCACCTGTTCGATCTGATACATGTAAGCGGCGAAAAGTTCGTTCGCCTCTTTTTCCGAACCCGGCAATCTGCCGCCGGCGCGAAACTCAAAAATTCTTTCAAACGGCGTCGCGTCGAGGTTCAACAACTGCGCCGTCGCACGCACGACGTCAACCTTTGCGATCGGCGCCTGCTCTCCGTGAAGCAACAACACCGGGCGAAACAACGCAGCAAATGTCGACAAACTCTCGCTCATCAGATCCGACAAGTTCTCGATCGAGATCGACGCCGGAATGTAATGACGCCGAAGCTGGATCAACTTGCTGCGCAGTTCGTACTCCGCCTGATGACGCAGGTTCGCATCCGAAAGCTGCGCATACTCAAACGGATCGTGACCGTAAAGTACGACGCGCGCGTTAGCCATCTGATGAAACTCGATCGGAAATACATCGGCTGCGTCCGAGAGTTCTTCCACCGTGAAATACACCGGCAGTGGATGGCCCAAACGTTGCCATTCGCGCATCGGCGCCTGCGCCTGTCGCAG
>DATEHX010000270.1:0-2524 GCA_035279345.1 Pyrinomonadaceae bacterium | reverse complement strand
CGGCCGATTCGCGTTGAGCAGTATCCGGCGACGCAGAAGTTGCTTGAAATCGAAACCGTCGAACTGTCGAGGCTTCTATCCCAATCGGTCTTCCACGCGGGGTTGCCGCGAATGCTCAATTGCGTCGTGCCGCGTGAGGTTTTTGCGCGGATGCGGGAGCGTTTTGGAGATGTGTTTTCGTCGATCGCGCCGGACTTCCGGTTTTGTTGCCGCGTTATTGAGATGGAGGAGACGATTCTTTATTACGACAAGTCGCTCCTGTTTCATTACGCGCTCGCTCGGAGTAATGGGGCGAGTGTGAGTCGTGGCGAAGCGAGTTCCGACACTGATGATTTTGCGGCGAACCTTCCAGTTGATAACTCGCGGCGAAATTATGCGACGCCGATACCGCAGTTAATCACCGCGGTTAATGCCGTGTTCAATGAGTATCTGGCCTTCAAGCAGGAGACAAACAGCCGGCGCTTCTTCGACGTCGACCTTCCGAAATATCTGCAAGCAAACGCTGAAGAGGTGCAGCAGTTCACGGACGAAAAGTTACGCGCTGAGATGCTCGCGTTGCTCACGGCTAAAGGTTTTCAAACCACAGATCAAAGCAAGATTGATAACGGACAGATCGGCGTAGGAAAGCGACTCCGCTCAAAACTAAAACGAGTCGCGACGGCGCCCTCGACTACAGGCGCGTGGCTTTTCGCTGCTCGCACTTTCGGCGTCACGCCGCCCGGTCAAAATCTATTCGAGTTTGACACGCTTGACGCGGCAATTGATTACGCACGGAATCATTCACGCGGTAACTATCAATCGAAATCCCTCAAATCCGTGGTCCCGATTCCGCTCAGACGCGCCATCCACGAACGACGAAACCAAGCCCGGCTCGCGACACTGCTCCGCACCAAGAAACGTTTTCGCGCGAACGGTACTCGCGCCAATGTACCCGAAGGTGTAAACCTTGTCGGTTACATCCGCGCGGACATGGGACTCGGCGTCGCCGCACGCGGCCTCGCAGCCGCATTCGATGCGGCGGGCATTCCTTTCAACGTAATCAACATGGAGCACGGCAACTACTCCTCACACACGGATCGCTCGTGGTCGCACAAGGAAGCTCGCGACTCGCGTTACGATGTCACTATCGTGTGCGTGAATCCCGACAACAGTTTTTACCTGCGCACACAGGTCTCGCCCGAGATCCTCGGCGACCGCTACGTGATCGCCAACTGGTATTGGGAACTGCCCGAAATGCCCGACGAATGGCTGGCCGAGTTTGAATACACTGACGAGGTGTGGGCCGCAACGCATTTCATCCGCGACGCGATGTCGAGCAAAGCGCCCGTGCCGGTGGTGCGGGTGCCGCCGGTCGTGCAGTTGAGCCACGGAAAAACATTTTCACGCAGTCAGCTCGGATTGCCGGAGGATCGATTCCTGTTTCTCGCGATGTTTGATACGAAAAGCGTGTTGGAACGAAAGAATCCGCTCGGCGTGTTGCGTGCGTTCAGGAACGCGTTTGCGTCCAACGACCCGAATGTCGGGCTGGTGTTGAAGTTTAATAATCCCGACTACGAGCAGCCGGTCTTGCGCGAGTTGCGTGAAGAACTTGCCGGCGCCGAAAACGTTATTCTGATCGATCGACTCTTAAATCGCGACGAACTCACTTCGCTAATCCGTGAATGCGATTGTTTCGTCTCGTTGCATCGTTCCGAAGGCTTCGGTCTCGGTCCCGCGGAAGCAATGAGCCTCGGCAAACCTGCAATCCTCACCAACTGGTCCGGTAGCACCGATTACATGACTGCTGATAATTGCGTGCGCGTAGATTACGAACTGGTTCAGTTAGGTCGCGATTATGGTCCATACAAAGCGCACCAGCGTTGGGCCGAACCGGATCTGAATCATGCCGCGCATTGGATGAAGAAGATCGCGGCGGAACCGGAGCTCGCGCGGCAGATCGGTTTGCGCGGGCAACAAACAATCCATTCCGAGTTTTCACCGCAAGCGGTGGGGAAGATCGTTCAAGCTCGTCTCGAAGAAATCAGAGGTGCGCGAAAGTGACGCTCGTGCGCAGAATCGTCAACAGCATCAATCATCGCGTGCTGGGGCCACTAACGAATCGCGATGCGCGCAACTGGGCGTCAAAGACTGACTTCCGCAAAGCGCACCGCCGCCTGCTGCGGCAACTACGCAGCACGTACTCGAATGACGAAGCGGTGAGACGTGCTGTCGGTGGCGAATTCGAGGGGTATGGTGCGCTGTTGCGAGACGCGTTGATCTTTCACGGATTGACGCCCGAGGACTATTTGATCGACGTCGGGTGTGGATCGGGTCGGTTGGCGAAAGGGCTTGCAGAGTATCTCACCGGGAAATATTTGGGCATCGATGTCGTGCCAGGGTTGGTTGAATACGCGCGCAAGCTCGTACCGCGTGCCGGTTGGCGGTTTGAGGTTGCGGAAGGATTGAAGATACCCGAAGCCGACGGCCGTGCGGATATGGTCTGTTTCTTTTCCGTTCTGACGCACCTGCTGCACGAGGAGTCGTT
>DATEHX010000269.1:0-6370 GCA_035279345.1 Pyrinomonadaceae bacterium | reverse complement strand
TGCGGCAACGAACGAATGAAATCACGCGTGACGCCGATCTCGTTGCTAACCTGCGGCACGAGATCGTCCTGAATCAGAATCGCTATGTTTAAAGGCTCGATTGTCTGGAGCCCGCGCTGTTCTTTGTCTTCGTTATTTTTCGGTGTCGCAGAAGCAACCCAAACCGCGGAAAGCGCTAACACGAGGGCCACCGCCAACGACACTAACTTCCGGTAATACATGTATTTCAACATCTCCATTTCCGCGTGCTGTGATGCGGTAAAACGTGTTTTGGATGGCCGGTGTTAACTTGCCTTTAACCTATATGGATAGGTATGCTGCAACAAAATCTCCACATCCGAAAGGAATCACATTTATGAAAGTCTATCCGACTGAGGCCATCAGAAACCTTGCTGTCATTGGACATGGCGACGCAGGGAAGACGCAGCTAGTCAGCTCTCTTCTCTACGTCGCCGGAGCCACACCGCGCTGGGGAAAGGTAGATGAAGGAACCACAGTCACGGATTACGAAGAAGATTCCATCGCTCGCAAAATCACACTTAATACCGCACTAGCACATCTCGATCATCGCGATACAAAACTCAATTTTATAGACACGCCCGGTTATGCGGCATTCATATCCCACGCGCGGCCGGCGCTGCGCGTCGCGGATTGCGCAATCGTTGTCGTCGACGGCGTCAAGGGTGTTGAAGTCCAAACAGAAAAGACGTGGGCCTACGCGAACGAGTTCATGGTCCCGCGGATCATGGTCATCAATAAACTCGACAAAGAACATGCTGACTTCGGCACGGCTTTGCAGAGCGCACAGAACACCTTCAGCAGAGCAATCATTCCTTTCACTTTGCCGATCGGAAAAGAGAAAGACTTTCGTGGCGTCGTCGACGTGGTCCACATGAAGGCTTACGAGCTTGGACCAGACGGTCAGGCGAAAGAGGTGGACATTCCTTCCGAAGGCCGCGACATCGTCGATAAGACACGCGAACGTTTGGTCGAACTCGTCGCCGAGTCAAACGATCAGTTGATGGAGAAATACTTCGAGCAAGGTACGCTCGACGAAGCAGACATCCTGCCGAACATCAACAACGCGATCGCGCAAAGCAAACTGTGTCCGGTGTTCGCCGTGTCGAGTACGACGCAGATCGGCTTGCGCGCGTTGCTGAACGCTCTCGTTGATTACGCTCCCGATCCGGCACATCACGAAGTCGAGTGGGGCCGTCCCGTTGATGGTGGTCCAGACGCGGAACGAATTCCACGCAAGTACAGCGACAGCGAACCACTCTCGGCCTATTGTTTCCGCACCATCGCGGATCCATTCGCCGGCCGCATCAACGTGTTCAAGCTGATCAGCGGCCACTTGCAAACCGATGCCAACGCACTGAACTCCTCGCGTGGAGTTTCCGAGCGGCTCGGCGCTTTGCACACCATGCAAGGCAAACAACTCGACAAAGTTGCCGAAGCTCATGCGGGCGACATCTTCGCGTGCGTGAAACTCAAAGAGACACAGACCGGCGATACGCTCTCTGACAAACAGTCGCAGATTGTTTACGACGCGGTTGAGTATCCGGAAGCAGCGATTGCATTCGCGATCGAGCCGAAGTCGCGTCAAGACGAAGAGAAGATCAGCACGGCGCTGCACAAAATACTGGAAGAAGATCAGGCGCTCCACTTCACTCGTGATCCGCAGACGAAAGAGTTTCTCCTTTCGGGTTCCGGACAGTTGCACGTTGAAACCGTCGTGGAAAAACTGAAGAAGCGTTACGGCGTGGAAGTGACGCTGCACCCGCCGAAGGTTCCTTACAAAGAGACGATCACGCAACGCGCTGAAGTTCAGGGACGCCACAAGAAGCAGACCGGCGGCCGCGGACAGTTTGGCGACTGCAAATGCGTTTTCGAACCGTTGCCGCGTGGCGGTGGATTTGTTTTTGAAGACAAGATCTTCGGCGGTTCGGTGCCGCAACAGTTCCGGCCCGCGATTGAGAAAGGCATCGTCGAAGCGGCGCAATCAGGCGCCATCGCTGGTTATCCGCTTGTGGATTTCAAAGTGCAGTTAGTCGACGGTTCGTTCCATCCGGTCGATTCCGACGAACATTCATTCCGCGCCGCGGGCCGCAAAGCGTTTCGCGCGGCGATGGAGAAAGTTAAGCCGTCATTGCTCGAACCGATCATGGACGTCGAGATCTCGGCGCCGCAGGAATACGCGGGCGATCTCATGGGCGATCTCAACTCGCGGCGAGGACGTGTTCAGGGAATGGAATCGAGTGGCAAACAGCAGGTGATCAAGGCGCAAGTGCCACTCGCCGAAATGCTCAACTACCAATCGATTCTCAACTCGATCACGGCCGCGCGCGGTGTATTCCACATGCAGTTCTCACACTACGATCCGGTTCCCGGCCAGTTGGCCACAAAGATCGTGGAGCAATCACGCGCTGAAGGCCGCATCCGCGGTGGTGAAGAGGAAGATTAGTTCGACAAAACCATCCACAGATTACGCAGATTTCTTCAAAACCATCTGCGTAATCTGTGGCCTGCCTTTATTCGGGGTTCGCTAATTTCTTTCGTGGGAGGGGAGCGATACTCGGCTCTCCAAACTTCATCTCTTTAACGTTGAAACCAGGCGGCACTTCGAAGAGAGACTTCGCCGGTTCAGTGCGGTTGATGTTGGTGAGTTTGTAAGTGGTCTCACCCGAACGCGGATCGCTGTGGCGCGTCATCACCACGAGCTGCAACTCCGGTGAGTACCAACGCTCACTCACGATCTCAATCGGACGTTCATTACCAATCTCGCCCGCGGGAATCGTCACAGTCGTGCGCGTGCCTTCCGCTTCCACACCTTCGATCATCTGTTTGCCAAGCTGTTCCTTTACTTCGTTACCTGGCGCGGGTCTGGTCCTGATGGCAAAGCCCGCGGTGCCTTCAGTACGCATCTCGAAATGGTCGCCGACGACCGGCGGTGGCGGAACGCGTGTTCCGGGTCCTGGTCCGCCCTGCGTTGTAACGATCACGTTGGAAGTGGCGCCCGCGCCTTGTGCCGACCTGAACTCAAAAGTGTTTCCGTCTGCAGACGCGCCCGACTTCGTCATGATCTGAAACTTGAAGGGCATGCTTTTGTGCGCAGTGTGCGAACGCGAGTCTAATGAATAGCTCACGCCGGCGACCGGATCGTTGATGAAGATCGTTTGCATCGGCTCTTCACCGGTTCCCACAACGCCCAACGCCTTCAACGTTTGTTCGCGCCGCGTGCGGCCTTCGCTGTCGCGATAGACCTGACTGGCGAACTTGTTGACGATGCGATTGCCATCGGCGAGCGTCTGCACGCTTTCGGTCACCGCTTCTGCTGAATAAGGAGCGCCTTTAACGGTCTTGCCGCTAAAGTTCTCGGTGGCAATCCACACAAAATCAGCTCCCGGTGGGGGCGGCGGCATCGGTGCGCCTTCCGGTCCCTGGAAGACGCGCTGCTGAACGATCTCGATCGCCCTTTGATTTGCAGCCTGCGGATTTTGTGCAAAAGCGACTGAGGCGACGGCTGCTGCACATAGACTCACGACAAGGAAAATCCCAAGTACTCTCTTCATCTTCTTGATTCCTTTCATTGAACAAAACGTATGGCACGGGCCAAACCGTCGACCCCAATCAAAACGTCTGCGTTAACGTTCTCGTTATAGCGTTCCATGTTTACAGGAAAACCGAATTTCACGAGGGCTGAGCGTCGCAACTTGACGCGGATAATCTGCCCGCCGTCCTGGAGAGTCGCTGCGTTCATGTCGCCGAGCGGCACGAAGTCGGTCGCGATCTCGTTCGTGGTGTGATGTGCGATCGGAGTTTCAGGAGCCCGGCGATTGACGTTGCGTCGAACGGGTTTCGAAAGTTGTCGTTTCGGATTCTCGACTGGTTCATGGTTCCCTGCCTGATACTCCACCTCTTTGGGCGTAGGCGCAGGAACACTCGGACCATTAACTACCTCAGGCGCCTTCGCGGGAGGATTTTCAACGATCTGTTGTTGCGGCGTCTCCGAACGCCACCACATACCAACGACAGTTATCGCCAACAACAAAACTGCGGCAACCGCAACTAGCCAGTAACGCGATCTCGACGACGACCCAACCGCAACCGGAGCAACAACGCGCTGTTCGCGAAATGCTTCGCGCAACTTCAACTCGATCGCAGGCGGCGCTTCGAGCGACTCCATATCGCCTGCAAGCATCCGCAGCCCGCGAGTGAGTGTCTCCTCGTCGCGCAAACGCGCCGAACAGCTTTCACACTGCTCGCTGTGGCCCACGGCTTCAGTCCGCACTTCGGCTTCCATCATCTGACCGCGAGCCAGCTCACTTACTACCTGCTCAAATCTTTGACAGTTCATGCGAAACACCTCGCTGACTTCACACTCTCCGAGTTCGCGTCTTCAACGCTTCCCGCCGGACGCAGCTTTGTCAGCAACAACGCGCGCGCCCGGTGCAGACGCGAACGTACCGTCCCAATCGCACAGCCGAGGATCTCGGCCGTCTCCACGTAACTAACATCCTGCAACTCACAAAGCACCACTACTTCACGATACTTCGGCGGCAAACTCAACACCGCTTTGCGCACGTTTTCAATCGTCTCCGCTCGCGTCAGATCTTCGAGCGGGCATAACTCCGTGCTGACCTGGAACCCGGCGCTCTCGTCTTCGTTGTCATCCGCCAACGGCGAAAGCAGATGCTCGACACGAAGCCGTCGCAACACATGATTGCGCGCAACGCCGAGCAGAAACGAACTGAGCGCTCCACGCGCCGCGTCAAATACGTGCCCCTGGCGCATCAGGAACAGAAACACTTCCTGCGTAACGTCCTCAGCAATCGACTTCGACCCGCTCATTTGCAACGCAAACCGGTAAACGGAAGCCTGGCGGCGCCGGTAAAGCTGGGCGAGCGCATCTTCGTCTCCGGCCAGCATCTGGCGGAGTAACTCGTTGTCGCTGAGCTCGTTTTGCTGAGTCATTCGCTGAATTCGGCCCGCTGGTCAATGGGTATTCGTGTCCCAACTAGCTAAAGTTCCAGAATCTTAGCCACAAGAAGCACAAGAAGCCTCTTGTGGCTACCGGTGGAAACGTTCTCGAAACTCAGTAGATTCGCGCCGTAACACCAACCAATCCAAAAAAATGGGCGGGTTTTGCAGCCAAACAGTCAGCCAGTGAGCGACTTCGAGAGCAATGAGACGGTCCGGCAAAGGAATTCGCATGCTCTTGGCGACCGACTCGAGTTCGGTTTTAAGTTGCAGGACGAAGCTCCGTAATTCGGAGCTTTGAGGTACAGCGGCGAGCTTCTCGATATAGATGATGGCCGCGTCGATGCTGGTGAAGTTCAGTTCTTCGGAGGTGAATAACGCAAGCTGCTCGCGTTCGCGCCAACGCGCGTCTGCTTCGAGAATCTCCGGATGTTTGAGCCGGACCCCCTCGTCCGCAAGTGTGCGCGCAATCGACGCGGGACTCTCGCGGCCCTGCGCGCCGAAGCTTTCGAGCAATGCTTGTTGAAGTTGATCGAGTTCCGCGGCGCCCGCCGGCTCGTTCCCGTTTTCGGTCCACCAATCGAGGATGAATTGGTCGCGCCTCGTCACTTCTGGATCTTTTTGATAAGCCGGAGCGCGTGATTGCGGGCGATCAACGGGATACGTTCATCGGTGCTGAGCTCTTTGAGTAGCGGGAGTAGCTGCGGCGCATCCGAGAGCGCGTTGCGGTTGAGAAGCGACTCCATCGCTTCCATTAGTTTCGGTGAGTTCAACGGCTGGTTCTGACGAGCAATCGAGATGTCGAAAATCAGAATGGCCTGATCGGCGGCCTTGCGATACTCGTTCACGAGCGTTTCCGCATTCGGGTTGTTGGTCCAATTAAACTCGGCCACGCGCTTGCGATCGCCGCGCTCCATGCCGATGCGCATCGTGCCAAGATGCGGAAACTGTTTGTCCGCCTGGTAATCCGAAGTCGAATTAAGAAACTGTAGCCCCTGCCATGCGGCGTTGATGCGCGCCCAGGCGGCCTGTGAAAGTTCGATCGGCTCGGTCACAGAGGTGTCTTCATTCAGGCGTTCGAAAGTAACGGTGCCGCGTCCGTTTGCATCATGTTCGAGCACGATGTGTTTGACGTAAAACTTCGGTTGCGTGAACTCGTAGGTGTACTTGACCGGATCCGAACTGTTGTTGTTCGCGACAGGCGGAGTGGATGTTGCCGCCTGGTCCGGGCGCGGGTTGTGTTTGGCCGGCGGTTGTTCCTGGCCGCAAATGGAAATCGCCGCGCTCAAAACGATCAGCGCGGCGGGGAGCACTTGCCTCATAAATTTTCTAATACTCACTCAAACTTTACCGACACCAATTTCGAGACACCTGCTTCCTCCATAGTCAC
>DATEHX010000268.1:0-2270 GCA_035279345.1 Pyrinomonadaceae bacterium | reverse complement strand
CTACATTCTCGAGACCATGTCTCGCGTGGGCGGCCACACCGGCGCTTCGCTCGGCGCGGTTGAGTTGGCCGTGGCGTTGCACTACGCCTTCGACACGCCAAAGGATCGGCTCGTTTGGGACGTTGGTCACCAGGCTTACGCGCACAAGATCCTGACGGGACGCCGCGACCTCTTGCCGACGATCAAGTCTTACGGCGGGATCAGCGGTTTTCTACGCCGCGATGAATCCGAATACGACACGTTTGGCGCGGGACACGCTTCCACGTCCCTTTCCGCCGCGCTTGGTATGGCGATCGCGCGCGATCGCAAAGGCGAGGATTACCACGTGGTCGCGTTGATCGGCGACGCTTCGCTCGCGGGCGGCATGGCCATGGAAGCCATCAACCAGGCGGGTCATTTGAAGAGCCGGCTTATCGTGGTGCTCAACGATAACGAGATGTCGATCGCGCCGGCTGTCGGCGCGTTGACCGGTTATCTCAATCGCATTCGCGGCGCCCACGGCTATCACAAATTCAAAGGCGAAGTGGAAGAGAAGTTGCTGGCGATTCCTTCGGTCGGTGAGCGCCTTCATCACGCCGCGAAGACGATGAAAGACTTCGTTGCCGCAGCGGTGTTACCAGGCGCTTTAGTGAGTGAACTGGGATTCAAGTACATCGGCTACGTCGATGGCCATAATCCGCGCGCGCTCGTCGCGGCTTTCAACGAAGCCAAGCAGATCAAGGACGGTCCCGTAATCGTTCACGCGCTGACGACGAAAGGAAAAGGTTTCCCGCAAACCGAACAGGAAACTGAACCGGATTACTATCGCTGGCACGCAACCGGGCCGTTTGACCTGAAAACAGGCAAGGCGTTGAAGAGCACGTCTAAAGCACCGACTTACACGTCCGTTTTCGGCGACGTGCTTTGCGAGTTGATGGAGAAGGATCCAAAGGTCGTCGCACTGACAGCGGCGATGCCTGACGGCACGGGCGTTTGCAAAGCGCTCGAGAAGTTTCCCGAACGATCTTTCGACGTTGGCATTGCGGAGCAACATTGCGTCACGTTTGCCGCGGGTATGTCATGTGAAGGACTCACGCCTGTCTGCGCGATCTACTCGACGTTTCTGCAACGCGGTTTCGATCAAGTGATTCACGACGTCTGCATTCAGGATCTCAACGTGAAGTTTTGTCTCGATCGCGGCGGCGTCGCCGGTGGCGACGGACAAACGCATCACGGTCTGCTCGACATCGCGTATCTGCGCGGTGTTCCAAACATCATCGTGATGGCGCCTAAAGACGAAGGCGAAATGCGCGACATGCTCTTCACGATGGTCGAACACGTTGGACCCGCGGCGATGCGTTATCCGCGTGGCAACGGCATCGGTGCCGACATCAAACGCGAACCCGAATTACTCGAGATTGGCAAAGGCGAAATACTGCGAGACGGCGGCGAGATCGCAATCGTTGCGTACGGTGCGATGGTCCATCCGTCACTCGAAGCAGCCGAACAACTCGCAACCAGAGACCGCATTGAAACCACGGTTGTGAATGCGCGGTTCGTGAAACCGCTCGACGCGCCGCTGTTGCTCGCGTTGGCGCGCACGAAGCGTTTGATCGTCACGGTCGAAGAGGCTTATCTCGCGGGTGGCTTCGGTTCTGCGGTGCTCGAGTTGCTCGAAGAGAACGGGTTGCAAGATAAGGTTCGCGTGGTGCGAATGGGCATTCCCGACCGGCTGATCACGCACGGCGACGCAAAGTTGTTGCTGGCGAAATACGGGCTCGATACCGACGGAATTTACAATCGCGTGAAAGAAAGCATAGAAGTTCTTGACGAACGCCGCGCGAAGCCCGGCCGCGTGCTTAGTTAACAGGATTTTAGGTCAAAACCCCAGCGCGTCGTTTTCGTGCACCAAATCGGAAGGTTTTCGTCCCCTTTCCTCAGTTAAATCGACGAAAAATCGCGTGTAAGCGAGTGGCCTCGTGTTTGCAAACTCTTCCGGGTTAATGGTAGAGCAACCGCATTTTGTAGACGAAGTAACGACGTTAACTGCCCGGCCCGTTGTTCCTCTCGAAGAAATCGACACGAAACTGAAGCATCGGCGGCGTTGGTTTCTCGGTGGAGCTTTCGCGGTGGCGATGGTGTTGGGAGCGGCGTCTGCGTTGATCTCCGCGTATTTCAAGTTTCGAGACATTCCCGATCCCGAGATTCAGGCGTTGTCTGTGAAATCTGTGGAACCAGTGGTTCCGACCGTACAAATTGTCCGGGAGCGTCCTAAACCAAAGCCTGCAAAC
>DATEHX010000267.1:0-29031 GCA_035279345.1 Pyrinomonadaceae bacterium | reverse complement strand
AGTCTTGCGTGCCTTGAAAGACAAATCGCGCGGCCGCGCAGCCCGCTTCGGCCCCGACAGCGTTCCCGACGTCGACTGGCCCGACCCCCTGCGCGTCCTAACGCCCTCCGAGGGCGGCGACGGCACCGAAATGCCCCGCGTGGCGGTGCATTCATGAACATGATGTAAACTGTGTAAACAAGAACTCGGTTCGACTCAATCCTCACTATGAGATTCGAATGGGACGCTAATAAAGCAGCGTCGAATTTTCTGAAGCATGGCGTCAGTTTCGATGAGGCCACGGAAGTGTTCTATGATCCAAACGCGGTCGAAGCGTACGACGACGTACATTCGGGTGTGGAAACCAGATTTTTTATTATAGGTCTTTCGAGTCGGCAATTATTGTTTGTTGTTCATGCTGAAACCGAACACGATTCGATTCGAATAATCTCAGCACGGAAACCTACTCGAGTAGAACGTAAACTTTATGAAGGAAAAACCAATCGATAGTCCACCAGTTTTTTCAGCTGTTGAGAACGATGCTGAAACTCTCATTATCGAAATCTCGGAAGAAGACTATCAACGCGACTTGGCTGCTGGCTTGAATGAAGATGAAGTTCTTAAGCCAGGTCGCTACAAGTTCAAACGCGGTGGCTTTCTCGCACGTCATCCAGAGCTAAAGCCAAGAAAAAAGAGCGCGTAAGAAATATAGATTCGCAATGATGCGCCTTCCCAAATTTGAATATCACACTCCGCAAACGATCGCGGAGGCGGTGAGGATTATGGGGGAGGCGGGACCGGCGGGACAGTTCGTCGCTGGCGGGACGGATCTGTATCCGAATATGAAACGCCGCCAGCAGATGCCGAAGACTGTCATTTCGGTGATGCGCCTGACGGAGTTGAATCAGATCACGGGCGATGGCGCGCAGGGTTTGCGAATCGGGGCTTCAGTTACGCTGACGGATATTTGCGAGCACCCGATCATCAACCGCGATTATCCAGTCGTCGCGAAAGCCGCGCGCACCATCTCCACGCCTCTGCTCAGAAACATGGGGACGATCGGCGGCAACCTGCTGCTCGATACGCGTTGCAACTACTACGATCAGAATTACGAGTGGCGCAAAGGCATCAACTTCTGTCTCAAGAAAGACGGCGACGTTTGTTGGGTCGCGCCGGGCAGTACAAAGTGTTGGGCCGTGCAGTCGTCGGATCTGGTTCCGGTGATGGTCGCGATCGGCGCGAAGTTACGGTTGGCGTCGACGCTTGGCGAACGCGTGATCGATGCAGCCGGTTTTTACAACGACGACGGTATCGAGTATCTGCACAAACGTCCCGACGAGCTTTTGGTCGACATTCAATTGCCGCCTACGAACGGCTGGCGTGCTTCGTATCAAAAACTGCGACGCCGCGGCGCGTTCGACTTTCCAGTGCTCGGCGTTGCGACCTGGTTAAGCATGGACCAAAACACGGTGCGTGACGCGAAGGTCGTTCTCGGTGGCATCGCACCGGCCCCGGTTGAAATCAAAGAAGCCGCCTGCGCTCTGATCGGTGGACCATTGGTCGACGAACAGATCGCCGCCGCCGCGGAAGCCGCTTACGTCAAAGCACGGCCGCTGGATAACACCGACTTCGTCTACCAGTGGCGCAAGCAGATGGCCCGTCAATACACGTTGCGCGCCTTAAAAGATCTGCAAACTTAAATCACTGTGCATCACGTCGCAGCAGTAATCCTCGCCGCCGGCCGGTCAAACCGGATGGGCGCGTTCAAGCCGCTGCTTCCCTTCGGCAAACAAACCGTCATCGAGGCTTGCATCGACTATCTGCGCAAAGGCGGTGTCGAGGCCATCGTTGTGGTGTTGGGACACCGTGCGGAGGAACTACAGCATCGGCTCGGCCATCTGCCTGTCACATTTGCGTTAAATCCCGATCCAGACAGCGAGATGAGTGCGTCGATCACCGCCGCTCTACCTCAAGTTCCGACGACGGCTAACTCGTTGCTGGTTGCACTAGCCGACCACCCCGCGGTACCTCCAACAGTTGTCTCCACACTTATCTCCGAATGGGCAAACGGCGCTTCGTTAGTGATTCCGACGTGGCAAAACCGCGGCGGGCACCCGGTTCTAATCGACCTCCGTTACCGCGCCGAGTTGCAAAATCTCGATCCTGCGCGCGGCCTAAGAGCCCTATTTGACGCCCATCGGAACGAGGTAAAACGCGTTCCCGTTGACTCGCCCTTCGTTGCCCGCGACATGGATACGTGGGATGATTACTCCGCCCTGTACCAGCAAGTCTTTGGCGAACCACCACCCGAGCGCCCCGGCGACTAGACCAACTAAAGCCCCGGCGGACTCATCTAAAGCACCAGTCCGAAACGCTTTTGCGGCGCTTTGGCGAAGGAGAAAAGATGGTTCTGAACATGCGAAAAATGATCGTGGCGGGATTGATGGCAGTGCTCGCGAGTTGCGCTGTTTTTGCGCAAGGACGCGGCGCCAGTAGTCCAGTGGAATTCTCGCTGCGATCGATTGACGGCCAAACCGTTACGTCCAACAGCCTGCACGGTGAAGTCGTCGTACTGGCGTTTGGTGCTTCGTGGTTGCCGTTATCGAAAACGCAGCTTCAGGGCGTGCGCAAGCTTGCTGACGAATACTCGAACCGCGGCGTGGTGGTCTACTGGGTCAGCACCGAGTCAGACGATTCGAAGTCGAAAAACTTTGCCAGTGACGAACAACTCCGCAACTTCTCGCAGAAGTATGGATTGAAAGTCACCGTGCTGCGCGATCCTGACGGGGCGGTGTCGAAGAGATTTGGTATAGACCAGTTGCCCTCGATCGTCATCCTCGACAAGGAAGGAAACATTTCCGGCGAACCGATCGGGGGACTCGATCCGCAAGGCAATCTCGCCGCACAACTCGCTTCGCGTCTTGATAAGTTGCTCTGAGCCCCTCCGAGCAATTAACCTCTCCTCATGCCTTTCACGTTAATCAACCCCGAATCACTCGGAAAGCCGAGCGGTTACTCGCATGGCCTGCTCGCGGATGCGACCGGCAAGCTGTTGTTCATCTCCGGTCAGATCGCCTGGAACGAAAAACAGAAGATCGTGAGCAGCGATTTTGTCGAGCAGTTTGATCGAGCGCTCTTGAATGTGAAAACCGTTGTTCAAGCGGCTAATGGCACTCCCGAACACATTGTTCGACTGATTGTGTACGTCACGAACAAGAGTGAGTATCGCGCGCGGACGCGCGAAGTCGGCGAACGCTATCGCAAGCACATGGGCAAACATTTTCCCGCGATGGTCCTGGTGGAGGTCGCGGGGCTTTTGGAAGATCAGGCGCAAGTGGAAATCGAAGGGATGGCGTTGATACCCGCATGAAGCAACCAACGTCGTTTCTTTACGAACAGGATGAGCAGGGTATCGCGACGATCACATTGAACCGTCCCGACCGTTTGAACGCGCTGACCTTTGAAGTTTACCGCGAACTGACAGACATGTTTGCCGCGTTGCGCGAAGAACGAAGCGTTCGCGTAGTTGTCATCACTGGCGCGGGCCGCGCGTTCTGTTCCGGCGGTGACGTGCGCGACATCATCGGCGAACTTTTCAGCCGCGATATGGAAGGGTTGCTCGAGTTCACGCGTATGACCTGCGAACTCATTCGCAATATTCGTGCACTGCCGAAGCCGGTGATTGCGAGTCTCAACGGCACCACTGCCGGCGCGGGTGCTTGCATCGCGCTCGCTTCCGATCTGCGCATCGCCAGCGAAGATGCGCGCATCGCTTTCCTGTTTGTTAAAGTCGGACTGGCGGGCACGGACATGGGTGCATCGCATTTGCTGCCCCGGATTGTTGGTCTATCAAAAGCGACGGAGCTTCTTTACACTGGCGACTTCATCACCGCCGCTGAAGCAGAGCGAATTGGATTCTATAATCGCGTGGTCGTGGCGGATCAATTACACGCGACGACACGAGAATTTGCCGAACGCCTGGCGCGCGGGCCGGCATTCGCACTCGCCAAAACGAAAGAAATGCTCAACCGCGAGCTGCACATGGATTTCGAGTCGGCGCTCGAGAGCGAAGCGCAGGCGCAGGCGATCTGCATGCAGCATCCTGATTATCGTGAAGCTTACGAATCGTTTGTCGCGAAGCGCGAACCGAAATTTAAATGATCGAACTGCCGTTTTTTACTGACGACCATCGCAATCTCGCGCAAGTAGTGACGCACTTCGTGAGTCGTGAAATCGAGCTGCACGCCGGCGCTGAAGATGACGTCGAAGGACTCGCGCGCCATTTTGTAAAACTGCTCGCCGGTGCGGGATTACTGAACTACGCCGTCGCTGTGTCGAAGCTCGACACGCGCGCGCTCTGTTTGATTCGTGAGGCGCTATCTTATTCGTCGTCGCTTGCGGACCTCGCTTTTGTCATGCAGGGACTCGGCACGTATGCGATCTCGCAGGCCGCGCC
Organism: Pyrinomonadaceae bacterium; assembly: GCA_035279345.1. Taxonomy (GTDB): domain Bacteria; phylum Acidobacteriota; class Blastocatellia; order Pyrinomonadales; family Pyrinomonadaceae; genus PSRF01. The sequence continues at coordinate 24,596 of DATEHX010000267.1, read as the reverse complement.
GGATCACGTGCGTGAGTTCTGGCTCGCGCGGGCGCTTCAGGGTAAAGCGATTGCCGCGTTTGCCTTGACTGAGCCGGAGGCGGGATCGGACGTTGCCTCGATCAAAACTACGGCACGCCGCGATGGCGAGACTTACGTCATCGACGGCCGCAAAAGGTTTATTTCCAACGCCGGCATTGCTGACTTCTACACTGTGTTCGTTCGTACCGGCGCGCGTGATGATGGACGTCCGATGCTCTCGGCTTTCGTGGTCGGCTCGAAGATGCAGGGCTTCGATGTCGTCGAACGCACCGAATTGATCTCGCCTCATCCAATCGGCGAGATCGCGTTCCAAGAGTGTCGCGTGCCTGCCGAGGACATGGTTGGCAACGAAGGCGACGGATTTCGTTTGGCGATGGAAACGCTCGACACGTTTCGTGCGAGTGTTGGTGCGGCAGCTTGCGGCATGGCACGGCGCGCGCTCGACGAATCCGTCCACTATGCCTCAACGCGCAAACAGTTCGGCCGCTTGCTGTGCGAGCATCAACTGGTCCAGGAAAAACTCGCCGACATGGCAACGGAGCTCGACGCCGCGCGCCTGCTCGTCTATCGCGCCGCCTACACACGGGACACTTCCGAAACGCGAGTCACACGCGAAGCCAGCGAGGCAAAACTCTTCGCCACCGAAGCGGCCGGCAGAATCGTCGACAGCGCGGTCCAGATTCACGGCGGCGCCGGCCTCGTGCGCGGCAGCGTCGTCGAGCGTCTCTATCGCGACGTGCGCGCGCTGCGCATCTACGAAGGCACCTCCGAAATCCAAAAGCTCGTCATCGCCGGCCAACTGCTGCGCGAGAGTCGCGAAGGCACTGACGCATGAAGCCACTCTCGCCAGATACAACACCCGATGCTCAACGTAAACAGATTGAGCTAATGCGCCGGTTGTCGCCCGCACAAAAACTCTCACTCGCCTTCGCACTCACCGAAACCATGCGCGATCTTATCCGGGCCGACCTTCGTCATCGCTTTCCACACGCGGACGAAACCGAGCTAAGACGACGATTCATCGCTCGTGTCTTAGCTCGCGAAGACGTCATCAATGCCTACGGCTTCGATCCCAAAGCAGAAGGCTACTGAGCATGGTTCTTCCAGTTTCAGTCTTGTCGCTGGTCACAGACGAGTTGGAAAGACTGAGGATCCCTTACGTCGTGGTTGGCTCTTTTGCCAGCTCGCTGCATGGCCTCTACAGAGCGACCGCAGATATCGATATGCTTGCTGACATCAAAACCAACGCTGTAGGTCCGCTTCACGAGGCGCTGAAGGAAACGTTTTATGTCGACGAGTTGGCCATGCGCAATGCTGTAGCGCGGGGACAATCATTTAACGCCATACACTTCGACTCAGTTTTCAAGGTCGATATTTTTGTTGCGTCTAACGATGAATTTGCGCTTGCGCAACTGAACCGCCGGCAATTAAGAGAACTCTCACCCGATCAAGGCGAAGAGGTCTACGTGGCAACGGCTGAAGACACCATTCTTGCCAAGTTACGTTGGTTTCGCGCGGGAAACGAGGCTTCGAAGAACCAGTGGAATGACGTGTTGGGTATCATCGCAGTCGTGCGAGACGGATTAGATACGGCGTATCTGCAAACGTGGGCTGAACGGCTCGGGATTCGCGACTTGCTGGACCGAGCTTTAGACGAAGCGCAGAGTCAGGACTAATGAACATCAACATCATAGGTGGTGGGCCGGCGGGGTTGTATTTTGCGATCTTGATGAAGAAGGCGGAGTTGGCGCGTCGAATTCGGATTTATGAGCGTAATGGGCCGGATGATACGTTCGGTTGGGGCGTCGTGTTTTCCGGAAAGACGCTCGCTAATCTCAGGGCGGCGGATGCGGAGTCGCATGCGGAGATCACGAAGCAGTTTGAGGCGTGGGACAATGTTGATGTTGTTGTTCAAGCAGAGAAGATCTCGATTCATGGAAATAGTTTTTCGGGAATCGCACGGTTGCAACTGCTCAAGATTCTGCAACGGCGCGCTGAGGAGTTGGGCGTCGAGATTAGTTTTCGCACGGAAGTGCATGACGTCGAGGCGCTCAGAAAATCGGGCGATTTGTTAGTTGCCGCCGATGGCGTGAACAGCACGGTTCGTTTGCAGTACCTCGAACAGCTCAAGCCGCAACTCGACCTGCGCGCACACCGTTACATCTGGTACGGAACAAATCAGCTGTTTCATGGTTTGACGCTGACGTTTCGTGAGTACGCGGGAGGCACGTTCGCGGCGCATTCGTACAAGTTCAACAAACAGACGAGCACGTTCATCGTTGAGTGCGATCCGGAGACGTGGAAGAAAGCCGGGTTCGAACGTATGTCCGATGAGGAAACGCGCGCTTACTTGGGAGAAGTTTTTGCCACTGATTTACACGGACATCCACTGCTGTCAAATAACTCGAAATGGATTCAGTTCTTGCTCGTGAAGAACGAGAACTGGTTTTACGAGAACCTCGTGCTGCTCGGCGACGCGCTCCACACGGCCCACTTTTCAATCGGTTCGGGTACGAAGCTCGCGATGGAAGATGCGATCGCGTTGGCTGAGTCGTTTCAACAAACGAGCGGCGTGCGCGAGGCGCTGGCGCGTTTTGCGGAAACACGTCGACCGGTGATCGAGGAATATCAGTCGGCTGCTTTCGAAAGCATGTTGTGGTTTGAGCAAGTGCGAAACTACATGCACCTCGGCCCGATGGATTTGGCGTTCAGTGTGATGACGCGCAGCGGCAGAGTCACTTACGAAGATCTAAAAAAGCGAGCGCCAGAGTTCATTCAAGCTTACGAAACCGCGACCGGTCACTGATGCCACGCCGGCGGCTCCAATCGTCGTCTGCCTTCATCAACTGTCGCGATCCCCGGTTCATCGAGGTCAACACGATCCCACAGTTTGCACGTTACCGGCCGGTGCGCCTGATCGAGCGCCTCGCAGTAATTTGTGTAAGTGCAACGCCGGACTTCATCACCACGCCCGAGTCGCACCTTCAAAAACCAGTCCGGATCGGCCAACGCCTGCCGTGCCAACCCAACAATATCCGCCTGGTCCATCTGTAAGATCTCTTCTGCTTGTGCAAACGTTGATATCCCTCCAGCAGCGACCACCGGCGTTCGAAATCCCGCTTCATTCACGGAACGCTTAATCGCAGCGACTAGTGGAACATTTCGCGAGAATGGACCAACTTCATCTGACAGCACAGTCGGCATGCACTCGTAACCGCTTTGGCCAGTGTACGGATAAACTGCCTGGCCCACCTTTGGCTTCTGCGCGTCTTCGAACTTGCCACCTTTCGACAAAGAAAGAAAATCAAAACCAGCGCGTGCAAACTCTTTCGCGTAGTAGATCGCGTCTTCAACACGACTACCACCCTCGATCACTTCATCAGCAAGAAATCGCGCGCCAACGACGTAATCGTCACCAACACGTTCACGAACGGCACGAAAAACCTCGATCGGCAGACGCACGCGGTTCTCAGACGAACCGCCGTAACCGTCTTCACGATTGTTCTGACGGCTCAAAAAACCAGCCATCGTGTAGGCGTGCGCGTAATGAAGCTCGACACCATCGAATCCGGCTTCACGCGCGCGACTCGCTGCGGCAGCAAAGATGCCCGGTAGTTCCTGTGGTAGTCGCTTAATGTGTTCGAGGTGCGTATCCGTTACGCGCTCGCGATAACCGAAGTTGAGCTCTTCGAGGTCTCTCGGAGTAAGGACCTTTTCCAAAAATCCCTCTTCCTCTGACTCCAAAAAACTACGGATTTCCTCTTCGTCAGCAGTCAACCAGTTGCTCTGACTTGTGGCTTCCGCCAACGCTTCGCGATGTTGCTGACCAAGCCGCAAGAAACGTTGAAAGTACTTCGCCTTCTCCGGCCGCCGCTTCACCGCGAGAAAATCAATGATCTGAATAAACAGCAACGTCTCACCGCGACTCGCCTCTTTCACCGTCTCAACCAACTTTCGCAGTCCGGGAACAAACCGATCATCGCCGATGCGCAACAATGGACCACTCGGAATATCCCGCACGCCCGTCGCCTCAACCACCAACACACCCGGACGCCCCTCAGCGAACCTGCCATACCAATCAAGATTCTGCTGCGTAACAAAGCCGTCCGCGGTCGCACGCCACGGCACCATCGCGGGCACCCACGTACGACTCCGCGCCTCCAGATGCCGCCCGATTGCAATCGGACTAAACAGTTTGGAACGAGCCGCTTCTTCGGCTGTGGGCCAGCGAGTTTCTTCGATGTTGTGTCTAATTGGCCGCGCGAACTTCCACATCTTAGCCACAGATTACACGATTCTGGTACATTTACCTCAGGAGGGTTCTTCATTGTCAGACGAGTTACTGAAGTGGCGCAGCGAGTTTCCGATTCTCGATAAAACTGTTTACCTGATCTCGCACAGTCTCGGTGCGATGCCGAGGGCGACTTACGACCGGCTGCACGAGTATGCCGACCGGTGGGCGTCGCGCGGCGTGCGCGCATGGGCGGAAGGCTGGTGGGACATGCCGGTGACGGTCGGCGACGAAGTCGCGCGCATCATCGGCGCGGATCCGGGCACTGTCGTGATGCATCAGAACGTTTCCATTTGTCAGTCGCTGGTGCTGTCATGTCTCGAACCAACACCGGAACGAAACAAGATCGTCTACTCGGAGCTCAACTTCCCTTCCGTGATGTACGTCTACGAGGCGCACGCTCGCGACGGCAAACTGCGCATCGAAACGGTGAAGTCCGACGATGGCATGACGGTCCCACTCGAACGCTTCCTCGCGGCGATCGATGAATCAACGTTGCTCGTGCCGTTCTCACACGTTCTTTTCAAGAGTGCGTTTTTGCAGAACGCAAAGGCGATCATCAAACGCGCGCATGAAGTCGGCGCGATGGTCGTGTTGGACACGTATCAATCAGCGGGGACTGTTCCGTTCAACGTGAAGGAGCTTAATGCAGACTTTGCGACCGGCGGATCGGTGAAATGGTTGTGCGGTGGACCAGGCGCCGGTTACCTGTACGTGCGTCCCGATCTGCAAACGATACTCGAGCCCAAAACAACCGGCTGGATGGCCCACGAGGAGCCGTTTGCTTTCGACACTGCGCATCGCTACGCGCCAAACATCACGCGGTTCCTGCACGGCTCGCCGGCGATTCCCGCGCTTTACGCCGCACAGTCGGGTTACAAGATCATCAACTCGATCGGCGTCGAGAACATTCGTGAGAAGAGCATGCGGCAAACGAGTTACCTGATCGACCTTGCGGAAGAAGCGGGATTCCGCGTAACAAGCCCGCGCGATCCCGAACAACGCGGTGGAACAATCACCGTCGCGCACGAGCACGCGGGAGCAATCACAAAAGAGTTGATTCGCCGCGAATTTATTGTCGATTACCGGCCGGGTGCGGGCGTTCGCATCTCGCCGCATTTCTACAACACTGATGAAGAGCTTGAGCTTGTGGTTGCGGAGATGAAGAAGATCGCGGAGTCAGACGCGTATCGCCAGCACGAGGCAGCGGGAGCAGCGTTTTAATGTCGAATGTTTACGGCGAGAAGCCGCCACTTTCATACAACAAATATCTTCGCGTGCAGGACCTGATCAACTTGCAGGACCTGCTTTCGGATCCCATGCATCACGATGAGCTGCTGTTCATCACAGTGCACCAGGCATACGAGCTGTGGTTCAAACAGATCCTGCACGAACTCGACGCGGCGATTCAGTTTCTGGAAGAAGATCGGCTGCCTGCGGCGACGCGCGCGATCGAGCGGATCGTGGACATCGAGAAGCTGCTGGTGCAGCAGATTCACATTCTCGAAAGCATGACGCCGATCAGCTTTCTCGCGTTTCGCGATCAACTCAACCCGGCGAGTGGATTTCAGTCGATGCAGTTTCGGGAGATCGAGTTTTCGTCGGGGCTGAAGGACGAACGAATACTACGCGAGTTTAGGGAAGACCAGTTTGCTTTGGAGCGGCTACAATCGCGGATGGACCGGCCGTCGCTGGCGGACGTGTTTTATCAAGTACTCGAGCGGCGTGGTTTCGATGTGAGCGATCGCGGGCGGGCGGTACTCGAGATCCTGACGCACTTCGAGAGTCGTTATGAAGAGTTTCAACTCTCCGAGGCGTTGATGGAACACGATGAATACTTCTCGCTGTGGCGTTCGCATCACATCAAGATGGTCGAGCGCATGGTCGGTGCGAAGCGCGGCACGGGCGGATCGGAAGGAATCGGTTATCTGAAGACCACGCTCGATAAGAAATTCTTCCCGGAGATCTGGGAAGCACGCACCTATCTCGACATCAAACACGGCAGCAGCGGCTGCCCATTCGCCGGTAAGTAGACAAGATGCAATCCTGTCAAAAAACAGTATGAAGGATAGACGAGCTGCACCACGTGTGAGAGTGAACCTGCCGGCGCGTTGGGAAGGCGTGCTCGCCCGCGAGACGGCGACCGTGACCGACATCAGCCGCAATGGATGCTTCGTGTTGACTGGCGGAAAAGTCGACGTCAAGGAATTGGTAAGTTTGGAAATTCAACTCACCGACACAGAGGTCGTTCACTTTTGGGCCGAAGTCGTCGACGCAGCTTCCGAGATCGGCTTCGCGCTCAAGTTCAATTCCAGTACCCCTGAAGACGAAGGCATGTTGACGAACTTCCTCGACAAATTCTTCCAGCCAGACGCGCAGCCGACATCATGACGCCTTCCTTTCCCGAGCGGTTCAACATGGCCGACTACTTCCTCTATCACAACCTGGAGGAAGGACGAGAAAACAAAACCTGTCTCTATTTTGAGGATCGAAAGTGGACGTACGGCGAGACGGCGCGTTTGTCGAATCGCGCGGGGAACGCGCTGCGTGAGTTGGGCGTGGAAGTTGAAGATCGCGTGCTGATGGTTTTGCCTGATTGTCCGGAGTTTGTTTGGACGTGGTTTGGTGCGGCGCGTATCGGTGCGGTGATCACGATGGTAAATCCGCTGCTGCCTGCTTCGGATTATGAATACTATCTGGATTACACGCGCGCGCGTGTGGCGGTGGTCCATGAGTCAGTGCTGGAGAATTTTAGAGAAGCGGCGAAGGGTGCGCGGTATTTGCGCGGCGTCCTTGTGGTCGGCCAACAAGAAGAGATTAAAACAGAAAAACAGATTCATTGGGTCAACTTTAGCGAAGCACTCAACGAGGCTCAGGAAGAATGTACACCGGCAGATACGCGTCGTGATGATATTGCGATCTGGCTTTTCACGTCGGGATCAACGGGCCATCCGAAAGGTGCAGTTCATCTCCAACACGACCTGCCTTACAACACCGAAGTCTTTGCGAAGGCAACGATGGGCGTCAACGCAGACGACCTGACGGTTTCGGTTCCGAAATTGTTTTTCGGTTACGCTACGGGAACCAATCTCCTATTCCCGTTTGCAGTCGGTGGCGCGACGGCGCTGTTTTCCGAACGGTCGACAGCGGAGAAGATGTTTGAGGTTATCAAACATTACCGGCCAACAATCCTCACGACCGTTCCGACGATGATCAATTCGATGCTCAATGTGCCGGGCGCTTCGAAAGACGATCTTTCCAGTCTGCGGTTTTGTTACTCAGCGGGCGAAGCGCTCCCGATCGAACTTTACGAGCGTTGGATGAATGCTTACGGCGTGGACATCTGCGACGGCATCGGCTCGGCGGAGATGTTTCATATCTACATCACGAATCGTCCGGGCGACATCAAGCCCGGCAGCCTCGGCCGCATCGTTGAAGGTTACGAAGCGAAGATCGTCGATGCGGATAGCAATGAAGTTCCTGTCGGCGACATGGGAACGTTGAAGATCAAAGGCGACTCTGCGGCGCTCTGCTACTGGAACGCGCATGAGAAGTCGAAAGAAACGTTCGCCGGCGATTGGTGCACGACCGGCGACCAGTTTCACGTGGACACGGACGGTTATTACTGGTATCACGGCCGCACGGACGACATGTTGAAAGTCTCGGGCGTGTTTGTCGCCCCTGCTGAGATCGAAAACTGTCTACTCCAACACGAAGCGATACTCGAGTGTGCCGTCGTGGGCCACGAATTTGACGGATTGGTGAAGCCGAAAGCGTTTGTGGTGTTGCGTGAGGGATTTAAGGGATCTGATCAACTCGCCGATCAAATAAAACAGTTCGTGAAAGATCGTATTGCCGTCTACAAATATCCGCGTTGGGTTGAATTCGTGTCATCCTTGCCAAAAAACGATCGCGGCAAAATTGACCGCAAAATACTAAAGGCAAGTTAACGTCTTCTTTCGAGATCGTAATCGCGCAGACGGCGATAGAGAGTCGAAGGTGAGATGCCGAGGATCTCGGCGGTCTTTCCACGATGCCAACCAGTCTCTTCAAGCGCCGCGAGAATCTGTTGCCGTTCGACTTCTCTCAACGAACCTGTTGCTGACGGGACAGCAGCGACCGGCAACGGCGCTTCACCTGAAACCACAGAAGCCGGAACCACACCCGGGGCTACAGGTTGGACCACCACTGGACGCGTAACTTCGGGCGGCAACTCAGTAAGCGTGATGCGCCCGTTGTTCGACAAAATCACCGCGCGTTCCAAACAGTTCTTCAACTGCCTCACATTTCCCGGCCAGTGATACGCGCGCAACGCCATGAAAGTATCCTCAGTAAGCTCCGGCGGATGCGTGCCCGCGATCAACTTGAGCAAATGTCGTGTCAACGGTTCGATATCTTCAGGACGTTCGCGCAGCGGCGCAAGACTGATCTGAAAACCATTGATGCGGTAGAGCAAATCCGATCTGAACACTCCGTCATTCACGACCGTGTCAAGATTGCGATTCGTCGCCGCCACGATGCGCACGTTAACTTCCACCTTGCGCACACCGCCAACTCTAAAAAACGTTCGCGTCTCAATCGCACGCAACAGCTTCGCCTGCAACTGCGCCGGCAACTCCGTTACTTCATCAAGAAACAACGTGCCACCATCAGCCAACTCGATTAGACCAAGCTTGCGGCCCTTCGCACCCGAAAACGCGCCGGCTTCGTAACCAAACAATTCCGACTCGAGTAACGACTCCTGAAACGCCGCGCAGTTCAGATCTACAAACGACGCTTCCGCACGGTTCGACAATCGATGAATCGCATGGGCCACCAACTCTTTTCCCGTACCTGACTCGCCGGTGATCAGCACCGACGCTTCCGACGGAGCCACACGTTCGATCAACCGGATCGCTTCCTTCATCAACTCCGAAACAGAAACGATCTCCGGCAACGCAGACTGTCGCGCGAGTTGTTCGCGCAAACGCGTGTTGTCAACGCGCAACCGCCGCTTGTCGGCGGCCTGCTTCACGCGCACGTCGAGTTCGGAAATGGTGTAGGGTTTCGTGAGGTAATCATAAGCGCCGAGTTTCATCGCTTCGACGGCAGTCTCAACTGTCGCCTGGCCCGTCAGCATGATCACTTCGGGCGGATTGGGCCGTTGATGCACGCGACGTAAAAGCTCCATGCCGTCGATGCGCGGCATGTTGATGTCACACAGCAAAACGTCGACGTTGCTCTCCTCCAACTTGCGCAGGGCGGCTTCGCCGTCGGGCGCTGCCTGCACCCGGTAACCCAAACGTTCCAACTCCTTTTGCAGCACCAGCCGGAGGTTGGCCTCGTCTTCTGCGATCAGAATGCGTGCTTGCTGCTGTTGCTCACTCAACCGTCGAGTCCTCGTTTTGCTTGATTGCGGGAAGAGTAATGGTGAACGTGGTGCCTGTTCCCATTGTCGATTGCACGTCGAGGGTACCGCCGTGCTCGGTTAAGATACCATAACATACCGCAAGGCCGAGACCTGTTCCGCGCCCAACCTCTTTGGTCGTGTAGAAGGGTTCAAAGATTTTTGGCAGGTTTTCCGGTGCAATTCCGACTCCTGTGTCGATCACTTCAACCACGACTTTCACGCCATCGTTGCGCGCAGTGATCGACAATGAACCACTGTCGCCCATCGCATCAAACGCGTTCGCGGCGAGCGCGATCACTGCCTGTTGCAACTGTCCCGGATCGCCTGAAACCGGGCTCAGATCGGGCGTGATATCAAGCTTGAATTCAACGTCCTTGCTGCGCTTTTGATGTGACAACAAACGAGCCGCGGATTGAATGACGTCAGCGAGATTGATCGTCACGTGCTGGTACGTGCGCGTGCGGCTGAAGTCCAGCAGACCCATCGTGATGCTCTTGCAACGAAACGCTTCGCTCCGGATTAGACCAAGATACTCGCGCAAATCGTCTTTAGACGGTGAGCCGTCAAACTCACCTTCGTTCAACCGTGCTTCGAGTGATTCGGCACACGCTGAGATCGTCGCCAGCGGATTGTTGATCTCATGGACCACGCCGGCAGCAAGCCGGCCGACTGCGGCCAACTTTTCCGCACGCCCCACGGCGCGATTTGCTTCGACGCGATCCGTCACATCCTCGCCGACAGTGATCACGTGGCTCACCTCGCCCGTCATGTCGGCCCACATCGGAATCTTACTGATCACCCAGTGGCGAATGTCGCCTTTGGGAGTCGGGGTCTCCTGTTCGATGCGTTCGATCTCGCCGCTTTCGAAGACGCGCGAAAACTCCTCTTCGAGCATTTCGCGCGGTTGGCGAGTCAGCACGTTGAAGACGTTTTTGCCAAGCACGGAACCGCGCGGAATACCGAGTTCGCCGAGTTCCCGATTGCGGTTCCACGCGACCACGCGATACTGGCGATCGATCGCGTAGAGAGACAGCGGCAAGCTGTCGACAATGGCTTCGATGAATCGTTTTTGTGCTTCGCTTTCGGCGGTGCGTCGTTCGACTTCTCTCGCAAGGCTCAGCGAGGTGTCGCGCGCTGCTTGATAAAGAGAACAAATGTGTGCGGCGAGTGATGTCTGTTGCGCGGCAGCGTCGATCAAACGCCGTTCGGTCTCACCACACTGTTCGCGTAAGTCGAAGGCGACAATCAGCGCGCCTTTGGCCCGGCCGGCGAAGCGAAACGGAGAAATGTATTCAGCGTTGTGAACCTCATCAGCCAGCAGGAAGTCGGACGATTGCGTAACCATTCGCGAGTTCGTTGCTTCAGAAGAGCCAAGCCACTCCTGTAGCACTTCCAGGTTCAGCAGCGTTTGATCGTCAGCGCTTCCCTCGCGATCGAAAACGCAGACCGCGTTTTTGTCGCGCCCGACGGTTACGTATGCGGCGCAGAGCGACGCATCGAGCGCGTCGTAAGTCGCACCGGCCACGCGTCGAACGAGTTGTTCGGGTTCGAGTGCACGCAGCAATCCGCGGCCGATGTCGGATAAAAATCTGAGTTCGCGGTTACTGCCTATGAGCGCCCATTCACGTTGCGACGTGCGCACGTGCAGGCTGACGCGCGAGAGCAACTCGCCGGGGGTTGAAGGTTTGGTGATGTAGTCGTCGGCGCCCGCGGTGAACGCTTGCACTTTGCGCGCTTCATCGTCGCTTTCCGAAAGCGCGATGATCGGCAGTTTGCTGGTGGTCGGTTGAGCGCGGAGAAGTTTGCAAAGCGCCAGTCCATCGACGCCGGGCATCTCGAGATCGAGCGCCACGAGGTCGCAGCGCACGCCCTTCAAAACGCGCAATGCGGAGGCGGCTTCGTTGGCGGTGACGACGCGGTATTTTGCGGTCTCGAAGATCTCGCGCAGCCGTTCGCGGGCGGCGTGGTCGTCATCAACAATTAAGAGGGTAGCGTTTTGGTTTTCGGCGGGCGATACCATTCCTTGCCACAGATTACACAGTTTGAAACTGTGGCCGCAAGGAGATTCGAGACCGCGCAGTCTGCAGAAATCCCACCGACGCAACGGCCGACAGAAATCCCACCGACGCAGTCGGTGGTTATTTCATATTCTACCTACAACCTGAACCCTAAGAGCAAAAATCCTACCGACGGAGTCGGTAGTCCTTTCAGACTCTACCTACCAGGCTAATGGTAGGTTGGGTATGAAGTACCACCGACTGCGTCGGTGGGATTCCGACTGCGTCGGTGGGATTGGGCTACGCCACGGTGCGTTCCAGTTTGTGGCTGGACTTCATGCGGTACATCTTTTCGTCGGCGGCGACGACGAGTTGGTCCAGGGTGTCGCCGTCGATATTAAAGGTCGCGGTGCCGACACTGATGCCGACGCGCGCGTAGCGGTTCCGGCCGACCATCAGGGAAAATTTCGACACGGCATTCTCGATGCGGCGGCACAGCTCATCAACTTGCGAACCACCCATCTCCTGCACCAGCGCGACAAACTCGTCGCCCCCATAACGCGCCAGAAAATCATACTCGCGGAGTTGTCCCTCGATGATGTGGGCCACCTCGCGCAACATCTTGTCGCCTGCCTTGTGACCAAACGTGTCGTTGACACTCTTGAACTCGTCAAGGTCGAGCATCATCACCTGAAACGCGCGATCCGTGCGGCGCGCCCTCGCTGCCTCTTCATCGAATCTTAACGACAAATAACGCGCGTTTGGCAGTCCCGTAAGCGGATCGGTCAACGCATTCGACTCAGCCGCGGCGTGCTGCATGGCGTTGCCGAGCGCGTCGGCAGCAAGACGCGTTACAGTCTCCAGCAAACGCATGTGGTCGTCCGTGTATTGCTCGAGATCGGTCGAATAAACCGACAACGCGCCGAGCATCACGTCGTCCTTGAACAGCGGCAACGTCGCCATCGAACGATACTTGATTCCGGCCTCGGGATTGATGTCCGCGAAATCAAGACTCGGATGAAGCTGGTTCACTGGCCGCCGATTAGCGAGTGCAAATCCCGTCACGCCTTCGCCCAACACAACGCAGCGGTTCGCAAGCTTCTGCGCGTTCTTTCCAACTACGTGACGCGCAGTCGCGTAGCCTTTCGCGTCGTCGTAGAAATAGACCACGCAAGTGTCGAACGGAACGACGTGGCCCACCTTGTCAACCAGGATCTCGAGCGTGTGCTCGATGTTCAGCGACGTACCAAACGTACGCGCGATCTCATACAACGCATAAACTTCACGATGCGCTTTCTTGATCTGATCGTAAGCGATGTATGAACCACGTTCGCGTGTCTGGTCCAAATCGATCTCGCTCAACTGAAGCGGCGGCTCCGGAATGTGGTTAACAGGTTGGTGCTGCAAACCCAACGTTTCGATCTGCGACTCGAAATGCGGCAGATGCTTGATGAACTGTTCGATCACAACCGGATCGAAATGAATTCCAGAGCCACGCAATAACAAAGCAGTCGCCTCACCTAAAGTCATGCCGCGCCGGAACGGACGATCTTCACGAACGGAGTCGAAACAATCGACGACCGAAATGATGCGCGCAGTAATCGGAATCTGCTCGCCACGCAGTTTGTCGGGATAGCCGCGGCCGTCCCATTGCTCGTGATGATGCCGAATGATGGGAATCACTGGATATGGAAAGTTCACCCGGGCGAGGATCTGCGCGCCCACGACCGTGTGAATCTTCATCTTTTCAAACTCGGCCGGCGTCAAGGGTCCGGGCTTGTTCAAGATGTGGGGTGGCACGGCCAGTTTGCCTACATCATGAAGTAGTGCACCGGCTTTCAACGCGGCGATTTCGTTTGGCGACAGTCCAAACACTTCACCCATTCCCGCGGCGTAAATCTGCACGCGGCGAACGTGACAATGCGTTGTTTGATCTTTCGCGTCGATCGCGGTGGCGAGCGCTTCGGCAGTCGCGAGATGCAAACGCGAGAGCGCTTCAACCTCGTCTGCCTTTACTTGCAGACGTGTCTTAGCGCTGCGATAGATCAGGTAAGTTACGAGAATCGAGACGGGAACGAGAACGAGGTAAAGAAGCGGAAACGTGCCGTAGATTAGTTCGATCGCGAGCGGGACGATCAGCAGGACCCACAAGATCCACAACTGATTTGACGCCCACCATTGACCCAGGGCATCGCTGAGAGAAGCATAGGGAGAACCTTGCACCACCGGAAGGTGGCTGGATTCAAACCTTGGGGGATTGTCCATTTGTTCTCCTAAACGCGACCGTGTTCTTTGCGCACTCGAATCTTCTCTCACGCAGTGGTGGCGCCGGAGACAAAGCTGGGAGCAACTCAGCTTCATCCCCGGCAAATTGGGCAAGTGGCAGTCTCGTCTGGGGCGAGACTGCCGTGCTGGGTGAGATACATGCATTGCCGATTTCCGATTGCCGATTGGCAATTGGCAATTGGCAATCAACAATCGGCAATGTCAAAAAACTTGGTTGCGGCTACGGACTCCGTGCGGAGAGCCCGCGAAGCCAGTTGGCCTCTGCGCCGCGCTATCACTATTCACAACTCGCGTGCCGCGATTCTTTCTTCGAAAATCCGTGATTCTTGTTTTTGATCTGTGATTCTGACAGGTCAAACTGAACCTTTCGGTCAGACTGCGCGGAGGCACGTTTGACAACGATTGAGCGGAACTGCAAGCTCATGCGGAATGGCCGAATCAATCGTTGAGAACAAGAATCCCCCGACCTACAAACCCGTTGGCTACATCGACCTGCTCCGCCGCAATCGCGCGTTTAGACAACTGTGGCTCGGCCAGGTCGTCAGTCAGATGGGCGATTGGTTCGACACCATCGCGCTCTACACAATCATTCTCAACTTAACCGGTTCGGGTCGTGACGTCGGCTTGCTGCTCGTCGCGCGCTTTCTTCCGAGTTTTCTTTTTGGTCCACTATCGGGCGTCGTTGCCGATCGTTTCAGCCGGCAACGAATCATGATCGTCACTGACATCCTGCGCGCGTTGGTCGTGCTCGGATTTCTGTTCGTGCGTCGTGCGGATCAACTGTGGATCGTTTACGTCCTGACGGTTTGCCAACTCGGCCTCTCGACTTTTTTCGAACCCGCCAAGACTGCCGCGATTCCCTCAATCGTTGAAGACCGCGAGCTCGTCGCGGCAAATGCGATCTCGTCAGTGACGTGGTCGGTCATGCTCACGCTTGGAGCTGCGATTGGCGGGTTAATAACCGGCTGGTTTGGCACTGACGCGGCTTTTATTCTCGACGCCGCGAGCTATCTCTTGTCGGCGGCGCTGATTGCCAGCATTCGCGTGCAAAAGCGCCGCAAACGCGAACGGCAGAAGCTGACTGTCGGGCGTGCACTGGGCATCACCGAGACGATCGAAGGCATTCGCTACGTTAAGGATCGCCCGCGTGTGCTCGCGCTGTTGCTCGTCAAACCAGCATGGGGAATCGGCGGCGGAATACTCACTTTGCTGGCTGTTTTTGGAGAACGAATCTTTCCGGTCGGCAAAAGCGCCGCAACCGGAATCGGCGTACTCTTCGCGGCGCGTGGCATCGGCACCGCGGTCGGCCCGATTGTGGCGCGGCGCATGGCCGGCGAAGTCGATAAACGCATGAAAGCGTGGATCGGTATCGCTTTTATCATCGCCGGCGTGTTTTATGCCGCCTTCGGCAGTGCGACCAGTTTTGTGTTTGCCCTTCTCGTGCTCGGCGTGGCGCATTGCGGCGGTAGTATTCTTTGGGTGTTCTCTACCGTGTTGTTGCAACGCGGCGTTGACGATAGTTTTCGCGGGCGCGTCTTTGCGGCGGAGTTGGCGTTGCTCACGTTGACGATGGCGTTGTCGAATTACACGACGGGCGAACTGCTCGATCGATTTCAGATTTCACCGCGTCTGGTTACGATTGGGATCGGAATCTTTTTTCTTATGCCGGGTCTGGCGTGGTTTCTGACTCAGCGCTGGTGGGATCGTGACGTCAGGAAACTTCAACTATGCGAACTAAAGTCGGAGTGATGGGATCGGCCGCGCCGGACAGTGCGCGTCTCGAGTCAGGCAGAGTGCTGGTGGAAAAGGCGGAGCAACTCGGAAATGCGATCGCCAAAAACGATGTGGTCCTCTTCACCGGCGCGACGACCGGACTGGTTTATGTCGTCGGAAAAACCGCGCACGATGCGGGCTGTTTTCACGTCGGCATCTCACCGGGGAGCAACCGGGTCGAGCACGTCGAGCTCTATCATTTACCGCTGGACGCGTGCGACACGATCGTCTACACAGGCTTTGGTTTGAAGGGAAGAAACGTGGTGCTGGTGCGGTCATGCGAGATTGTTTTATTCATTGCGGGCGCGATGGGTACTTTGAACGAGTTTACGATCGCGCACGATGAGGGAAAGATAATTGGCTGTTTGACGGGAACGGGCGGCGTAGCGGACGAATCGGAATTTATACTACAGAAGTTTGGGAAGCGCGCGACGGCGGCCCGCGTGTTTACGAGCTCCGATCCAAATGAACTAGTAGACAAATGTTTGCAGAGTATATAAGCACACGGATTAACACTGACGATTTCGAGAATCAGGTTTGGCGGAAGTGCCAGCCTGTAACGATTGCTCATCTTTGGTCTGGCGAGCCGGCGCCGCTCGAGCGACAGGCTGAAGTGCGGATTTGCTGGTCGGATGAAGCGCTGCACGTGCGTTTCGTGGGAAATCAACACGAACCGCTGGTGGTGTCAGCCGAGCCGAAGACGGATCAAAAAACGCTTGGGCTGTGGGATCGTGACGTGTGTGAGATCTTCGTCGCTCCGCACCCGGAGAATCCGTCGCGTTATTTTGAATTTGAAGCCGCGCCCACGGGCGAGTGGGTCGATCTCGGGATCGTACTCGGTAGCGAAGGCAGGCTTACCGATTGGGATTACAAGTCGGGCTTGGCCGTGGCGGCGAGGGTTGATGAAACAGGAATTAAGGTTGCGATGTCGATACCGTGGAGCGCGTCGATTCCAAAGCCAGATCATGGGGATCGGTGGCTCGTGAATCTCTTCCGCTGTGTTGGTCCGGAAGCGCCGGATCGATACCTCGCTTGGCGTCCGACGCGAACGCCGGAACCAAACTTCCACGTTTCTGAAGCCTTTGGGTCGCTGGTTTTTAGTTGAGGATACTGGCTACGTACTTTTCAAAACTCGCGCGATCCGCATCAGACATCTCGATTATGCGAGCGCCGATTACGTAACCGGTCTCTTCGTCAGTCTCGTCGAGAGCCTCATAACGAACAGTCGCGAGTTTCATCTCCACCGGACCAGCCGGCAGATCGAGCTTTACGTACACGCTGCGGTCCGAACCTGCCAGGTAGTGTTCGCCGATGCGAATGGCGGGAACAATCAGAGCGAGACCGGTCGTGCTGACGTCGAGTGTGTGTCCATCAAGTGTTGGGAGACGGCGCGAACCGTTCGTATTAACACGCGGATCCGAGAGACTAAGCGTGAAGTTCAATCGCGCGCGCACACGTTTATGGGCGCGCCGATTGCCGACGAAGCGGCGCAGATGTGACACGATTCTGCGGGGAAGTTCTGACATTCCCTGGGCCGATATTCTTTAGTCCGCAATAAGTCCGATAGCCTGGACCAGTACAGCTTGTTGAGGTATTAAGCCAGCCAGAGGAGTCGGGGGGCAGCCGCAAGGTTCATTCTAGAGACCTCGCCGCACACACGCAATAGTTAATTATTCTTGACTACGAGCGGCTTGCCGCCGTTGTCACCACTTCTGACGCCCGTCGCGTCGAGGTAGAACGACAAACGGCCGGTGCGGCCGTATTGGGCCGGTTCCGCGGTGGCGTACCACGATTTTCCGTCTGTCGAACGGTTGATCTGGAAGCGGTAACCGGTGGATTCAGTGGTTTCGATGTCTTTGGGAACGACGCCCGCGGCGACGAGTTCAGCCATGTTGCCAAACAGCCCGTTGCGATTCTGGCTGTAGAGCACCTGCCCGAGCGAGATGCGCGTCATCATGTCCTGCACGTCGCTGTGATGAGCACTGATGCGGGCCTCGAAGAAGAACTGTTTCCCGGCTTTTTTGACCAGATCGAGGTTCTCTTTGTCGCCCAAAATCCATGCATTGTTGATTTTGATCAGTGTCGCCGGTTCGACCTTTTCTTTGCCCGCGGCGTCAAGGACCTTAACAAACACCGTCGCTACTTCGCCGCTAATCTGCTCACCGGAAACATCGATGGTTCCCGGCATCTTTTCGTTGATGGCGACGGCCATCTTCTCGAAATCAGGTCGCAAATCTTCGAGCTCCTGCGCCGACAAACCTTCGAGCGCGGCCCCCCAGATCGACAACATGAAAGCCTCGCGAAACTTCTTCTCGCGCATCATCTGGTAAAACTGGCGCGTGGTCTCGGTAGGCGTGCGCGGCGGGTTCTGCGCCATTGCGGACGACGAACCAGCAAGCAGGAACAGCACAAGAAGACAAATAATAGTTTGGGTGCGTTGCAACATCGAGAAGATCCTCAGTGTCACTGTGCTCTGTGGTTTGTTGTTCCCACAGAGACACAGCGACACGGAGTTACAGCTATCGTGACTTCGGCGCGAGGAGTTTTTCTCGACCGACGAGGTAGAGCAGAATCATCAACACCAGGAACGGCAGCAGCGACAACACATCAGCCCACGGTCCCGCGAAGAACGGGTTGTGTTCCCTGGACCAGTGTTCGACCAGATCGCTGCGTTCCTTCCAGAGGCCAGCGAAGAACGCGATGAACACCGCCGCCAACGCGCCACCGGCAATGTAACCGGAAGCCATGAGCACGCCGGGACTCTTGTCAGTCTCAGCAACAAACTCTTCCTCCGTCATCTTGCGGCCTTTGAACTTGACCCGCAGGTACTTGTCCACGAGCCAACGAATCATGCCGCCGATGAAAATCGGGCTGGACGACGACAACGGCAGGTAAACACCGACCGCAAACGCGAGCGACGGAATACCGGCCATTTCAAGCACGATGGCGATCATCACGCCGAGCAGCACGAGGCCCCACGGCAGTTGTTGATTCAGGATGCCCTTGATGATGTAGGACATCAGCGTCGCCTTCGGCGCGTCGTATTTCGAAACCGTCGAGCCGTCGGGCGCGACACGATGCGTTCCGTTGATACCGGGGTCGACGTAGTACTTGATGTTGCCCTGATCGTCGACGAGGTATTTGCCCGGAGCTCCGTTCTTCTCGTCGACCTTATGCCAGGTGCGGTATTGATTGGGATCGGGAGTGACCAGGCCCATGCCTTTCACCGGCTCCGCAGGTCCGAGATTCGCCATGTCAGGACGCAGAGTAGCGGGGAAGTTTCTTTCAACTCTTTGCACGACTTTGCCAGAACCATCGACGAGGTACTCGCCCGGTTCAAGACCGGCAACAGGCGCTCCGGCCTCGCTCTTCAGTAATCGGAAACTGCCGCCGCCCGCGGGTTGCGCTGTCTCTGTGTAAGCCGGAAGCCCCGTCGCGGTTGTGGCGTCGATTTGTTGGCCGTTCTCAATAGCGTGGAAAGTCGTTTGCGGCACGTAGATCGTGCTCTGATCGTTAAGCCGGAGCAGGATTGGTCCGAGAATCAAAGCCGACGCCAGCGCGCCGACGAGAATCGCGATCTGTTGATATCGTGGCGTCGCGCCAACGAGGAAACCGGTCTTCAGGTCCTGCGAAGTGGTGCCGCCGTTTGAAGCCGCGATACAAACGATACCGCCGATCGAGAGCGCGGTGACGTAGTAGCTTGGTCCACTCCAACCGACAATCAAGAAGATCAAACAGGTCAACAGCAACGTCGCGACAGTCATTCCCGAGATCGGGTTTGACGACGAGCCAATCTCACCCGTCAGACGCGACGAAACAGTCACAAACAGAAAACCGAAAGCAATGATGAGAATCGCGCCCAACAAATTAAACTGGAGGTGAAGCTGCGGCAGGATCATGATCATCGCGATCAGGACGAGTACGCCGCCGACCACAACCTTCATCGACAGGTCCTGATCCGTTCGGGGGGTATTCGAACCGGCTGCCTGTCCGCCACGCAGGTCGCTAAGACCACCCTTCAAACCGTGCCAGATTGTCGGCAACGAACGAAACAGACTGATGATTCCGCCCGCGGCGACTGCGCCCGCGCCGATGTACAGCACGTAAGCGCCGCGAATCGCATCGGGCTCCATTTCGCTGATCGGCACAGTGCCCGGCGGCAGCGCCGTGGTCATGCCTTCGCCGAAAAACTTGATCGCCGGAATCAGCACCAGGTACGCGAGCACGCCGCCCGCGCACATGATCGAAGCGATGCGCGGTCCAATGATGTAACCGACACCCAGCAGCGCCGGCGAGATTTCAGCCGCTATCGAGCCGGCTTTGAATGGCGCGCCAAACACTTTGCTCGGAACGTCTTTCCAACCTTTCAATGCAGCCATCCCTATCTGGTAAACGAGTCCGATACCGAAACCGGTGAAGATCGTCTTCGCACCAGCGCCGGCGTCATCAGCAGCCTCGGCTTTGGCTTTGTAAACCGGGTCCGCGGCAGCGCGTGACTCCGGTGATGCGCCGGCCTTCAACACTTCCGCGCACGCCGTGCCTTCCGGATACTTCAAAACGCCATGCTGTTGGACAATCAGCGCGCGGCGTAACGGAATCATCATCAGGATGCCGAGCAGTCCGCCCATCACCGCGACGAGCATCACGCGCGTGAATTCGAGGTCGAAACCCAGAATCATGATCGCGGGCATCGTCACGCCGACGCCAAAAGCGATCGACTCACCCGCCGACCCAGCCGTTTGCACGACGTTGTTTTCGAGAATCGTCGCCTCGCGCAGGCCGATCTTACTTAGCAGCCGGAACAGGCTGATCGAGATCACGGCGACGGGAATCGAAGCGCTGACCGTCAAACCGACTTTCAGGACCAGCCATAACGACGATGCGCCAAAGATCATGCCCAGCAGTGTTCCGATGATTAACGGAAGCACCGTGAGCTCGCGAATCTTTGCAGCGGCTGGGATATACGGTCGAAATGTTGCGAGCAGAGGGTTAGACTCTGCTTCGTTAGCGACGGCAACTCTATCTGGAAACTCATTCGCACCGACATTGGCACCGACGGTTTCAGAAGACATCCGGTTTGACCTCCAACAGATTTTCCACAAACGGGGAGTGCGCGGGGTTTGAAACGCTCGCTACTTTACACGGGCCGCACGCGCTCGGCAAGCGCTTCTACGGGCGTTTTCGCGCATTTTTAATGGTAAACTGCGCCGGATGAAACTCCGTACACCCGTCCTGCTACTGCTCTTGGCGTTTATCGCTTTCGCGAGTCCTGCGCGGTCGAGTCGGCCGCTCTCCGTAGCTGATGTTCCGATGCCGTCAGACGTGCTCGGGTTTACACCCGGCGACGACCGGAAACTCGCCTCATGGAGCCAGGTTGTCGAGTATTTCGAGCAGTTAGATCGCGCCAGTGACCGCGTGATTTTCGAGAGGTTAGGCGAGACGTCCTTTGGCAAACCGTTCGTCATGGCGACTATAAGTTCGCCCGAGAATCTGGCCCGGCTCGACGAGTTCAAACAGATTCAGGCGCAGCTCGCCGATCCACGTACACTCGGGCCACTGGCGGCGCGGGATCGCAAAGCAGCGGAGTTAATCAAACGTGGCAAAGCGATCGTGCTGATCACGTGCGGCATTCACTCGACCGAAGTGGGTTCGTATCTCTCGAGTATGCTCATCGCACACCGGCTTGCTTCGTCAAACGATCCGGAGATTCAAAACATACTCGCGAACACGATCGTGCTGCTCGTTCCTTCGTTGAATCCCGACGGCGTGGATATCGTGAAGAATTGGTACGACAAGACTCTCGGCACGCCCTACGAAGGAACCGATCCGCCGGAGCTTTATCACAAGTACACCGGCCACGATAACAACCGCGATTGGTACGCGTTCACGCAGGTCGAGACGCAACTCACAGTCGACAAAATTCACAACGTCTGGCATCCGCAGATCGTCCACGACATCCACCAGCAGGGCGCGCTGGGTTCGCGTCTGTTTCTGCCGCCGTACATGGCGCCGGTCGAGCCAAACGTACCCAAGCAACTCGTCGCCGGTTACACGAGGCTTGGGAACTGGATGGCGAAGGAGCTGCGCGCGAAGGGTTTCGAGGGCATAACGACCAATTCGACTTACGACGCGTGGACGCCTGCGCGTGCTTATTCACACTACCACGCCGGTGTGCGCATGTTGTCGGAAACTGCCTCCGCGAAGATCGCGTCGCCGATGACGTTGAAGTTCAGCGAACTGAATGCGCGTGAGGGTTACGATCCGCAGAAGGAGTCGGCGACGTTTGGACCACTGTGGCGTGGTGGTGAATGGCGTCTCAGCAACATCACGAATTACATGACAACGGCGGCGTTTTTGTTGATGCGGAACGCGGCGGAGAATCGCGTCGAGTGGTTACAGAACTTTTATGCGATCGGGAAAGAGGCGGTGCGGCCGCGGAGAGCGGGGGAATTGTTTGGTTTTCTGATTGAGCCAACGTGGCCGAACGACCGAGAACTTATCAATATCCTGAATCGTGGCGGGGTGGAGATCACTCCGGCCAAGGATGGCACGGGTTTCAAGATCGGTACACGCACCTTTCCCGAAGGAACACAGCTCATAAGGATGGACCAGCCGTACGGAGCTTTCGCAAGAACGCTGCTGGAAGTGCAGCGTTATCCCAACCTCAGAGATGCGACGGGGCATCCCATAGCTCCCTATGACGTCACTGCACACACACTGCCACTACTGATGGGTGTTGAGGTTCAGGCGGTGAAAGCGCCCTTTAAGTACACACCGGCCCCCTCGACACAAGTACCGAAGGTAATAGCCGGGTCGAAGGCTTGTTGTGATGCCGCACCAGGCACTCATTTACGCGCGCTTTATCGTTCGTCAGTACCGAGTCACGACGAGGGTTGGACCAGATGGATTTTTGACAAGAAAGGTATTCCCTTTGCGACGCTCACAGATAAAGAGCTGCGTGCAGGCGCCGTCACTTACAAACCTTCACCGGGTGTGACGATCAAGTATCCGGCGATCGTGATCCCGGATCAGCCGGCGCGCGCGCTGTTCGAAGGATACCGTGCGGGAACAATGCCGCCGGAAGTTTCCGGTGGCCTCGGCGAACAAGGTGTGAAGACGTTGCGTGAGTTTGTCGAGGGTGGCGGAACACTGATCTTTCTGAACCGTGCTTCCAACTTCGCGATCCAGCAGTTCAAGCTGCCGGTGCTCAATGTTGTTGCGGGCCTGCCGCGCACGGAGTTTTACGTACCGGGATCGATCCTGCGCATCGAACTCGACACGTCGCATCCGCTCGCTAAGAACATGCCTAAGGAAACTATCGCATGGGCTGAGGACTCACCAGTGTTTCAAGTCGCGGATGTGGCCGGTTCCAGCGTGCCCGCGGCAAACGCTCAGGTCGTCGCTTCGTATCCGGCCGAAGGAAACCCGCTGCTCTCCGGCTGGCTCCTCGGAGCAGAAAAGCTCAATGGCAAAGCGGCTCTGGTCGACGTGAAAATGGGCGAAGGCCACATCATTCTCTTCGGCTTCCGCCCACAGTACCGAGCGCAGTCCTGGGCCACCATCCCCCTGTTTTTCAACGCCCTGAATCGTTAGCATGCACGTCTGACCGATCGTAGCTCTTGAACTTTTCCTCACAAGGGGCGTATAAACAAATTACGCGGTAACGACCAACTTAACCTTAGCGGTCGTTACCGGCTGCAATGGTCACCCTTCTTATTACTTCGATTTTGGCTTTAGGCTTGATCGCTATCGCCATCTACTTCTGGCAGAAACCCCGAAAAACAACGGAACCTATCGAATTACCGCCGCCGCCAAGTGCCGGTTTATTCGCCGATAACGAGCCCGAACAGATCAAAGCGGCCGTAGAGGAAGAAGAAAAGGCCGAGCGCGAAGAACACGCGCACGACGATGAAGTCGAAGCAAAGAAAGCACTTGCCGAGGAATTCATCGATGCGTGGCAGGTTTCCCCAGACAGAGTTTCAACAGCAAAGATGCTGCACCTTGCGGCGCTCGCCGACGACGCTGATACTTTTCGCAACGCCGTCGAGACCGCGCTCAGCGTGTGGCAACGCGGCAACGTACCTGATTTATCTGCCACGGAACTCCAAACGCTTTTCAACAGTGAATTCTGGATCTTGTCTTCAGCCGCACGCAGTTCAGGCGCCGGCTTCGTTCTGAAACGCACGCTCTCTCGAGCGAAGCGTGAACTCGAACGTGCTAACAACCCAACCTAAACACAATCAACGACCTCCAGTTGAATTGTGCTTGCTACTTGAAAGAGATACACCATGCCAAATTTTGATATTGCTTCTGTGTTGCCGATGCTGATCGGCATCTTCATCTTACTGATCATCTTCCTTGCCTTCGTCAAGCGCATCTTCGTCAACGTCGGCGCGCGTGAAATCGCGATCAAGGAACGGCGCTACGTTGGCGCGAAGATGCCTCCGGGACGCGTCGTGGCCACCGAAGGTGAAGTCGGTATTCAGGCCGACGTGCTCAAACCCGGACTGCACCTGATCAAATTTCCGTTCGAAAAAGTCGTGCGCAAAGTGCCGCTGATCGAGATTGGTCCAGACGAACTCGGCGTGATCGAAGCAGTTGACGGCGAACCGATGGCGACGGGCCGTATCTTCGCACCCGATCGCGCGCAGAATGCACACAACAACTTCCAGGACCCGATCGCGTTCATCAAACAAGGCGGCGTGAAAGGTATTCAGTTGCGGACACTGCCGCCGGGACTCTGGCCCATCCATCCTTACCTGTTTCGCGTTTCCGTGGCGAAAGCGACCGTGGTGCCGCAAGGTAAAGTCGGCGTGATAACAGCCGCCGACGGCGATCC
>DATEHX010000266.1:0-4012 GCA_035279345.1 Pyrinomonadaceae bacterium | reverse complement strand
GCGTGCTTGAAACGCTTCGTAGTTTGAGCAGGAAGAGATCTCGCGAAACGCGTTCTGCGAAGGCAGCCACACTTCGATGTCGTACGTCTTGGCTGAACCGAAGCCGAGATCAGCGGTTGAGAGCGTGACGACGCGATAGTGCAGACCGAGTTTTTGCAGGATCGTTTCAGCGTCTCTTGTGAGAGCTTCCAATTCCTCGTAAGAATTTTCCGGCAAAGAGTATTTGACGAGTTCGACCTTTTCGAACTGGTGCTGGCGAATCACGCCGCGCGTGTCGCGTCCGTAGCTGCCGGCTTCGGAACGAAAACACGGTGTGTAGGCTGCCCAGCGCATCGGGAGTTGTGTAGCGTCGAGAATCTCTTCGCGGTGATAATTCGTGACCGGCACTTCCGCTGTGGGGATCAGGTAGAGATCGCGATCGTCCTGAAGTTTGAAGAGATCGGTTTCAAACTTTGGTAGCTGTCCGGTGCCGAACAGCGAAGCGCGATTGACGATGAACGGCGGCAGCGTTTCCGAGTAACCGTGTTCGCGTGTTTGCACGTCGAGCATGAAGTTGACAAGGGCGCGTTCGAGACGTGCGCCGGCGCCGTTCAGGATCGCGAAGCGCGCGGCGGAGATTTTCGCGGCGCGTTCGAGATCGAGAATGCCGAGTGCGGTGCCGAGATCGACGTGATCTTTGGGTTCGAAGTTAAACTGCGGCGGCGTTCCCCAGCGACGCACCTCGACGTTGTCGGCTTCGCTTTCGCCGCGCGGAACGCTTTCGTGCGGAATGTTGGGCAGAGATATTAAGATGTCCCGCATACGGCGGTCAGAATCATCGCGGATTGTCTCTGCGCGTGCGGCGCGTTCCTTTAAATCCCCCACCTGTGCCCGTATGCTCTGGGCCTCGTCAGCTTTTCCCTGCTTCATCAAGAATCCGACTTGCTGACTCAGTTTGTTTCGCTCTGAGTTGAGTTGGTCCGACTCGGCGATTGCGCTGCGCCGGTCCTTATCGGCTTCTGCAAAGCTCTTAAGTAAGGCGAACGTTTCTTCTGACGCGTGACGCGCCTCGAGCGCCTCGCGGACCTTATCGATGTTTTCACGCACGTAGTTCAAATCGAGCATAGGTGGCGTGAGTGTACCTGATTAGGTTAGACCGTGCCATTCCCTGCCACTTTGCGGGCAGAGTCAGCGCTCGTTGCGGTTGCGCGAGTAGGATGTAGCGCTTGTGTCGAGACCCAGAACGATTACGTTTCCTCGCGGCGTGATCCTGTTTGTTACAAACAGCTTCCATAACACTACGCACAACACCAGCGGAGCGGTGTAGAGCACGAACTCGTTAACGTCCTGGATGAATATCTCCAGCGGGTAATCTGGCGATAACGAAATACAGGCGCAGCACGTAACAGCCATGCCTCGTTAGACACTGTTCTTTTGTAGATGTTCCAAAACAAGATCATTGATCGGGAAACTGACGAGGTGCTGTTCAAGCTCGTTAGCGATAGCGGCCGGAGGTGTGCCGGTGGGAAAGGTTATTGGTTTGCCGAAAATCACGCGGACCATGCCGGGGTCGGCGAAGTATTGTTTGCGGCGTTTTAGTTCGTAGAGACCTTCGAGGCGGATGGGGATGATGGGGACGTTGAGCGATTGGGCCAGGATTCCGATGCCGGCTTTGAAGTGGCCCATGTGCATTTGGCCGCGTGGCGCGCGCGTGCCTTCGGGGAAGACGAGCACCGAGATGCCGCGATCGATGCATTCGCCGGCGTAGGCGAAGCTGCGGCGAAAGCCGCTCTTCTTGGGCAGTGGAAAAACGTGGAAGAACAGGTTGACGAGGAAGTATTGCGCGAGCCAACGCAGGCGCAAAGGCAGGCTTGTTCCCGCGGGTGGGTGGAGCCAGTTGCGGAGAATTTCGCCTTCCATTGCGACGGCGAGTTTGTGGCGCAGGCGAAAGGGAAGTCCCGCGAGGATGAGTGCGTGATCGGCGAGTGAAACGTGATTAGAGATGAACAGCGCCGGGCCTGTGACTTGGCTTACGTGTTTGCGACCCGCGACAGACATGCGGCTCATTATGTGAGTTATGGGTAGGATGATCGTGTAGTAGAGCACGAAGCGAACTAACTTCACGATGCGCCAGCGCGTCCAGTTTGGGTAGGGATAGGGCGCGATAGTTTGATCGTGGATCTCACCACGCACGAGCTTCTGCACGTCGCCGACAGTCGTTGCGGCGGTAAAAGCAGCTTCGTCGAGTGAGATTTGGTAACGATCTTCGAGTGAGCTTAGGAGTTCGACGCGGCCGAGTGAGTCGAGCTGATCCGAAAGGCGGGTTGAAGCATCGGAGTTCAGGATCTCGCTAGCGGGAGTGCCGGGGGAGGGATCTTGGGACGGGGATTGAAGCCGCTCTGCGACGACGCGTTTCAAAATCTTGTGAGTGGCAGTGCGTGGAAAGTCGGGATCGGGCCAGATGGACCATTGGCGCACCTGTTGGTATTCGGCGAGTTGCTCGTTGGCGCATTTGATAGCTGCTTGGACGTTTGCGTGAGAGTCGTGGGGAATGATCGCGGCGAAGGGTTCGCTGCCGCGCGCGCTTTCGATGGCGACGACGCAACTCGAACGTATTTCCGGTTGGCGATCGAGTGCCGCTTCGAGATCTTCGGGGTAGACGTTCAAGCCGGCCGCGCCGACGATCACATCTTTTTGCCGGCCCTTGAAGAAGAGATTTCCGTTCGCGTCCAGTTGGCCGACGTCGCCGGTGCGGAGCCACTCGCCGTTGCGCGAGTTCACGTGTCCTTCGCTGGTCCAATAACCCGGTGACACGCTCGCGCCGCGCACCATGATCTCGCCCGACTCATCGAGCTTCACTTCATAACCCGGCATCAAACGCCCAATCGAGCCGCGGCTCCGTTTGAACGGATGATTCACGGTGATCAGCGCGGCGGTTTCCGTCATGCCGTAGCCTTGCGACACGGCGAAACCGAGGTGTTGCCAAAAATCTTCGGTGCGTTCGCTGAGTGTTGCGCCGCCGGAGACAAACGCCCAGAACTTCCAGCCAAACTGCCGGTGAAGTTTGCGAAAGGTCCACCAACGGCGCATGAATCCGTGACTTTCCATGGCCGCGAGTTGTTCGTCCAACTCTCGTGAACGGTGGCCTTTTGATTCGAAGTCGCGCTCGACCCACTCGCGCAATGCGTCGAGCACGCGCGGCACTGCCACGATGATCGAGACGTGATTCTTGCGCGTGATGCGAACGATCTCCGCCGGGTTCAGTGATTCCTGGAAATGCACTTCGCCGCCCATTAGTTGAGGAACGAACATGCCCATGAACTGGCCGAAGACGTGGCTCAGCGGGACAAGGTTGAGAAAGCGAATCGGATGAAAGAATTTTTCATACTTCATGTACTTGCGGATCTCGCGTTCGAGGGGCGCGAGATTCGCGAGCAGGTTTTGGTGTGTGAGCACGACGCCTTTTGGATCGGACGTTGTACCGGAGGTGTAGATGATCTCGACGATAGCGTTTTTGGTGAGGTCTTTGGGGAGGGAAATGTCCCGCAAGCGTGACGTGTCGTTAAGAAGAGGGTCGGTGACGACGAGTCGCAGGTCTGTAACCACTACTTTCGCGGCAGTTTGTTGTGTGACGGAGCGAACAAAATCCGGTGTGCTTCCTTTGTCCAACGGCACTACCACCGCGCCAACTAAACAACAACCCCAAAACGCCGCTGCCCACTCGGGGCTGTTCTCGCCAGTCAAGAGCACGCGGTCACCGGAACCAATGCCGCGTGTCTGCAACTCACGAGCAAACTGATGCGCTTCCTGCACGAGTCGTTCGTAAGACCAGCGCACGGTGCGCAGGCCGCGATGATGCACGAAGACGGTCTCGCGGCCGCGCCGTTCGTAATCGTCGAGATAACTTAGAAGAGTTTGTCGCTCCGGCATTCTCCGTTTGGTCTCGTTCGTTGACCTGTGTTAATTAGAGACCGCTCTGAACGAAGATACAAGCAGCGGTGTGACACGCACTGTAGTGTCAAAACAGGTCAGC
>DATEHX010000265.1:0-5602 GCA_035279345.1 Pyrinomonadaceae bacterium | reverse complement strand
GCCGCTACCACGTCGACGGACCACAAGGCCAAACATGGCGATCTGCTCGCGCTGATCAGCAAGGTGGGAATCACGTTGCTGGCCTCGGCGACGCTGAATGAGACGTTGGAACAGATCGTTTCGCTGGTGTTTGAATCAGTGCCGGCGGATCGTTGTTTGATCATGATGCGCGATCAGGGCAGCGAGGATCTGCGAGTTGCCGTGGCGCGTTTGCGAGATCGCGTGGGTGAAGTCGGCGAGATTCGCGTGAGCCGCAATGTGCTCGATGAAGTTGTGATTCGCGGCAAATCGGTGTTGACTTCGGATGCGCAGCACGATCCGCGCTTCGCAACTGGCACGATGGTGTTGCAAGGCGTGCGATCGGTTTTGGCGGTGCCGCTCGGTGTAGCTGACAAAGTGTTTGGCATTATCTACGCCGATTCGCCCATCGCTGAAGGGCGGTTCACTGAGGACCATCTGAAGGTTTTGACGACGCTCGCATCGGTTGCGGCGATTCGTGTGGAGAACGCGCGATTGGTCGAGGCGCGTTTGGAACGCGAACGTCTCGAACGTGAATTAGCGCTGGCCAGTGAGATTCAGCAGCGTTTTCAACCCACCGCGCCGCCGCACGTTGATGGTTACGAGCTTCAGGGGATCAGTTTTCCGTGTTACGAAATCGGTGGTGACTATTACGATTTCATCGAGCGTGAAGACGGGCGGCTCGTGATCGCGTTGGGTGACGTTTCGGGCAAGGGAACTGCGGCGGCATTGTTGATGTCGTCGTTACACGCGGCGATTCACGCGCAGTCGGCGTCGCACGATTCGCTGGTGGAGACGATCTCGGCGGTCAATAAGTATCTGGCTGACAACATTCCCGCGAATCGTTTTGTGACGTTGTTTTATGCGGAGCTCGATCCGGAATCGGGTGCGTTGTCGTTTTTGAATGCCGGGCACAATCCGCCGTTGATCGTTCATGCCGCGGGAACGGTTGAGCAACTCGCGTCGGGAGGGTTGCCGCTCGGGATCAAGCCTGACGCTGAATATCGCGAAGGACGCACGCGGATGCAGAAGGGCGATGTGCTTGTGATCTACTCGGATGGTGTGACTGAAGCTCAGAGTCCGGCGGGTGAAGAGTTTGGTGCGACGCGTTTGTATGAAGTGGTGTCGCGTAACGTGAACGCTTCGGCTGCGGGCATCCGCGACCGCATCGAATCTTCGTTAACCAAATTCGCGCAGGGCACCAGCGCCGCTGACGACATCACGCTGGTGATCGTGAAGCGTCAGGCAGAAGCGAAACTCAGCATGAGCGCCGGTTAGCCACAAGAAGCACAAGAAGCGCAAAAGGCACAAGAGGTATAAAAGAGGTGGACTAGTTCCTCTTATACTTCTTGTGCCTTTTGTGCTTTTTGTGCCTCTTGTGGCATAAGGGCATGTCTTGAACATCGATCCAGACACCGATATTGGCG
Source organism: Pyrinomonadaceae bacterium (assembly GCA_035279345.1). Classification (GTDB taxonomy): domain Bacteria; phylum Acidobacteriota; class Blastocatellia; order Pyrinomonadales; family Pyrinomonadaceae; genus PSRF01. Next base: position 4,157 of record DATEHX010000265.1, on the reverse strand, counting down.
GCGCGCAGCATCGCTTTCCGGAGACGAATCAGTCGGCGATCGTGCGAGCGCGCAGCGTAGACCAGGTCGTGCGGCAGCGCGCGTTTGAAACGATTCTCGCGAGCTACTGGAAACCGGTGTACAAGTATGTGCGGCTGAAGTGGCGTGCGGGCAACGAAGACGCGAAAGATCTGACGCAGGGTTTTTTCGCGAACGCGTTTGAGAAGAACCATTTTGCAAACTACGACGCGGCGAAAGCGAGTTTTCAAACGTTTCTGCGGACGTGTCTCGACGGCTTTGTCGCAAACGAACGAAAGGCCGGTGCGCGTCTCAAGCGTGGTGGCGACTTCGAACACTTTCAATTCGACTTCGTCGCCGCGGAAGATGAATTTGCTTCGCATGCGGCCGCGGTTAACGTAAATCCCGAGGAGTATTTTCATCGCGAGTGGGTGCGTTGGATGTTTACGCTTGCAGTGGAAGAGTTGCGTTGCCGTTGCGAAAACACAGGGAAGAAAATCCAGTTTCAACTGTTCGAGCGGTACGATCTGGCGGATGACGGAGCTGAGAATCTCTCGTACGCAGTGTTGGGACAGGAATTTGGTCTCGACACAACGACCGTCACCAACTACCTCGCCGCGGTTCGCCGCGACTTCCGCCGCATCGTGATCGAAAAGCTGCGCGAGATCACCGCCACCGAAGAAGAGTTTCGCAACGAAGCGCGTTCGCTGCTTGGAGTGGAAGTGAAATGAAATGGATTTCCGATTCCAGGTTGGACCATCTTCGCGAACTCGCCACGAAGCCCGACTTCAGTGCCACGAAGTATCGCCTGCTCAACGAACTCGCTTCCGGCGGCATGGGCACCGTATATCTTGCCGAAGACACTGAACTCAATCGCAGCGTAGCTATCAAAGTCCTCAACACTCCCGATCTGACGAGCGATCTGCATCAGCGCATGGTGCGCGAAGCACAGATCATCGCGGGATTGGAACATCCCGGCATCGTTCCCGTGCATGACGTTGGCACGGTCGCGGATGGACGTGTTTTCTACGCGATGAAGTACGTGCGCGGGAGTCGTTTGGATGAATACGCCGCACATACCGACTCGATCGGCGATCGTCTGCGGAAGTTTCAGTCAGTTTGTGATGCGGTCGCGTTTGCGCACGCGCACGGTGTGATTCATCGTGATTTGAAACCGCAGAACATCATGATCGGATCGTTCGGCGAAGTGCTGGTGTTGGATTGGGGCGTGGCGAAGATACTGCGCAAGCGTGAAGCTCCAGTTTCACTCGAAGCGTCGCTCGAGGCCGATACGTTGATTAAAAATCCCGACGACACGCGGCACGGAACAGTTATCGGGACGCGTAATTACATGTCGCCGGAACAGGCGCGGGGTGAAATCAACGAACTCGACGAGCGTTCCGACGTCTACTCTCTCGGCGCCGTGCTCTACTTCCTTTTGACCGGCAAATCGCCGGCGACAACGCGCCCGAGAGTGTTAAATCCCAAGGTCAGTAAGCCAGCGGAAGCAGTTTGTCTGAAAGCGATGTCGCTGGAACGCGAGGCTCGCTACGAAACCGCCGCGGAATTATCGAGCGACGTAGGCAGGTTGTTAGACGCGGAGCCGGTAACAGCGTATCAGGAGAGCGTGCTGGAGAAGGCCGGTCGCTGGGCCGGCAAGAACCGTTTTCTGATACTTCTGGTGATCGCCTATCTCGTCATGAGAATTTTTTTCATTTTCACGTCTCGCAGTTAAAGATTTCTCGCCGCACGTTTAATAGAAGGTTAGATAACAAAAAGGAGAACCCGAAATGTCCAAACCCCTACTTGGTGTAATACTCGGCGCGATTCTCGGCGCCATCGACGGTCTCACCGCGTGGTTCACCCCTGCTGTGCGAGATCAAATCACCGGCATCGTCATCGGCTCCACAATCAAGGGCATCATCGCCGGAGTCGCGATCGGATTCTTTGCGAGAAAGTTTCATTCGCTACCGATCGGAATTCTGTTTGGTGCGATAGTGGGCGCGATTTTGGCGTACATCATCGCGGCAATGCAGGGTGGTTACTATTTCGAGATCATCCTGCCGGGCACGATCGTCGGTTTGATCGTCGGCTTTGCAACACAGAAATACGGAGCGGTTCCGCAGACTTCATGATTGATAAGGAGACTATAAAATGCCAAGAGTTGTTCACTTTGAGATTCACGCCGGCGATCCGGAGCGTGCAGTTAAGTTTTACGAGACGTTGTTTGGCTGGAGCTTTCAGAAATGGGAAGGACCAATGGATTACTGGATGGTCATCACTGGTCCCGACGATCAGCCCGGCATCAACGGCGGTTTGATGCGTCGCCAGGGCGAGATCGACGGGCAGGCGGTGATCGCTTACGTCTGCGTTGTTGACGTTACGGATGTTGATGCGTCGTTGAAGACCGCGCTCGACAACGGCGCGCAGATCGCGTTGCCGAAGATGCCGGTGCCGGGTGTCGGTTGGTTGGTCTACTGCAAAGACACGGAAGGAAACATCTTCGGGATGATGCAGAACGATCCGTCAGCGCAGTAGTTTATTCGGTGATGTACTCACCCATCTTCTGCACAACTCCGAATTGCCTGGGCGTCAATGAATACTCCTTGGCGCCCACTCTTATGGTCAAGCTTCTCGCGGCGATCATCTTACGGAACGCTGGATACGGAACTGGCAGGTAACAGAACTGCGTGTCGTTACCGTGGAAAGTTCCCTTCGTCGCGAAGACAGGTTTTCCGCCAGTTACGAAGGTTATCGATTCGGTTTCCTCGAAGCGCGGGGTAGAGGAATACGACGCAAAGTCGAATTGCACGGTCTTCGGCGGACGCCCTTTTTTAACGTTGAGGTCTCCTTTCGTCTTGTAATTTGGCAACACGGTCACACCGTCTGCCCCGGGATCACCCTCAAGTTGAATTCCATAGGCAAACACATTGGACTCATCGTCTTCGGACATGTAGTTGGCGACTGTTTCAAGGGCTACACCCGAAGTCGTGGTCGAAGGCGTCGTTGTCGGCGGTTGCATCAAGTTCGCGTCCTTGGCGAAAGGGATGCTGTCTACAGTCTGGGTGTGATGAAAGACTATAAGTTGCGTTTTCCGCCGGAGGAACGACACCAGGATGGTGCTCACCTGGTCCATTTGCCGGAATGTTGTTTTGACGAACTGGGCGGCCTCGGCAGCACGCCTGCTGCGCACTTCGTGCGGGAAATTGTTGTACGCCGAGTTTATGAAGCTGACGTAAAGTGTGCCGCGATTTACGCCTGTCGGCAGGTATAGTTCGGTTTGATCGCCAAACTTTTTTGTTAGTTCGTTTCGAAGAAGCTGTAGATCGTTGAGATCTTCGGCGATCTTTGGCAGGCAGCCGCTCGCTAACAAAGACGCGGCAAGGATAGTGGCGAGGAGTTTTCGATGTGGGAGCATCTGTTCAACTCAATTTAGTTGGACGACTTCTCATTCTCACCGGCTTTTAGCCGGGTGTTCGAGGTTGAGGAGCTTTTGGATTCAAGCTCAACCCAGGCTGGAGAGCCTCTTCTCATTCTCACCCGGCTTCAGCCGGGTGTTCAAGGTTGAAGAAAAAGTACGGGAAACCGTTTCAACGGTTTCCGCTGTTCAATCGCTCGGTTTGCCCTGGAGTAGCGGCTCTGACTTCAACGTTTGCGGGCCGTTCTCGTTACAGATCGCAAACGAACTGCCTTCGTAAAGGGTCACTCCGGCGTACTCGCCTTTCGCGTTGAGGATGTAGAAGTTGATGCCGAAGTTGGGCAGGCCACGGCTGTTCAAGAGCCGCTTCTCGATCGTGTTGGCCTTGATACGGTTCAACACTTCCATGCCTGCGTCTTTCGGATGTGCGCCGCGACGCATCTCTTCAATGATCACAAACGAACACAAATTAAAAAGATTAGCTTCGCCGCGTCCGGTTGAGCCCGCCGCACCGACTGCGCCGTCGACGTAAAGCCCCGCGCCGAGGATCGGTGAGTCGCCGATTCTGCCGGGGATTTTCCACGCGAGTCCACTGGTCGTGGTAACGCCGCAGATCTCGCCTTTCGAGTTGATGCCGTCGCAATTGATCGTGCCGTGCAGGTTCTCTTCGCGAAGTTTTCCTTCAGCAAGCATCTCGAGCGCGACTCGATGTCCGGCTTCCGCGCGTTTCTTCGGATCGAGA
>DATEHX010000264.1:0-3054 GCA_035279345.1 Pyrinomonadaceae bacterium | reverse complement strand
ACGAATCGCGGCTTCGATCTCGCTGAGATTGTTGCCGTCGGGAACGGTGATCGTGTGCCAGCCGTAAGCGTCAAAACGCTCAGTCACTCGTTCGCTGAAAGCGAGATTGGTGAAACCCTCGATCGTGACGTTGTTGTCGTCATAGAGATAGATCAGTTTGCCGAGTTTTAAATGGCCCGCGAGTGACGCCGCTTCAGACGCAACGCCTTCCATCAAATCGCCGTCGGAGACGATCGCATAAACGTAATGGTCGATTAGCGGGAAATCTTCTTTGTTGAAACGCGCGCCGAGATGAGCGGCGCCCATCGCCATGCCGACGCCATTCGCGAAACCCTGGCCCAATGGACCAGTCGTGATCTCCACGCCCGGCGTCAAACCGTACTCGGGATGACCCGGCGTCTTCGAACCCCACTGCCGAAAGTTCTTCAACTCTTCGAGCGGCAGATCGTAGCCGGTCAAGTGCAGCAACGAGTAGATCAACATCGAGCCGTGACCGGCGGAAAGTAAGAACCGATCGCGATTGTCCCACTTCGGGTTCTTCGGGTTGTGACGCAGAAAACGCGTCCAGAGAACGTAAGCCATCGGCGCGGCGCCCAGCGGCAGACCCGGATGACCTGAATTGGCTTTCTGAACGGCGTCGAGCGTCAACGCGCGAATGGTGTTGATGCAGAGTTGATCGAGTTCGGGGTTGATGTTGGAGTTTTCTTTCGGCAAAGGTGCGCTCATTAGTTGCGGTGTCCTGGTGTTTGTTTCGCTAACTTTTTTCTCCCGCAAAGGCGCAAAGTAAAACTTAAAACTCTTCCTTTGCGCCTTAGCGCCTTTGCGGGAGACTCTAACTAAATAATCGTTCGTACAACTCCTGCTGCCGTTCGAGACCTTCGCGATAGCGCGCGTGGCGCTGCATGTCGGGTTCTAAACGTCCGTCCATTGAAACCGGAATTGCATCGAGGTTTACTATTTTGCCCACCGCTTCCAGCGCAAGCAAGGCAGCCCCGCGGATCGAGGCTTCCGGCGTGCCGCCAAACATCACCGGGCGCCCTAAAACATCGGCAATGATCTGTAACCAAACGGGCGACGACCGCAACGCGTTGCCCGTCGCGACGATATTCGCGCCCGGCGCGATCTCGTCGAGTGCTTCGGCGATCAGCGCGAAACGATAGGCAATAGATTCGAGTGCGGCGCGAATGATTTCGACCGGAGTTGTTTGTTGGCGCAAACCGAAGATGCCGCCGCGCGCTTCGGTGGACCAGCCGGTGCTGCGTTCGCCCGACCAGAATGGAAGAATCGTGAGTCCGTGCGCGTCGGGTTCGAGTGCGGCGAGTTGTTGGTGCAGTTTATCCCCTGTGTTTAAAGACTGGACCAACCACTGCAACAGTCCGCCGCCGTCCGAGAGCGCGCCGCCGACAACGACACGATCTCTTGATGCACGATAGCTCCAGAGCGACGGCGGTAATTTTTCAGGTGGTTCGCCGGCAAACGAAACGCGCATCGCACCGGAAGTGCCGATCATCAACGCGATGTTGTCTTTCGTGGTGCAACCGCCGCCGATGTTATTCGCCGCGCCATCTCCGACCACCACTACTGAATTTGCATCGTCCGTGTTGTCCGTGTAAATCCGTGGCAGATGATCCGGAGAAACGCCCAGCGTTTCGACAAATCCCCGGTCCCAGTCGCACACCCGTTGGTCCAACAGCCCCGTAGCGGACGCCATCGAAACACTCGCCACCGTCTTACCAAACAACCGCAAACACAAATACTCAGCAAACCCAAGCCACTGCCGCGTCGCATTAAACTTTTCCGGATGCTCAGCCTTCAGCCAGCGCAACTTCGCCGGCCAGTAACTCGGATGAAAACGACAACCAGTGCGCGCGTGAATAGCGGGTTCATCAAACTCCGCCCGCAACTCTCTCGCAGCTTGCACCGCACGCGTATCGGCCCACGTCAGCAACGGCGTCGTCGGCGCACCCTTTTCATCAATACCCATCAAACTATGCCAAAACGCCGAGATCGCAATCGCGTCAACTTGTTCGTGCCCCTTCAACGCGTCAACTGTTCTACTTACCTCCGCAACCAACGCATCCGGATCGAGTTCCGCAAAACCAGTCAGCTCACGCCGCGTCACCGCCTGCGCGCCTTCGATCTGATTGCCAGCTTCATCAAACAGCGCCGCACGAACACCCGACGTACCCACGTCTACGCTCAACACCGATCCGTGCAATTCGTGGCTCATCTGTGTAATCCGTGGTATAGAATGCGTTGACCTGATGCGACCAAATCCGTTGCGCTGGTTGCTTCTCGCCGGCGCCATTCACATTACACTAACACTCGCAATTTTTCTCGTTGGACATTTTCAACTACTACCCAATGTCTTCGACGAGCACGGCACTGGCCTGTCGTTCGCGATCGACGGCGACAGCTATCGCAACATGGCAAGCCAGTCGGCGACGCAATTGCAAACGCACGGCTTCTCGGTCTGGTTAGCGTTCAAAGTCCCGCTGCACTCGCGACTCTACTCGCTCCTGTTCGCCACGATCGGAAGAGTGCTCGGCCACAACGTCCTCGCCGCCGAACCGCTGAATCTCATTTACTATCTCGGTATTCTTAGCTGCGTCTATCTTCTCGGTCGCGAAATATTCAACGAGCGCGCCGCAATGTTAGCTGCGGCAATCGTCGCTGTCTGGCCGTCGTTTCTGTTGCACTCAACCCAATTCATCAGAGACACACTGGCAATTTCTTGCCTGCTCGCGTTGCTGTTTGTATTGACGCTCGTGGTGCGTCGCGAACTCTCGGTGCGCGCGGCAGCAGCTTTCGGTGTCGTGGGTGCCGCGGCGGTGACGTTGTTTTGGGTGCTACGCGGAAACATGTGGAACGTCGTCGTGTTTGCTATCGGCCTTACGATCTTGTTGCTGTCGCGGCGAATGATCCGCACACGTAAATTCCTGCTCACGAACTCGATCGCGATCATGGTCGTACTCTTCGCGATGCTCGTGGCTCCTTCGCGCTTTGAAAGCACGGCGCTTCCAGGTGTTCGTCCACCTGCTACTCCGCTCGCCA
>DATEHX010000263.1:0-4618 GCA_035279345.1 Pyrinomonadaceae bacterium | reverse complement strand
AGCGGCAAGAAAGACGTCAGCGTTCTGATTAATGAGAAAGTCGGCGAAATCAAAGCCACGATCGTCGAACGCGACGGACAGATCTGGATGATTAAAGACTGCCCGGTCCACGGCCATTTCGAAGACATGATGGCCATCGACTCGCGCTTTCTGACACACATCGAAACGATGTTCCCCGGACGCGACATCGACGCGCACAACGACGAGAAACTTCATAACCACGGTTCGAGCACTGTTAAGTATGGCCGCGGCGCCGTGCTGACAGTCGATCTCACCAATCGCTGCAACATGATGTGCGACCCGTGCTTCATGGACGCCAACCAGGTTGGCTTTGTTCATGAACTGAGCATGGACGATATCAAAGAGATTCTCGACAACGCGATCACGATCAAACCGCGCCGGCAGATGTCAGTGCAGTTCTCCGGTGGTGAACCGTCGATCTCGCCGCACTTCCTCGAAGCGATCAAATACTCGCGCAAGGTTGGTTACAACAGCGTGCAGGCAGCGACGAACGGAATCGAGTTTGCCAAGAGCAAAGAGTTCTGCCGCGAAGCTGCTGCCGCTGGACTGCGTTACGTTTATCTCCAGTTTGACGGTATCGGCAACGACGCGAACAGCCACCGCCAGGTCGGTAACCTGTTCGACGTGAAGATGCGAGCGATCAACAACCTGCACGAAGCGGGCGTTGAGATCGTGCTCGTCACCACGCTCGTCAACGGCATCAACAACGACCAGGTCGGCTCGATCATCCGTTTCGCGCTCGACAATCCGAAGAAGATTGCGTTCCTTTCGTTCCAGCCGGTTTCGTTTACTGGCCGCGATGAAGAGATCACCGAACACCGCCGTCTGCAACAGCGCTACACGCTCTCGCATCTCGCGCACGACGTGAAGAATCAGGTCGGTATCACTGAGCCGACACGCGATTGGTTCCCGCTCTCGTTGATGGGCGCCTTCGCTGACTTCGCCGATCTCGTGCACGGACCCGAAGCCGAATGGGGCCAGGTCTCCTGCGGTTGCCACCCGAACTGCGGCGTCGGCACCGCGGTGATGATCGACAAGGAAACGAAAGAGATGAGCCCGGTGCCGGAGTTCCTGAACATCCCGGGTCTTGTCAAAGACATGCAGAAGATCACTGACGCCGCGCGCGGCAAGTGGATGTCGAACTTGATGATGGGTCTGACGCTCTTGAAGCACTACAACCCGTACAAGTCGCCGACAAACTTCACGCTTTACGAGCTCTTCAAGAAGTTTGACAAGTCGTTTGGCTTGACCGGCAAGGACTACGGCAAGGTGAGCGGTGATCGCACGGAGCAGGATATTCAAGCGCGCCGTGCCGACCGCTGGAACTTCCTGTTCATCGCGGGCATGTGGTTCCAGGATCTCTTCAACTACGACTTCCGCCGCACTGAAATGTGCATCATCCCGTACGGCACGCAGGAAGGCGAAATCTCCTTCTGCGCATACAACACGGGTATCGGTTGGAGAAACATCATCGAGAACATGCACCAGAACGCGACCGTCGCGAAGTGGTACCAGGAGCACGGCCGGCATGAGATCTTCGCGGGCGGCAAGGACGTCCACATGGCCGACAGCTCGCACGGTTTGATCTTGAATGAAGTGGATTTGGCGCGGCCGAACAAGCCGCAGATGGAGGGGCCGAAGACGGCTCACGAGGAAGCCGTCATGATGCGGAAGCTTTACCAGGAAATGGTATTGAATAAGCAGTTGCCCACTAAAGAGGCCGACAAGCCGGTGCAGATCAAGGGTCTGGGCCGGAAGAAAGAGGAACCCGCGGAAGCGGAAGCAGTGTTGGTTTAACCTCTCAATCACGCATGGCGCGAGAGCATAGGTCCTATATGACATATAGGACCTATACTTTTGCCTCAGCACGACTTGACCGGGAGCGCTTGAGACGTGTTAAATAGCTCTCCTGCAAAGGATCTAAGAAAGGGAAAGCAGAGAATCGAATGGCAATAGTTACTGTTAATCAGGGTGAATCGATTGAAAGCGCATTGCGGCGCTTCAAGCGCAAGGTGATGACCGAGGAGATCATCAAGGACGCCAAAAAGCACGCCTTCTTTATTCCGCCCGGTCAAAAGGCCAAACTAAAATCAGCCCTGGCCCGCAAGCGCAACAAGAAAAAAGGCCGAATGCGCATTCCGCGCGATTAGCTTTCTCCGCTAACACACGCCACGGCCCGTACTCTTATCTCACTAGTCGTCAACCAGGATTCAAAAACCGGACGCTCCTGAGTGAGCGAGCCAGCCGAAACTGGAGTGTGCGACGCGAAGCGCCGAGTGTGAATAGAGTATGACGCGCATTTTGCTCACTAACGACGACGGCATCCACTCCGATGGGCTTATCAAACTCGAAGAAGCCCTGAAGCAGGTGGGCGACGTCTACGTGGTCGCTCCCGCTTCGGAGATGAGCGGCGCTTCACACAGTCTGACACTCGCCCGGCCGCTGCGGATCAGAAAACTCGACGGGCGTCACTGGGCCATCGACGGCACTCCCACTGACTGCGTCACACTCGCCCTCAACAAAATTCTTCCTGAAGAAGAACGTCCCGACATCTGCGTTTCCGGAATCAATCACGGCGGCAATCTCGGTGACGATGCGACCTATTCCGGCACTGTCGCCGGCGCGCTCGAAGCCGCGATTCTCGGCGTTCCCGGTCTCGCGCTGAGTCTAGTCGCGCGCGATAACTTCGATTTCGAAGAAGCCGCTGCCTTCGCGGTCGTCGCCACGCGCAAAGTGCTCGACGAAGGATTGCCGGAAGGAACTCTGCTGAACATCAATATCCCGCCCGGCGAGATCAAAGGCGTGAAGGTCACGCGGCAGGGCATCAAGAACGCACGGCCAGTGATCACCGAGCACATCGATCCACGCGGCAAGCCTTACTTTTGGATCGGTGAAGAGTACTTCGATGGAAATTCCGTCGAAGGCACTGACTACCACGCGGTGAAAGAGGGTTACGTTTCCGTGACTCCGCTGCGAAGCGACATGACCGACCATCGTGCATTAACGGCACTCGAAACGTGGAATTACCTGAAAGACTCCGATTTAGTTCATAAGAGTTAGGGCATTGTCGATTTCCGATTGTCGATTGCCGATTTTCAAGCTAATAATGGACAGTCAGCTATCGAGAATCGGCAATCGACAATTGGCAATCACCAATCGGAAATACGAATATTCCATTCCGCGGGAGCGAATGGTAGCGCGTCTGCGCGAGCATTACGGCATCAGAGATCCGCAGGTGCTCGAAGCAATGCGCAGTGTGCCGCGTCACTTCTTCGTGCCTGAAGCGTTACAGAGCCGCGCTTACGGCGATCACGCATTGCCGATCAGCGCGAACCAGACAATCTCACAACCTTTCATCGTTGCTCGTATGACGGAACTGCTGGAGCTCGACCGCGACAGTCGCGTGTTGGAGATTGGCGCCGGCTCCGGTTATCAAACCGCGGTGCTTTCATTCATCGCCGCGCAGGTTTATTCAATCGAACGCATCGGCGATCTCGCGCGCGAAGCACAAGCACGTATTCGTCAACTCGAAATCTACAACGCCACGGTAAAATGTTTCGACGGCACACTCGGCTGGGCCGCGCACGCGCCTTACAACGCGATTCTCGTAGCCGCGGGCGGTCCAACTGTTCCCGATCCTTTGATCGCGCAACTCAAGATCGGTGGTCGTTTGATCGTTCCGGTCGGCGAGTCGCGCGAAGCACAACGGTTAATACGAGTGATCAAAACTGAAACTGGTCATCGTGAAGAAGACCACGGTGGCTGCGCCTTTGTCCCACTAATCGGCCAGCACGGCTGGCAAGATCGCTGATTCCACCTCTGACTCAAACGTAAATATGGTTGCAAAAATCATCGGCATACTCTCGGCCTTCATCATCGCTACGATCTCAAAGCTCGGGTACGGCGGAATTGTCTTGTTGATGGCAATCGAGTCGGCGTGTATTCCACTGCCGTCGGAGATCATCATGCCGTTCTCGGGTTATCTCGTTTCGAAAGGCGAGATGAATCTGTGGTGGGTCGGCGTCGCCGGCGCTGTTGGCTGCGTGCTCGGTTCGATGGTGGCGTATTGGGTCGGTATGTACGGCGGCCGGCCGGTCATTGAAAAGTACGGCAAGTACATTTTGCTGTCGCGACACGATCTGGATATCGCGGATCGTTGGTTTGCGAAATACGGCGAGGCGATCGTTTTTATCAGCCGGTTGTTGCCGGCGATCCGCACGTTCATCGCGTTTCCCGCGGGCGTGGCCCGCATGAACGTCCCGCGTTTCATAATCTACACGTTTGCCGGATCGTTGCCGTGGTGTCTTGGTCTCGCTTACGTCGGACAGAAGCTCGGCGAACAGTGGGACAAAAACGACACGTTGAAGACGTGGTTTCACCGGTTTGATTTCGTGATCGGAATTATTGGGGTGCTGGCTGTTGGTTGGTGGGTCTGGCGCCACATAAAACACTCGCGTCCGGCTAGACAGGATTAACATGATTCACAAGACGGCATGAGCAAACAGTACGATGCGATTGTCGTGGGGGCCGGGCCGAATGGGCTGGCGGCCGCAATCGAGTTTGCGAAGGCGGGGAAGAGTGTTTGTGTTTACGAAGC
>DATEHX010000262.1:0-13293 GCA_035279345.1 Pyrinomonadaceae bacterium | reverse complement strand
TTTTCATCAAGCTCAAACCGATCGCGGTCGCGCTTTTCAATCTTGTCGATAAACTCGAGTTCCTCGTTGTCTTCGAAACTCACGCCGATCGCGTTGGCGTTCTCTTCCACAAGCGATTGATCCGGCGTCGGATTGTCGCCGGCGACGGTTTCCGAACCACTGTCGTTCACGTCTTCCCAGTCTGCATCCAGATCGCCCCCAGCGTCGCGCGGCGAGGCGGCCGTGTTGTTGCGCAACCGTTGCGCCAACAGTTCGGGATCCTTCGGAGCACGATGAATTTCCTGCTCCATAAACTCCTCGATCTCGGGATCGGGAACATAACCAGGATCGTTTGCCAAATATCGGTCTTCACCCTTTTTCGCCATGCGGGTCTCCTTGCTCGTTCGCAAATTGTTCGGGGGGGTGAGTAAGTGTAGACAGTAATTACAGAATTCACAAGATTGGCATCTTTGTAATTCTGTAAATCCTGCCTTAAACTGCAACTTGAACCACAACAACCAAAATATTTCGTTCTGAGGAAAGTGTTTGAGCACCACCATGCCAGAATGTCCTTTTGATTCGCTGCAAACTTTCAGTTCCGCTGCTGGCCCTGCCGGGCGTTTTTATTCACTGCCACACTTGGAAAAAACTGGCGTTGGTCCGATCTCGCGCTTGCCGCACAGCATCCGCGTCGTACTCGAATCGGTACTGCGCAGTTGCGACGGGGAGAAAATCACTGAAGAAGATGTGCGCGAGCTCGCGAACTGGCAACCAAACGGCACACGCGTCGAGGAGATTCCGTTCATCGTCGCGCGCGTGTTGTTGCAGGACTTCACGGGCGTTCCCTTGCTGGTCGATCTTGCGGCGATGCGATCGGCAGTGGCGCGTTTGGGGAAGAACAGCGGCGTCATCGAACCGCTCGTTCCCGTCGATCTCGTGATCGACCACTCGGTTCAAGTCGACTTCTCGAGCACAAGCGCGGCGTTTGAGAAGAACATGGAGATGGAGTTCAAACGCAATCGCTCGCGTTATCAGTTTCTCAAGTGGGGCACGCAGGCATTTGACGGTTTTCGTGTGATTCCGCCGGGCATCGGCATTTGTCACCAGGTGAATCTCGAGTATCTCGCGAAGAACGTTTGGGAGAAGAATGTTTACTTTCCTGACACGCTCGTCGGCACTGACTCACATACGACGATGATCAATGGACTCGGGATTGTTGGTTGGGGCGTCGGCGGTATTGAAGCCGAGGCGGCGATGTTGGGCCAACCGGTTTACTTCCTGACGCCGGACGTTGTTGGTGTTCATTTGAGCGGGTCATTGAACGAAGGTGTGACGGCGACTGATCTGGTGTTGCGTGTCACGGAGATGATGCGCAAAGCGAAGGTTGTTGGAAAGTTTGTCGAGTTTCACGGCGAAGGCGCCGCGAGTTTGTCAGTCACGGATCGCGCGACGATCGCGAACATGGCGCCGGAGTACGGTGCGACGATGGGTTTCTTCCCGGTTGATGAAGAAACGTGTACGTACCTGCTCGCGACTGGCCGATCCGAAGAGCACGTCGATCTCGTGCGGTCTTATTATAAAGCGCAGGGAATGTTTGGCATGCCCGCGCAGGGCGAGTGTGATTACAGCGTGGTCTTCGATCTCGATCTCGCGACGATCACGCCGAGTGTTGCGGGTCCGAAGCGGCCGCAGGATCGCATCGAGCTGCCGAAGTTGAAAGATCAGTTCACTGAGTTGATGTTGAAGCCGGCTGCTGAAGGTGGTTACGGCAAAACTGAAGACGATCTGTGGACGCGTTATCACGTGAAGATCGGCGCGGACAGGCAAAGGTATGTTGCCGGCGGCGGCGAACAACGTTCGGAGACTGTTCCCTCAGCCGTGGAGAACCACGTCAGCGAGAAAGAAACGAGCGTCTGGACGGAAACGGAAATGGTCAACAACCGCCCGACGCCCGACATCGTTCCTGAGATTCCCGAAGATGAGTTTCCTACAGGCGATGAGCTGCTGGGCCACGGCGATGTGTTGATTGCCGCGATCACTTCATGCACGAACACTTCGAATCCGAGCGTGATGCTGGCTGCGGGCTTATTGGCGAAGAAAGCTGTCGAGCGTGGTCTGAGCGTGAGTCCAAAAGTGAAAAACTCACTCGCGCCCGGCTCGCGCGTAGTGACTGATTATCTCGAACGCACCGGTTTGCAAACCTACTTGAACCAACTCGGCTTCAATCTCGTCGGCTATGGTTGCACGACGTGCATCGGCAACTCCGGCCCCCTCGATCCGGCGATCGAACAGGTTTTGACCGAGCGAGACGTCGTCGGCGTTTCTGTCTTATCGGGCAATCGAAATTTCGAGGCGCGCGTGCATCAGTCGATTAAGGCGAATTTTCTGATGAGCCCGCCGCTGGTTGTTGCTTTCGCACTCGCCGGGAGAATTGATCTAGACCTGGCGACTGAGCCCCTCGGCACCGGCAGCGAGGGTGAAGACGTTTACTTGCGCGATCTTTGGCCCACGATGGCCGAGGTCAAGGAAGTCACGCGTGCGGCGTTCGATCCGGAAACGTATCAACGTCTCTACAGCAACTTCGCGGAACAGAACCAGATGTGGAACGACATTCCGACCACCACCGGGAACGTCTACGACTGGGAACCGGCGTCGACTTACATCCGCGAACCTCCCTACTTCGAGAACTTCCACAGCTATCTCGAACCGTTATCTGACGTGAACGGCGCGCGCCCGCTCGCGATCTTTGGTGATTCAGTGACGACGGACCACATCAGTCCCGCTGGTTCGATCAAGCCTTCGTCCCCCGCCGGCCTGTATTTGCAGGAATTGGGCGTCGACATTAAAGACTTCAACAGCTACGGCGCGCGGCGCGGCAATCACGAAGTGATGGTGCGCGGCACGTTTGCCAACGTGCGCATCAAAAACCAGATGGTGCCGGGTGTCGAGGGCGGTGTGACGATTCATCATCCGAGCGAAGAACGCACGAGCATTTACGATGCGGCGATGCGCTACCAGGAGGAAGGCGTGCCGCTCGTGATCATCGCGGGTCAGGAATACGGCACCGGAAGCTCGCGCGACTGGGCCGCGAAGGGAACGCGTTTGCTCGGCGTGAAAGCAGTTATCGCGCAGAGTTTTGAACGCATTCATCGCAGCAATCTGGTGGGCATGGGCGTGCTGCCGTGTCAGTTCAAAGACGACACGAATGCGGCTTCGCTTCGGCTCGACGGCAGCGAGCGTTTCGATCTGTTTGGCATTGGCGACGGAATCGAACCGCGCGAAGAGATCACGCTCGTGATTCATCGCAAGAGCGGCGCGGTCGAGGAAATTCCGGTAATCTTACGAATCGACACGCCAATCGAGGTCGACTACTACAAGCACGGCGGAATACTTCCGTTCGTGTTACGACAACTGCTTGCAGGTACGACAGAGTTTTAACAAGGAGCACTAATGTCAACGGCAGAACTAGCGCAAGATAATTCGCGGAAGTATCAACTTTTAATCGACGGCCAGTGGGTCGACTCCGAATCCGGAAAAACTTTCACCACTCCAAATCCGGCCACCGGCGAGACGCTCGCCGAGGTTGCCGAAGCAGATAAAGCAGACATCGATAAAGCTGTCGCGTCAGCTCGGCGTGCATTCGAGGGCAAGTGGTCCAAGATGAGCGCACGCGATCGCGGCCGATTGCTTTATAAACTCTCGCAGTTGATCGAACAGAACGCCGCGGAGTTGGCAGCGATCGAAACCGCCGATAACGGCAAACCGATCAAAGAGTCGCTTTACGTCGATATACCTCAAGTCGTCGAGAACTTCGAATACTTCGCGGGTTGGTCCACTAAGATCGAAGGCGAAACGATTCCCGTTCCCGGTAAGATGTTCAACTACACACTGCGCGAACCGATCGGCGTTTGCGGCCAGATCATTCCGTGGAACTTCCCGTTGTTGATGGCGGCGTGGAAACTCGCGCCCGCACTTGCTGCCGGAAACACGATCGTTCTTAAACCTGCCGAACAGACGCCTGTCGGCGCGATGGAACTCGGAAAGTTGATCCAGGAAGCCGGTTTTCCTGAAGGCGTCGTGAACATCGTTCCGGGTTACGGCGAAACTGCTGGTGCAGCACTCGCTTCGCACCCCGGGATCGACAAGATCGCGTTCACCGGTTCAACTGAAGTCGGAAAACTGATCGCGAAGTCGGCGGCGGACAACCTAACGAAGGTTTCACTCGAGCTTGGCGGCAAAGCGCCGAACATCGTTTTTGCTGATTCGGATCTCGACCAGGCAGTCGCTGGCGCGATGATGGGAATCTTCTACAACCAGGGGCAAGTCTGTTGTGCGGGTTCGCGCTTGTTTGTCGAAGAGTCCGTCAAAGAAGAATTCGTCAGCAAGCTCAGTGAGAAGGCGAGCAAGATTGTCGTCGGCGATCCGACGAACAAAGCCACGCAGATGGGACCGCAAGTCTCGGAAGAGCAACTGAACCGCATCAAGGGTTATGTCGACATCGCGCGCAGCGAAGGCGCTGCTGTGGTTGCCGGCGGTGCGCCGCCACAGCTCGAAGGCTCGTTCCAGCGCGGTTACTTCTTCACGCCGACCATCTTCGACGATGTGAAGAACAACATGCGCGTGGCCCAGGAAGAGATCTTTGGACCGGTGGTTTCGGTGATCACGTTCAAAGACGAAGACGATCTGATAAAGCAGGCAAACGACACAATCTACGGTCTGTCCGCGGGCATCTGGACGCGCGACATCACGCGCGCGCATCGTTTTGCGCGCGAGATCAAAGCCGGCGTCGTTTGGATCAATACGTTCAATATGTTCAATGCAGCGTCTCCCTTTGGTGGTTACAAACAGTCGGGCTACGGCCGCGAGATGGGCCGGCACGCGCTCGATCTCTACACGCAGGTGAAGAGCGTTTGGGTCGACCTCTCAGGACGACCCATTGGCTGGTTCGGAAAGTAAGGCCACAAAGAGGCACAAAAGAAAACTTGAACGTTTACTTCCTTTGTCTCTCTTGTGCCTCTTTGTGGCTACGTCGTGTTATTATTCGGGCCTCTCCCGAGATGCCAAACATTAAAGGAGACCACATGCCAGCATTGAGAAAGTCAGCGGTTTTGTTAGCGCTTCTCAGTGGGACACTTCTTTTTACCGCCTGTCCCAGCCAAACCAATATTTCAAAGATCAACGCCGACCCCGGACGCTATCAGGGCAAAGAAGTCGGCATTGCCGGCCGCGTCACTAACAGCTATGGAGCAGCAGGTGTCGGCGCCTACGAACTCGACGACGGCACTGGCCGGATTTGGGTGGCCACCAAGCGAGGCGTTCCTTCGCGCGGCGCACAGGTCGGTACGAAGGGTTATCTTCGTAGCGGGTTCAATTTCAACGGCCAGAATTACGGCACGGTGCTGGAAGAAACGGATCGCCGCGCGAGAGGGAAGTAGACCGCTCTCATTCAATGGACCACGACTCTCCCCGTGCACTTGTGGATCACCTGGATCTCGAGTGCGCTCGTTTGATTGCCGCTCTCAAGCTATTCGTCAATTCCGTCACGCCCGATCTACTTTATCGCCGTCCGCCTCACGTAAGTATTGGTGAAAACGTGCTGCGCAGCGCCGCGGCACTGGAACAAACTTTTGGCGGCCTGACCGCGAACCTTTGGGACGATCCGTTTGAGTGGACCCTGCCGGAAAGTCTCTCGACTCCCGAGCTCGTGACTGAGTATTTGTCGGAAGTCGACGCCGCACGCGCTGGTGCATTTAAGTCTATCGCGAGCGATCGCGACCTCACAAAATACATTTCCGGACCATCCGGCGAGCCGCAACAGCTCTTTGCCCTGCTGCTCGAAACACTCATGAAGGCCAGCGACTATCACGGCCGGGCCCTGGCGACGAAAAACGTCGCGATGAGAACGCCACGGTAAAAATGCTTTTCCCGCAAGGGCGGTCATCAGGGTATTATCTAGCGCGTCGTAAGACTCCGTTGGCGAGGAACGATCTCCATGTATTGTCCGCAATGCGGCCAGCAACAGGCTTCGGGAATTGTCAGGTTTTGTTCTCGCTGTGGTTTCCCACTGGATGGGGTGATTCATTTGCTGGGAACCGGCGGGATGCTGCCGGTTTATCACCAGTCTGATGAGCCGGTGCAGATCTCTGCGCGGCGCAAAGGCGTCAAACAGGGTGCAATTTTGTTTCTCTCGGGCGCGGTGATTGTTCCGATTTTGGGGGCCTTCGCGAGTTTCTCAACCGCGTCTTTTCCGCAATTACTCGCGATACTGGCAGCGATCATCTGTTTTGTTGGCGGTCCGTTTCGCATGCTTTACGCAGGGCTGTTTGAGGAAGGTGCGCCGCCTCGCTACCCGACGTATGGACCACCGCCGCCGGTTGCCGCGCCGCCGCAGTTTGCGCCACCAAGACAACACAGTGCGTTACCACCGCCACCGGCGCGTGGGCCTTCCGCGTGGCGTAAGCCAAACACCGCGGAGTTGGCGAATCCGCCGAGTGTCACTGAAAACACCACTCGTTTACTCGACAAAGAAGATCGTACAGAGCGGTAGTTGTTAGCCGAACGACTGAAAGATTTGATTCGCGCGCGTGGTCCGATCCCGTTTCGTGATTGGATGGAGGCGGCGCTTTACGATCCGGAGTTTGGTTACTACAACCGTCGCGATCTGAAGCGCTGGGGCAGGGAAGGCGATTACCGCACCAGTCCGGAACGCAGCGAACTGTTTGCGGGGACCTTCGCGCGTTATTTTGCGAAGCTTTACGGTGAGCTCGGACAGCCTTCAGAATGGACCATTATCGAAGGTGGCGCCGGGGATGGAACCTTCGCACAGCGCGTGCAGCGTTCGCTTGCGGATTCTTATCCGCGTGTATTCGAAGCGACGCGGTATCATATCAGCGAGATCAGCAACGCCTCGGAACCATTTGATCCGTTAGATCCCTCTCTCTACTTCTCTAATGAGCTGCTCGACGCGTTTCCAGTACACCGTTTGGTTCCTGGAGGTGAACTCTACGTAACGCTCGATTCCGAAAACAACTTCACGTGGACCGTCGGCTCGCTTTCAACACCACGGCTTGCTCAATTTCTCGAACAACACTCGATAGAGTTCGCTCCGGGCCAAGCTATCGAAGTAAACCTCGCGATTGATGATTGGTTAACTTCGCTCACTTCCAAGCTGAAGCGCGGGTATGCGATCACTGTAGACTACGGCGCCGAAGCGACTGACCTCTACGATCCGGCTTTAAGGCCGGACGGAACACTGCGCGCGTTCTCGCGGCACAACTTCGTCGACGACGTTTTGTCAGCGCCCGGCGAGTACGACATCACAAGCAACGTAAATTGGACGCAAGTGAAATCCACTGGTGAGCGTTTGGGTTTGCGAGTGGTGGAGTTTGAGTCACAGGATCGCTTTCTGCTACGACACGGGTTGTTGGAGGTGTTGGGGCAGAGATTGAGGCGGGTTGAAACAGAAGCAGATAAGCTGCGGTTGACGACCGACGCGCGCGAGATGATCTTGCCCGGCGGCATGGCGTCCAGTTTTCAAGTGTTGGTGCAGAAACTTGGATGAGGAGGTAAGGATGTCGCGAGACTTTGAACTGATCGACGTTTGTCATCATATAGAAGACGGCATGATCACTTACAAAGGTTTACCCGCGCCGGTGATCACGGACCATCTCACGCGTGACGACTCACGAAACATTTACGCGCCCGGCACCGAGTTTCACATCGGCAAGATCGCGATGGTCGCGAACACCGGCACGTATCTCGACACGCCGTTTCATCGTTACGCCCGCGGCCGCGACCTCGCCGGGCTCGATCTTTATTCCGTCGCTAATCTTGATGGTCTGGTAGTGCGCGTCACGGGGAAGGAAATCGGGGCTGATTTGCTTAGCGGATTACCCGTCACGAATAAGGCAGTTTTACTCCACACTGGTTGGGACCGCCATTGGCGCAGCGAAGAATATTCCAGCGGCAATCATCCATTCCTCACCGCGGCCGGCGCGGACTACCTGGCGAAGAACGGCGCCACACTCGTCGGCATCGACTCCTACAACATTGACTCGACCTCCGACCCCTCGCGTCCCGCGCACTCCATCCTTCTCGGCCACAACATCCCGATCGTCGAACACCTCCGCGGCCTCAGCGACCTTCCCGACAGCGGCTTCAAATTCTTCGCCGTCCCCGTAAAGATCAAAAACTTCGGCACGTTTCCAGTGCGCGCGTTTGGGTTAGTTGTTTAGTCGTTTGCCACAAAAGGCACAAGAAGCACAAAAGGCACAAGTTTTTCAGAATATTTGTGCCTCTTGTGCTTCTTTGTGGCTATCAGGCTAAAACAACTCAAACTTAATCGTCAGATACTTCTTCGGATTTTGCCGGAAGTCGTAGAGCATCTTCACGCCTTCGGACGACAATTGATTCACGTTTGTGTAGAGCGTCTCGTCGTTCAGCAATTTGCCGACGGTGCCTTCGCCGCGCTGGGCCGCGGCGACCATGTTGTCGACGCGTTCGGCGGTGGTGTTGAAGCGCGCGATCGCCGCACGTGCATCGTTGTAAATCTGTTCGTCGCGAATCAGCTTGCCAAGCGTTCCGCGGCCGGCGTTGATGTCGGCAATCATCAGGTTGATCTGATCCACTGACTTGTCGAGTCGATCGGCGGTGCGATTGATACGCACATAAAGCTCGTCATCTGTCAGGAGTTTCCCGGCGGTGCCGCGGCCCGCGCGCAGATCGTCAGCAATTGTTTTCAGTTGAATCGCTATCTCGTTGGCGTTGTTGTAGAGCGCCGGATCGTTGATCAATCTTCCCGCCGAACCGTTGCCGGAACGGATTTGCGTCATCACGTCCTGCGTTTCACGAATCGTCGCGTTGAGATTGTTGTAAAGAGCCTCGTCGCTGAAGAGCCGTCCGATTGTTCCTTCGCCCTTTTTAACGCTCTGCACCATGCTGCTGAGCTCGTCTGAAAGTTTGCTGAGCCGCTGAGCGAGATCTGTTCCGGAAGTAGCGAAGTCGTTAACGGTATTTGACGACGAAGACGGCAGAATCGCGCCGTCCGCCACGGGCTGGCCCAACGACGTGCCGGGCGTGATGTTGATCAGCATCTCGTTTCCGAGCAGGCTAGGCGAACCTTGCTGAGCGGTTGAATCGGAACGGATGCGCTGATTTGCCGGCTGTCCGTCGATGTTTGAATCGATCGTCATCTGCGCTTCAACACGCGGCGCGCTCGGAACTGTCGACGGTTCCAAAAGAATGATTCGCTCTACCTTACCCACGCGCACACCCGCGAGGCGCACTTCGGAACCCTCACGCAACCCATTCGCATCGACAAACCGCGCTTTCAAATGCAGTTTTCGACTGAATGGATTGATGTCGCCGGAAGCGTTGAGCACGAGAAAGATCAGCACGCCGATCGCGATCAGCACGAATATTCCTACGCGCAACTGGCTCAGGCTTACATTTCTTTTTGATGGAGGCATAGCGTTCCTTCCTTAGTGGCCCCGGAGGAATCTCTGAATATATGGGTCCTCAGCACGGCGGAGCGATTCGTCTGTTCCACTGAAAATCACCTTGCCCGTACGCATCATCATCACCTTGCTGTTGATGAGACAAAGACGTTCGCCTTCACGCTCAAACACGACTTTGCCGTCGTCATCAACTACTGCGTACTCGGAACAGATGTATTGCACGTTGTTCATTTCGTGCGTGACGAAGATCGAGGAAACGTCTTCGAGATCGCGTAATTTCATCGCCAACTCGCAAATCGTGCGCGCAGTCGGCGGATCCAATCCAGCGGTCGGTTCGTCAAACAACACGATCTTCGGATCGCCGACCAGCGCCCGCGCGATACCGACGCGCCGCCGCATACCGCCGGAAAGCTCGATTGGCATCTTGTCGATCGCGTCTTCGAGATTCACGAACCTAAGCATGCGCCGCACTTCCGGTTCGACTTCATCTTCCGGCACGCCTTGTTCGTGCAACCTGTACGCGACGTTGTCGTAGACTGAAAGCGAGTCAAACAGTGCGCCTTCCTGGAAGACCATTCCGATCTTTTTGCGCACGCGCATCATCTGGTCTTCGCTGTATTCGGTGACGTCTTCGCCGTCGACCAGCACCTGACCTTCATCAGGTTTGAGCAGGCCCAGAACGAGTTTGATGATTGTCGACTTGCCGCCGCCGGAACCGCCGAGGATGATTTTCGTCTCACCCTTCATCACTTTGAAGCTCAGTTGATCCAGGATGACGCGCTCGTCAAACGCGAGCACGACGTTGCGAAACTCGATCGCGGGAATAGCGCGGTCGCGATCGTCGACTTCACGAAACGTCGATTCCTGCGCCTCTTCGCTGACGGTGGGTGACGTATTATGTATCTCGGTTGACATCTGGCAGCACCGAAGGTTGTTACGAAGTGCCTAGAATAACCTGAAGCGCCTTAGCGAGAAAGTAGTCGGCAATAATAACCACGATGGAAGCCATGACCACGGCCCGCGTGGTTGAGCGGCCGACGCCGACCGTGCCTCCTTCCGTGTTGAGGCCCTGCCGGCACGCTATGGTGCCGATAATCAGCGAAAAAACGAGCGGTTTAACCACGCCTCCGATCAGGTCGTCTGTCGTGATACCGTCGCGCACGGCGGAGATGAACACGCTCGAAGAGACCGAATAAAGCGTCACGGCGGTAACCCAGCCGCCGAAAATGCCGAGCACGTCCGCGAGCACGGTTAACAAAGGCAAGCTGACGAGCAGCGCCCACATACGCGGCGCGACGAGTTTGCGGATCGGGTCAGTGCCGAGGGCGCGCATCGCGTCGATTTGCTGCGAAACGACCATGGAACCGAGTTCGGCGGAGATCGCGGAGCCGACGCGGCCTGTGACCATCAGCGCACAGAGTACGGGCCCGAGTTCCCGAACCAGAGAAACGGCGACCAGATAGCCGGTTTGCGACTGTGCGCCGTAGGCTTTGAGGGTGGGAAAAGTTTGTACGGTCAGCACGCCGCCGGTGAAGAACCCCGTCAGAATGATGATGGTCAACGACCCGACGCCGATGGCGTCCATCTGAGCGATTATTTCCGGGATATAACGAGGTCGCTTGAAGAGACCGCGAACGGCACGCGCGGCCATCAGCGTCGTCTCTTGCAGCTCGAGCAGAGCGCGCGTGGCAAAGTTCATTGAGAGTTCATTAGACCAGTCAAAAGGGGCGCAACTACGTCGAAAAGAGCGGCCTATCATGCGCAAATTGCACACGGGGCGTCAAGAGCCATAATCGGTAAACTGCTGATAAAAACAAGTCATTGTATGGACCACAACTTCGAACCACACCGAGGAGACCATGAAGAAACACATTTTTATGGGCGCCATGCTGGTTGCTTTGACCCTTGTCGCCGGCGGATTGGCGATGAAAGCTTCGTCCACGCAGCAACGGCCCACGGACGTTTCGATGGTGCAGTTGATTGCCAATCCGAGGGAGTACGACGGTAAGTTTGTCAGGGTGATCGGCTTTGCGTCAGTGATTTTTGAAGGCACTGCCGTGTACTTGCATCGGGATGATTACGAGTACGACATTCCGAAGAACGGTCTGTGGATCGACGTGGATTTCGTTAAGCAGAAACGGTTTGACCAACGATACGTGCTGATCGAGGGTACCTTTAACGCCGAACGCCGCGGACATATGGGTGTCTTTAGCGGTGCGATCCAGGACATCAAACGCCTCGAAGACTGGGCTCAGGTCGTAAAGACACGTCGGTAATCTTTACTGGCGAGGACGAAAGCCTTGCCGGGCCGCGGGGCGTCGCGGGTTGTTTCTTCGTTGTGGCGCCACGACGTCGCGCAACTGAAGCCGCAAACGGCGCAGTGTGGCTAACTGTTCGGGACGAAGGATGCGGCGAATTTTCATCTCCGTGTGAATACGCATTCGCAATTGCGCGGCATGGGCGGCGGAGACTTCATTGATACGTTGTTCGATCAGATTCTCGTCGGTTGGTTCGGCGTCCAGTGCCTGATCGAGCGCGACGTTTGCTTCACGCAGGCGACGGTTGGTTGATTGGCGTTCGAGTCTCGTGTCGGCGACGATCTGGCGCACTGCCTGGCGTTGATCCGGTGTCAGTCGAAGCTGTTCGATCGGATCCGTGGTTGGTTCCGGTTGCTGCTCCTGTTGCTGTTGGCCTATTGCGAAGCTCGCGGCCGCAAGGACGAGTAACAAACTGAGCACTATCTTCATTATCTATCTCTCCGGTCATCGAGCAGGTCCAGATCTGCTTCGTCGTCGCTTGTGATCAATCTTAGTTCAGCGGCGAGTTGTTCGCGTTCGGCTTTCGAAAACGGCCGCCGCGCTTTGGGTTCTGCTTTCGCTACGTTTGCACTCCTCGGCGTTGGCGACTCCACGACGATAGCTGGCTTGGGTTCTACTGCGAGCTGTTCGCGTTCCTGTTTTGCTAATGCTTCCTGAACTGCGCGATCCAAATCCTGTTTTGTATAAACCGCGTCGGGATCTCCGGTCGCTACTGTGACCGGCTTGTCAGTTGGCCTCACAACTGCCAACGCCGCGAGCAGACAAAAAACCACTGCGGCAAAACCAACCGCGCCTTTCAACCACAACGGCGACAGATCGAAAAACTGTCGCCACGCCGCGAGCGCCGACTTCCTGACCGGCACCGCTGCCGCGTTCGCGGGCACAAATCCCGACAGCGCTTCATCGCGCCATTCGCCGACCGATTCACGCACCTGCGCAAACGCGGCAAACTCGGTGCGGCAGCTACCACACTGCTTCAGGTGAAGCTCAAAATCGCGCCGCTCGCGTTCGCTGGCTTCGCCATAAAGTACCGAAACCAGATCGTCCGCGCGTTCACAAGTCGAGGAGAGTTCTCCTTTTGTGCTTTTTTGTGGCATGCATCAAGCTCCAAACTTCTCCAACCGCATCTGCAATTGCTTCAGTCCCGTGTACAGCCTGCTCTTGACCGTGCTCAACGGCAGGTCGAGTGCTTCCGCGATCTCCCGAAAGGTCAGTTCTTCAAACTCCTTCATTACCACCACCTGCCGTAACTCGACCGGCAAGCTGTTGAGCGCCCGGCGCACCGCAGCGGTTCGCTGGCGTCCTTCTGTGACCGCCGCCGGCGACGAATCGAGTGGCGCGGCGAAGCTGCTGGCTTTGTCATCGTCGTCATCGAGCGCCGATTCATTTCGCACTTTCGCGCGCCGCTGCCGCGTGATGCACTGGTTGACTGCGATCCGGTGCAGCCAGGACGAGACCTTCGCTTCGCCACGAAACCCGCGCAGGTTGCGAAACGCAGCCAGAAACGTCTCCTGCGTCGCGTCGCGGGCGTCTTCCTCGCG
>DATEHX010000261.1:0-38141 GCA_035279345.1 Pyrinomonadaceae bacterium | reverse complement strand
GACCGAGTGGGGTGGACCAGAGATGACTTCACTCGAGCCATCGCTGGACCTGCGCGTCTTCGGCTTCACCCTCGGATTGTCCGTCCTGACGGGACTCGTGTTCGGTATCGTTCCGGCACTGCGCGCCACGCGTTTCGACCTGACGCCGACACTCAAAGATGCGGCGCGCGGATCGAGCGCGATTCATCGGTCGCTGCTCAGCAAATCGCTGGTCGTGGCCCAGGTCTCGCTCTCCGTTTTGCTGCTGATCGGTGCGGGTTTGCTGGTTCGCACGCTACGCAATCTGCAACACGTCGAAACGGGATTCAATGCGCAAAACCTGCTGCTCTTCAGCGTTGACCCAAGTTTGATCGGTTACGAAGACGATCGCCGGACGGCGTTATACGAAAGGATGTGCGCTCGGCTAGAAGCCGTACCGGGCGTGCAATCGGTAACGTTCTCGCGTAACGCGCTGCTGTCTTATTCCGCCAACACAAGCTCCGTGTTTGTTGAAGGTGAGCTTGGACCAGACGGCAAACCACGCGACAGCGACACCAAGATTCACACAGTACGTGAGAATTTTCTGCCGGCGATGGAAATCCCGTTGCTACTCGGACGCAATCTGTCCGCGCAGGATGACGCTCGTGCTCAGCGAGTCGCGGTCGTCAATCAAACATTTGTGCAAGCGCACTTTCCAAACACGAATCCGATCGGCAAACGCTTCGGTTACGAGCCGGACCAACCGGCGGAAATCGAAATCATCGGTGTGGCTCGCGACGCGAAATACACGAGCCAGCGCGACGCGATCGAACCGACTGTTTATCAGTCGTGGAGGCAGTCGCTAAAGCGGATGCAGTTGGCGACGATCGAGGTGCGCACTAACGGCGATCCCTCATCGTTTGTGGCAGGCATCCGGGAGGCGATGCACGAAGTAGACAGCAACTTGCCGCTCACCAATGTCCGCACGCAGATCGAACAAGCCGACAAAACGCTGGCGATGGAACGGATGCTGGCGAAACTGTTCACGCTCTTCGGCGTGATCGCGCAGTTGCTCGCGGCGATCGGGCTTTACGGCGTGATGGCTTACGCGGTTGCGCAACGTACGCAGGAGATCGGCATTCGCATGGCGCTCGGCGCGAATCGCGGCAACGTGTTGACGATGATCCTGCGGCAGGGAATGGCGTTGACGGTGATTGGCGTTGGCGTCGGACTCGCTGCGGCTTACGTGCTGATGAAGTACCTCGAGAGTTTGACGAGTTTGTTGTTCGGAGTTGAAGCGAGAGATCCGTGGACTTTTGGCGCGATCGGCGTGCTGCTGATCGTCGTGGCGCTGGTTGCGTGTTTGGTTCCCGCGCGTCGCGCCACGAAGGTCGATCCGCTGGTAGCGCTGCGGTATGAGTAGAAAACAATCCACAGGTTACACAGAAGTCTGTGGAATCTGTGGATGGTTTTAGTGAGGTAAGAATGGATCTTCTAATTCACGATCTACGGTATGCATTTCGAATGATGTTCAAGCATCGCCTGTTCACTTGCGTGGCGGTGCTGGCGCTTGGTTTGGGCATTGGGGCCAACACGGCGATCTTCTCCGTTATCAATGCGGTTGTGCTGCGGCCGCTTCCTTATGGCAATCCGGAACAACTGGTCACGGTCCTGCATGACAAAACAGTTCCGGTGGCGCCCGCCAACTATTTTGATCTGGCGGCGCAGAGTCAGAGTTTTAGCGGCATTGCCGCGGCGCAATGGTGGGAACCAAACCTGACGGGCCACGAGCAGCCCGAACATTTGCGCGGGTTACAACTAACCGCGCAGATGTTTCAAGTGCTTGGCGTCAGTCCGTTACTCGGCCGCACCTTCAACGCCGACGAAGATCAACCGGGACGCGAGCGCGTGGTTGTGCTGAGTCACCGTTTGTGGCAACGACGTTTCGGTGGTGATGCGGGTGTCGTAGGTCAACAGGTCACGTTTGATGGCGAGAGCTACACGATCATTGGCGTGATGCCGGCGGAGTTTCAGTTCGCTCCGTTCTGGGCCACCAAGGCCGAGTTGTGGTCGCCGTTAAATCTCACGGAGCGCGCAAACGATCGCGGCGGGCAATCCTTGAGAGTTTTTGCGCGACTGAGGCCGGGTGTTACTCGCGCGATGGCCCAGGCTGAAGTCGCGACGATCTTTCGCCGGCTGGAACAGGAACATCCGGAAACGAACAAAGGACTCCCGATCGCGGTTGAACCGCTGCACGAACAGGTGGTGGGAAAGACGCGGCCGGCGCTGTTGATTCTGTTTGGCGCGGTCAGTTTTGTACTGCTGATCGCCTGCGCGAACGTAGCGAATTTGATGATGGCGCGGGCGGCGTCTCGGCAAAAAGAGATCGCCTTGCGCACCGCGTTGGGAGCGAACAGCGCGCGCATCGCGCGGCAGTTGTTAACCGAAAGCATCGTGATCGCGTTGATTGGCGGCGCGTTCGGTTTGTTGCTGAGCATCGCCGGCATGAGAGCGTTGCTGGCGCTCGGCCCTGGCAGTTTGCCTCGGTTGCAAACGATCGCACTCGATCTTCCGACTCTTGCCGTGACGTTTGGTTTGTCGGTGATCACCGGTCTGCTTTTTGGACTCGCGCCTGTTCTGCAAACGCGCAAGTGGAACTGGTATGAGTCGCTCAAAGAATCGACGCGCGGTTCGTCAGCGGGTCGTGGCCGCGTCAACGCGCGCCGCTTACTTGTAATTACCGAAGTCGCGCTGGCGTTGATGTTGCTCGTGGGTGGCGGGCTGATGGTGCGAAGCTTCGCTCGCTTGCGTGCAGTGGATCCGGGTTTCAATCCCGACCAGTTGTTGACGATGACGATCTCGCTCGCCGGCTCTGCTGAAAATACGGGGCCGAAGCGAGTGGCTTTTTTCAACGAGCTGTTGCAGCGAGTTGACTCGTTGCCTGGTGTTCAATCAGCAAGCGCGATCAATCATCTTCCGTTGGGCGGCGACGTCTGGACCGTACCTTTCCTCGTCGAAGGCCGTCCCGCGCCTGCGCCGGGCGAAAAGCAAAGCGGCGTTTATCGCGTCATCCGGCCCGATTACTTCCGCACGATGGGCGCCACGTTGCTAAAAGGACGTGACTTCACCGCTCACGACAACGACACCTCTCCGCAGGTTGTGATCGTCAACGAATCATTCGCCAAGCGTCATTGGCCCAATGAAGATCCGCTCGGTAAACGCATCCGCGTTAGTCAAGACGATTATGTCCCGCGCGAGATCGTGGGTGTAGTGAAGGCGTTGAAACAGGATCAATGGACCGCCGAACCGAATCTCGAGATGTATTTGCCGTATTTGCAAGCGCCCGCGCCGCGCGCGCTGACGCTGGTAGTACGAAGCAGCGGCGATCCGCTTGCGCTCGTCGGCGCGATCGAGAATCAGGTTTGGTCCATAGATAAGAATCTGCCCGTGGCGGAGATTCGGACCATGCAGGAAGTGATCGCCGGATCGATCGAACAGCATCGCTTCAACCTGTTCCTGCTGGGTCTGTTTGCCTTTGTCGCACTGGTGTTGGCGCTGGTGGGTATCTACGGCGTGATGAGCGAGGCAGTCAACGCGCGCACGCACGAGATCGGCATCCGCATGGCGTTGGGAGCACGAGCGGCGGACGTGTTGAGAATGGTCGTTGGGCAGGGAATGGCGCTCGCGGTAATCGGGATCGTGATCGGGCTGTTTGGCGCGTTTTGGTTGACGCGATTCATGTCGACGCTGCTTTACGAAGTTAGTCCGACGGATAGCGTCACGTTTCTGTTGATTCCGTTGGTGGTCGCGCTCGTTGTTCTTTGTGCGTGCCTGGTTCCGGCGCGTCGCGCGACGAAGGTCGATCCGCTGATCGCGCTCAGAGACGAATAAAGCAATCCACAGATTACACAGATGAACACCCTAACAAGAGATCTTCAATATGCGTTACGAAGTTTGTTGAAGCGGCCGGGTCTGACGGCGATCGCTTTGATCACGCTCGCGCTGGGTATCGGTGTCAATACGGCAATCTTTAGTGCGGTTGACTCGGTGTTGTTGCGGCCGCTGCCGTTCAAAGAACCGGAACGCGTGATGGCTGTTTGGGAACACACGCCGCATCTCGGCATCGCACGGAACGAGTTTGCGCCCGCCAACTACTTCGACCTTCGCAGTCAGAATCAGGTCTTTGAAGACGCCGGCGCGTTTGGGCAGTTAAGCGTCAATCTCACCGACGCGGGCGAACCGGAGCAGTTGGAAGGACAACTCGTTACCGCGAACGTCTTCACGTTGCTCGGTGTTGCTCCAGCGTTGGGCAGAACGTTCGCCAGCGACGAGGATCAAATCGGCCGCGAACACGTAGCCGTGTTGAGCGATGCACTTTGGCGGCGGCGTTTTAACAGCGATCCCGGAATCATCAATCGCAACGTCACGCTCAACGGCGAATCGTTCACCGTTATCGGCGTGATGCCGGCGAATTTCTTTTTCCCGGAGCGTGAAGTCGAACTGTGGACTCCCTGGGCGATGGAACCCGGACAGGCGGAAGGCCGCGGCGATCATTACTTCCGTCTCGTGGCGCGTTTGAAACCCGGCGTGACGCGCGAACAGGCGAACGCCGAAGCCGAATCGATCGCGGCACGACTTGCCGGCGAATATCCCAAAACAAACGAAGGACTCGGTTTTCTCGTCAACTCGTTTCATCAGGATTACGTCGGCGATCTGCGCCGGCCGATGCTGATCCTGTTCGCGGCAGTCGGGTTTGTGTTGCTGATCGCGTGCGCCAATGTCGCGAACCTCTTGTTGGCCCAGGCGACGACGAGACGCCGTGAGATCGCGATCCGCATGGCGCTTGGCGCGCGGCGTTGGGCCATCGCGCGACAGCTCTTGACCGAGAGTTTGTTGTTGGCGAGTGCGGGTGGTCTGCTCGGCGTACTCGCCGCGATTTGGGGTGTTGAAGCCCTCGCGAAGTTGCTGCCGGAGAGTCTCTCAAAACTACAAACGATCAGTGTCGATAGCCGCGTGTTTCTGTTCACGATTGGCGTGACGCTACTCACCGCGATCGCGTTTGGTGTTGTGCCGGCGCTCCACGCGACACGCGCGAATCCGGGCGAGGCGTTGGGAGAAACAGGACGCGATTTGTCGGGCGGTGTGTCCGGGCGTTATCTGCGGCGCGTTTTGGTGATCGCGGAAGTTGCGCTCGCAGTCGTACTGCTCGCCGGGGCGGGGCTCTTGATTCGCAGTTTCAATCGGCTGCGCCAGGTGGATCTCGGCTTCAAGCCTGACAACCTGTTGACGATGCGCATGGTGCTGCCGTTGCCGAAGTACCAGAAGGCGGAAATGCGCCGCGCCTTTTATGACGAACTCCTGCGGCGCATCAATGAAATACCTGGCGTCGAATCCGCGGGCATCAACACGCGTCTGCCGTTGTCCACCAGTGGCATGAAGTTCAGCTTCAGCGTTGAAGGCCGCACGATGCCGAGTGATTCGAATCTTCCGTTCGCCGTTTATCGTGTTGTCAATCCCGATTACTTCCGCGCGATGGGAATTCCGTTGCAACGCGGGCGTGTTTTCGACACGCGCGACACGGCGGATTCGACACCCGCCCTCATCGTGAATCGCCGGCTCGCCGAGCAGTTTTGGCCCGGCGAAGATCCAACCGGAAAACGACTCAAGATTGGACCAGCCGACTCGCCGAATCCCTGGGCCACGGTCATCGGTGTCGTCGGCGACGTGCGTCAGACAGGTCTTTATGGCGATCAGCTCGCCGAATTGTACGCGCCTTACGCTCAGGAGCGGCGCTCGTGGATGTCGCCGCGCGATCTCGTGGTGCGCACGCGTGGTGACGCTGCGTCTCTGGCCGGTGCCGTTCGCGAAGCGGTCTGGGCGGTAGACAAGGACCAGCCCGTTTCAAACGTCAGGACGATGGACCAAGTGCTCGCCGCGGCGATTTCGCGCGAACGTTTTCAGATGCTGTTGCTGAGTTTGTTCGCAACGCTCGCACTCGTACTCGCCTGCGTTGGTTTGTACGGCGTGATCTCTTATGCGGTGGCCCAACGCACGCACGAGATCGGTGTGCGCATGGCATTGGGCGCACAGTCGCGCGATGTGCTCAGGCTGGTCATTCGACAAGGAATGGTTCTCACGTTTTCCGGACTATTGCTCGGTATCGCGGGCGGCCTCGCGGTGACGCGCGTGATGACCGATCTGCTGTTTGGAGTAACGTCGACGGATGCGGTCACGTTTTTAAGTGTCGGTGGTTTATTGCTGTTGGTTTCTTTTCTAGCGTGTTACATCCCGGCGCGACGCGCGACGAAAGTCGATCCATTGATAGCGCTTCGCTACGAGTAGTAGCCACGGATAAACACGGAGGGACATGGACAGATGAAAGCCTTGAAACAGAACATCAGTTTTGGTCTGCGCACATTGCTGAAGCACAGAGGATTCACGATCACCGCCGTGTTGACGCTGGCGCTCGGCATTGGTGCAACGACCGCGATCTTCAGCGTGGTCTACGCGGTGTTTGAACCCATGCCGTATCCGAACCCGGACCAACTCGTGATGGTCTGGTCGCGAGGACCGCGCGGCGGGCGCAACTCGGTCGCGTCGGCGGATTTTCTCGAATGGCGCAGACGCACGACTTCGTTTCAAGCAATTAACTCCTGGTCCGGCGGCTCTTTCAACGTCTCGACTGGAGATCGTCCCGAACAGGTGCCGGGCTCGCGGCGCACGCCGGGCTTCTTCACGATGGAAGGTTTGCCGATGCAGTTGGGCCGCGACTTTCTGCCTGAAGAAGGCCAACCTGGAAACGATCACTTCGTGATCCTCAGTAACCGGTTGTGGAGTGGTCACTTCAACGCGAATCGCGATCTCGTTGGGAAACCGATCCGCCTGAACGGCGAGCCTTACACCGTCGTCGGTGTGCTGCAACCCGGCATTTACGATCGCTTGAATTCGCAGTTGTTCGTGCCGCTGTCGTTCACAACCGAGCAGATCGCTCACGACTCGAATTTCAATCCGGTGATGGCGCGTTTGAAGGACGGCGTGACGTTGGCCCAGGCGCAGGCCGAGATGGATGGCATTGCCGCGCAATTGCAAACCGAGTTTCCCCGAACAAACGCGAATCGCGGCATCAGTGTTCAACTTTTGCACCTCAATTTCATGACGGATTCAACGCGCCGCAACCTCTGGCTGTTGCTGGCGGCCGTTGGTTTCCTGCTCTTGATTGCGTGCGTCAACGTGGCGAACTTGCTGTTGGCGCGTGGGACCGCGCGGCAAAGAGAAGTGGCTTTGAGAGCGGCGTTGGGTGCGTCCCGCGC
The DNA here is from genome assembly GCA_035279345.1 of Pyrinomonadaceae bacterium. Taxonomy (GTDB): domain Bacteria; phylum Acidobacteriota; class Blastocatellia; order Pyrinomonadales; family Pyrinomonadaceae; genus PSRF01. The sequence continues at coordinate 30,873 of DATEHX010000261.1, read as the reverse complement.
GCGGCTGTTTATGCAGTTTCTAACCGAGAGTTTGATCCTCGCGATCATTGGCGGTGGGTTTGGTGTGCTGCTCGCTGGCGCGATCATCGCTGGGATAGAAGCGGTGATGCCGCCGGTTGGGACGATGTTGCCGTCAGAGGCAAACATCCGCATCAGCATTCCGGTCCTGTTCTTCACGATTGGTCTCACAACGATTGCGGGTGTGTTGTTTGGCGCGGCGCCCGCATGGCAAGCAACAAGATTCGATCTGAACGAAGTGCTCAAACTCGGTGGACGCACTGGCAGCGGCGCTGTTCGCCGCAACGCGCTGCGTGGGCTCGTGGTTGCGGAGTTTGCACTCGCGCTGACGTTACTCGCGACCGGCGCGCTCGCGCTACGAGGCTTTTGGAATCTCACGCGCATCGATCTTGGGATCGACACAGAACGCGTCATGACGTTTCGTTTGCCAGTGCCGGAGCGGCGTCTCGAAAGTCCGGATCAAATTCGCGCTTACTACCAGCAGTTGAACGAACGGATCAAGGCTGTTCCCGGAGTGTCGAAGGTCGCGGCAGTCACCGGTGTTCCGGCGCTTGGTCCAAACTTCGGCGTGCGCGTCAGCATCGTGGGCCAACCGGTCGCGAATGCGAATGAACGTCCCGGTTCAGCGCTTCAGATCGTAACGCCCGATTACGTCGACGCACTCGGCATTCGGGTCACGAAAGGACGCAACTTCACCGATTACGACACCGCCGCCAGTCCGCGCGTGGCGATGGTCAACGAGTCGTTCGTCAAACGTTTCTTTCCGGCAGCCGAGCCGATCGGTCAGCGAATCGCGTTCGACGAACTGATACCCGGCAAGCCCAGAGGAAAACCGCTGGAGTGGCAGATCGTCGGCGTCTTTCACGACGTGCGTGGCGCCGGCACGCGTGAAGAGTATTCCGAGATCAGCGTGCCGTTCGCGCAGTGCCCGTGGCCGCAGGCTTCGATGGTGGTGAAGACTGACGGCGATCCGAAGTCTGCGCTCAAGAGCATCGCCGCGGCGGTGAACACGGTCGATCCGGATCTGCCGTTAGCAGGTGCGAGAACGCTCGAAGAGATCATCGACGAAGCGTTGGCGATCGATCGTTTCAGCGTGGTGTTGTTTTCGTTCTTCGGCGCGCTCGGACTGTTGCTCGCAGCCGTCGGCATTTACGGCGTGATGGCTTTCGCGGTGGCCCAACGCACGCACGAGTTTGGCATCCGCATGGCGCTTGGCGCGCAGCGTTCGCGCGTAATCAATCTGGTTTTGAAAGAGGGAACGATACTGGCGATCAGCGGTTCGCTGATCGGATTGGTGGGCGCGTACTTCGTCGGCCGCGCGATGCAATCGACGTTGTTTGGAGTCGAAGCGCTCGATCTGCGCGCGTTTGGCGGCGTGGCGTTTTTGTTGTTGCTGGCGGCGTTGCTGGCGTGTTTCGTGCCGGCGTGGCGCGCCAGCCGCGTCGAGCCACTCGAAGCAATACGTTACGAATAAAGGACCAACGCAGATGATTAACGACATTCGTTATGCGTTGCGTATGTTCGCGAAGAGTCCCGCGTTTACTTTCGTCGCTTTGTTGACGCTGGCGTTGGGAATCGGTGCGAACACCGCGATCTTTAGTCTGGTGAACAGCATTCTGCTGCGGCCGTTGCCGTATCGCGAGCCCGACCAGTTGGTCCGCTTGATACAGTCGAGTCCGGCACTCGGACTCTCTACGTGGAACCTCTCGCAAGCGGACTTCGCTGCTTATCGCGAGCAGAACCGTTCGTTTGAATCGCTGGCTATTTACGGCGTGAACGGGATCAACCTCACCGGCGACGGCGAACCGGAACGTCTGCCCGTTTCGACCGTGACCGCGGATTTCTTCAAAGTCCTCGGCGTGAACCCAGTCGCCGGGCGCACGTTTCAGGAGGGCGAAGACACTCCGGGCAGAAACTCAGTTTGTGTGATCAGTCATGGATTCTGGCAACGACGATTCGCGGGCGACAAAAACATCATCGGCCGCAAAATAACGCTGAATCACGCACCGGTGCAGATTGTTGGCGTCATGCCCGCCAACTTCAAGTTTCCTCGCGCGGAGACCGATCTTTGGATTCCGCTCGCCTTCGATGCAAACAGGTTTGCGCCATATTTCTCTAACCTGGTCGGCCGGCTGAAACCCGATGTGACTCTGGCCCAGGCGCAAGCGCACACGACCGAGATTCTCCAGAACTTCGGCAGGCAACACCCAAACCGCAGCGAAGCCGCCGGGCTGAAGGAAGGCAATGGTCCACGCACGATCGTCACGCCACTGAAAGAAGCAGTGGTCGGTAAAACTCAGAAACCGTTGTTAGTGCTCCTGTCAGCAGTCGCGTTGGTGCTGTTGATCGCGTGCGCGAACGTCGCCAATCTGTTGTTGGCGCGAGCCACTGCGCGAACGCGTGAGATGGTGGTGCGCATTTCACTAGGCGCGACTCGTTCGCGATTGGTGCGGCAACTGCTGACCGAAAGCGTGTTGCTGGCGGGACTCGGCGCCATCGCGGGCGTCGCTCTCGCAGCCTACGGTCTTCAGTTATTAGACAAGTTACCGATTACCGGGATCGCCCGCCTTGAGGAAGTGCGTTTAAGTGGCACCGTGCTCGCTTTCACTGCCACGCTCACGGTGTTGACGGGCTTGTTGTTTGGTCTCATGCCGGCGTTGCGTGCTTACGCGATGGGTGTGGCGGTCGGATTACGCGAAGGAGTGCGCAGCAGTGTGGCCCACCGCCGTCTCAACTCGGCGCTGGTCGCGGTGCAGTTTGCGCTTTCACTCGTGCTACTGATCGGCGCGGGACTCTTGCTGAAGAGTTTTCAACGTCTCGAATCAGTCGACCTCGGGTTCAATCCCGAACAGACGTTGACGATGGTCGCGACGTTGCCGCGCGCGAAGTATGAGAACGAAGTAAAGGCGTTGCAGTTTTACAACGGCGCTCTGGAACAACTTAGAAACGCGCCCGGAATCAAGGCTGCTGGTCTAACTACCAGTTTGCCTTTCGGACAGGACGGGACCACTGACGGCTTCATTGTTGAAGGTCATGAAGCGCCTGCCAACAGTGCGTCGGAAAGCGAACAAGCGGAGATTCAGAGCATCACACCCGGTACGTTTCAAGCCCTCGGCATTCCACTGCTGCAAGGCCGCGATTTTCAGGACACAGACAACAGCAACACGCTGCGAGTGGCGATCATCGACGAACCGCTCGCACGCCGTTACTGGCCCGCGGGCGACGCGATCGGCAAACGAATCGAGACCACCGGCGATCAGGAGTGGATGACGATCGTCGGCGTTGTTGGCGGCATCAAGCACGTAAGTCTGAGCGAGGAGAAATACCCTCACATTTACATGGCGATGGCCCAGGCTCCGCAACCCGGTGCAACGTTTGTAGTGCGCACCGATGGTCCACCGCAGGCGTCGTTTTCCACTTTCAGAAACGCGATCAAGCAGGTCGATCCGGACATGCCTTTTTACCTCGTGCGATCGATGCCTGAGATCATCGGCGAGACACTCAGCACACAGCGTTTGACCAACATGCTGTTGACCGCATTTGCGGTCGTAGCGTTGTTGCTCGCGGCCGTCGGCATTTACAGCACGATGTCGCTTTACGTCGGCAGCCGCACGAAAGAGTTTGGCATTCGGCTCGCCCTCGGCGCGCAGCCGGGCGCGTTGCGGCGAACGGTGCTGCGGCAGGGAATGTTGCTGACAGCCGTGGGTGTCGTGGTCGGACTCGCAAGTGCGTTTGCTTTAACGCGAACGATTCGAAGTCTTTTGTTTGAAGTCAGTGCTACCGACCCGTGGGTGTTCACTGCGATTCCATTGTTGCTCGTGATCGTATCGCTTGTGGCCTGTTACACGCCCGCGCGGCGCGCGACGAAAGTCGATCCACTCATTGCGTTAAAAGAGGACTGAAGTGAAAACGGTGGGCCAGGACATAACTTACGGACTGCGCTGGTTGCGCAATAACCCGGGCTTCACGCTCCTGGCCGTGTTGACGCTCGCCGCCGGAATCGGTGTGAACACGGCGATGTTCAGTGTGATCAATGCCGTGTTGTTGAGCCCGTTGCCGTTTCCCGAAGCGGAACGGATCGTGTGGATGGCTGAGTCGGGACCGGAAGTGAAGGATCGTTGGGTGTCGTATCCAAACTTCCTCGACTGGCGCACGCGCAATCAGGTCTTCGAGTCGATGTCGTCGTTTCGTGCCTTCTCCATCAACTTCACTGGCGCCGACAAACCGCAAAATCTCGACGCCCGCATCGTCAGCGCGGGTTACTTCAAAGTGATGGGCGCGGCTCCGCTGCTCGGCCGCGACTTTGCCGACGAAGACGATCAACCCGGCGTCACGCCCGTAACAATGCTCAGCTATGGATTCTGGCAGCAACACTTCGCGGGCGATCCAAACATCGCGGGCAAGGAGATATTGCTCGACGACAAGCCACACATCGTGATCGGCGTAATGCCCGAAAGCTTCTCGCATCATGGACCACCGCCGCTGTGGGTTCTGTCCGGACCAATGAACTGGAAAGACCGGGACGTTCGCGTCGCCGGAAACGTGATCGCGCGTCTCAAAGCCGGCGTGACACTCGCGCAGGCGCGTGCGGACATGAATCGCGTGGCGCAAGAACTGTCGCGCGAAAATCCGGTGACAAACGCGGGTGCGGATTCCGTCACCGTCGTCTCGTTGCAGGAGAACATCACGCGCAACGTCGGACCGGCTCTGAAGATACTCTTTGCCGCGGTTGCGTTGGTGTTGCTGATCGCGTGTGCAAACGTAGCGAACCTGTTACTCGCGCGCGCCGCCGCACGGCGCAAAGAGTTTGCCGTGCGTGCAGCGTTGGGTGCTTCGCGTTTTCGCCTCATCAGGCAGTTACTGATTGAAAGCTTACTGCTTTCACTGTCAGGCGGCGCGCTTGGATTGCTTTTCGCGTGGTGGGCCATGATGCCGCTCTCGCGTGTGGCTCACGAGACAGTTCCGCGAATGAGCAATCTCTCACTCGATCGCTACGTGTTCCTCTTCAATCTAATCGCCTCGGTTGTCACGGGAGTCCTCTTCGGTCTCGCTCCGGCGCTGCGCCTCTCGAAAACGCGGCTTCAGGAAACGTTGAAAGACAACAGCGCAACGTCCAGCGAACGGCAGGGCAAGAGACTGCGCGGCGTGCTGGTCGTCGCCGAAGTCGCTTTCTCGGTGACGCTGCTTGTTGGCGCGGGCTTGCTCGTCAAGAGCATGTTTCGGTTGTTGCGTTCCGACAACGGTTTCGATTCGAACAGCGTGCTGACGATGGAGTTGAAGGTCTCACGCAACCGGTATCAAAAACGGCCTGAACTAAGCCGCGTGTTGCATCAGGCGCTGGACAGCGTGCGCGCAGTTCCGGGTGTGGAATCGGCGGCGCTGTCGAGCAATCTGCCGGGTTTGCGAGTCGATTCGCAGAACGATATCTGGCCTGAAGATCATCCGCCGCTCGAGGTCGGCGAGATGATCAATGTCGACTGGTCCATCGTGACTCCCGATTACTTTCAAACGATGCGGATTCCGATTCTTTACGGCCGCACGTTTACCAAAGACGAAGACGAACAAGGCAAACCGGTGGTGATCGTCGATGAGAGTTTGGCGCGACGTTTCTGGCCCAATCAGAACGCGATCGGCAAACACATCAAGTACGACAGTCCCACCTGGCACGAGATCGTCGGCATCGTGCGCCCGATCGGAGTTTACGGTTCGGAAACGAAACCGTTGATCGCGATCTACACGCCGATGGGCCGGTTCGCGCAAAGGAACGCGACCCTCGCGATTCGTTCTTCGACGTCAGATCCGGCGGGACTCACGGCGGCAGTCGAGAATGCAGTGCAAGCAGTCGATAAAGACTTACCGCTCGCGGACGTTGCCACACTCGATCAGATCCTCGCGCGCGAAGCTGCGCCACGACGTTTCAACGCCACATTATTTTCGATCTTCGCTGTGCTGGCACTCGTGCTTGCCGCGACCGGTGTATACGGCGTGATTGCGTACTCAGTCGCGCGCCGGACGCACGAAGTCGGGATTCGCATGGCGTTGGGCGCGCGTCGTCGCGACGTGCTCAATCTGTTTATCAGCCACGGAATGAGATTGGTGCTCGCAGGGTTGGCGATCGGATTGGGCGGCGCGTTTGCGCTCACGCGGTTGATGACGAGTTTGTTGTTTGGTGTGTCGGCCACGGACCTGACGACCTTTGAGGTAGTGGCAGTGGTCCTAACGGTGATTGGCCTTTTGGCTTGTTACCTGCCCGCAAGAAGGGCGACGCGAGTAGAGCCGTTGGTGGCGCTCAGGTACGAATAGTGAAGAAGGGAATAGACGGATGATTAACGACGTTCGTTATGCGTTGCGTGTGCTCGCGAAGAGTCCGGGGTTCGCGTGTGTAGTGATCTTTACACTCGCGCTTGGCATCGGCGCAAACGCCGCGATCTTTTCGTTGATGGACCGCGTGTTGTTGCAGAGTTTGCCGGTCGCAAATCCGGAGCAGCTCGCGGTTTTGTCTGGATACGATCCGAAAGAAGGACCAGACATCAGCGGCTCGTTTTCTTATCCGATGTACCAGGACCTGCGCGATAAGAACGACGTCTTCTCGGGTGTGATCGTACGCGGCGGCACGCAGATGAACGTGAGTTATGGCGATCAGACCGAACGCGTGCGCGGTGAACTCGTCAGTGGAAACTTCTTCGAAGTGCTTGGCGTGCAACCGTGGGCCGGGCGGCTCTTTACACAGGATGACGATCGACTGCCGGGCGCGCATCCGGTCGCCGTATTGAGTTACGCGTACTGGGAAAGTCGTTTTGGTAAAGATCCTAATCTCATCGGCAAAACGATTCTCGTTAACGAACATCCGCTGACAGTGATCGGTGTAACGCCGCCAAGTTTCTACGGCATTACTCTTTCCAACAATCCCGACGTGCGCGTGACGATGATGATGACGCCGGTGTTCAATCCGCTGCCGCCGACGCGTTTGCAGAGCCGTCGTCATCAGTGGTTGAACATCATGGCGCGGCGCAAAGCGAACGTTAGTCAACAACAGGCGCAGGCTTCGCTCGATGTGCTTTACCGGCAGATTCGCGAGTCGGAAGCGGAAAAGTTGCCGGCAAGCACGAGCGCGGCGGATCGTGAAGAGTTTCTGGCCCAACGGATCGCCGTCATGCCCGGCGATCAGGGTTTTCGTCATTTGCAAGTCGAGATGAAGACGTCGCTGTTACTGCTCTTCGGTGCGACGTGTGCGGTGCTGCTGATTCTGTGCGCGAACCTCGCGAACCTCATGATGGCGCGCGCGACAGTTCGAGCACAGGAAACCGCGGTGCGGCTCGCGTTGGGCGCGGGTCGAATGCGTTTGTTGCGGCAGTGGTTGACTGAGGGAATCGTGCTCGCGGCGATCGGCGGGTTGCTTGGCGTGGTCATCGCGTTTTGGATCAAGTCGGCATTGATGGCGTTTATTCCGCCTGACTTTCGCGTCAACCTCGGCGGTTCTTTCGACTGGCGTTTGTATCTATTTATCTTCGGTGTGGCGCTGTTGCTGGGTGTCGCGTTCAGCCTTGCGCCTGCGATTCAAGCGGCGCGGCAGGTGTTTGCGCCGGGATTGCGGCTCGAGTCGCGCAGTTTTACTTCAGCCGGAAGACTCGTGAGTTTGCGCAGCGGATTGATCCTGGTCCAGGTCGCGCTTTCATTGCCGTTGCTGGTGACCGCGGCGCTGTTGCTCAAGACGTTACAAAACCTGCGCGCTGTCGACACGGGTTTTGGTAAAGACAACGTGCTGCTCGCGAGTGTGAATCCCGCGCTCAATGGTTACACGCCCGAGCGTTCGGCAAACTTTTTCAACGAACTGCTCGCGCGCACTCGTGCGTTGCCGGGTGTGAAGTTCGCGAGTCTCGCGACTGATTCGCCGATTTCCGGAAGCTGGGATCAAATCGGGATCGTCGTCGAAGGTTATACGCCGCGCGAAGGCGAACGGATGTCGTGCGATGCGACGTGGGTTTCGAACGACTATTTCAAAGCACTCGCGATACCGCTCGTCACCGGACGTGACTTTAGTGACGAGGATCGAATGGGAAGCCCGAGGGTCGTGATCGTCAATGAGCGGATGGCGAAACACTACTTTGGCACCACCGACGTGCTTGGCAAAAAGATTGGTCTTAACGATGTACCGGATACGACGATCGTCGGTGTCGTGAAAGATGCGCAGTACGTCAATCTGCGCCGGGACCTGCGGCGTCACTTTTATCTTCCCACCACACAGGAGAAGGTGCTCCTGAATATGACGCTGCACGTCAAAACGGAGACCGATCCGCCGGCGGTCGCGGAATCTCTGCGTGCGCAGTTGAAAGCAATCGATCCGCACCTTCCGCTCTACAACGTTAAGACGCTTTCAGGTGAGATCGACGAGTCGCTGGTCCAGGAACGATTGGTGACGTGGCTTTCGTCCGCGTTTGGACTACTGGCGACGCTGCTTACAGCGCTCGGACTTTACGGTGTGCTGACGTTTTCAGTGGCGCGGCGCACGCGTGAGATCGGAATTCGCGTCGCGTTGGGCGCGCAGCGGGTTGATGTTTTCAAGTTGATTATGATTCGTGGCGTGGTGCTGGTCGGTGTGGGTGTGTTGGCTGGCGTCGGTGCGTCGATCGCGCTCGGGCGTTTGCTCGAGTCGCTTTTGTTTGGCGTTCAGCCGAACAACGTCATCACGTTGGTGTTCGTGTCAGTAGGGCTCGTGGTTGTGGCGTTGCTGGCTTGTTACTTACCGGCGAGACGCGCGACGAAAGTAGATCCGTTGGAAGCGCTTAGATACGAATGAAAGGCAATCCACAGATTACACAGAAAAATCTGTGGAATCTGTGGATGGATGGTTCAACATAATGGAAACAATCATTCAGGACATCAGGTTTGGACTGCGGATGCTGCTCAAATCTCCGAGCATGAGCATCGTCGCCACGATCGCACTCGCACTCGGCATCGGCGCCAACACCGCGATCTTCAGCGTCGTAAACGCCGTGCTGCTGCGGCCGTTGCCGTTTCCGAATTCAGAGTCGCTGATGTCGCTGTACGAAACAAACGTGCAGCGTGGCGGCATCCGGGGCTCGCACTCGTATCCAAACTTCTTCGATATTCGTTCCCAGAATACCGTCTTCGATCACGTTGCTGCTTATCACGGCGCCGACTACGTCATGACCGGCCGCGGTGAGCCGGTGCGATTGCAGGGTCTGGTTACGACTTCCGATCTTTTTCCGTTGTTGGGCGTCGCACCTAAGCTCGGCCGCGTATTCTTACCTGAAGAGGACAAACCTTCGAGCACCGGACGTGTCGCGATAATCAGCGAACAACTGTTCCGCAAACGGTTCGGCTCCGACCCGGCGATTCTGAATCAAACCATCACGCTTGAAGGTATCAGCTTCACCGTTATCGGCGTGATGCCTGATACGTTTGAGTTTCCGATTCAAAACGAGCCGGTCGAGTTATGGACCACGATAGCCGGCGATGCGAACGGAACAGAGCCTGTGACCGCTCAGCGTGGCGCCCATTTCCTGCGCGTACTTGGGCGTCTCAAACAGAACGTGACTCCCGAACAGGCGCAAAGTGAACTGACTGCGATCGCGTCGCGTCTCGAACAGGCGTATCCCGACACAAACACTAAGAGGGGGTTAAAACTGGAACCGGCCTTATCGGCATTGGTGGGCGACATCCGTCCGATGTTGCTGATTCTGTTGGGCGCGGTCGCGTGCGTGCTTTTGATCGCGTGCGCCAACGTTGCGAACCTGCTGCTCGCGCGTGCGACGAGCCGTCACAAGGAAATGGCCGTTCGGGCGGCTTTGGGTGCGAGCCGTATGCGCGTGATCCGCCAGTTACTGACCGAAAGCATTTTGCTTTCACTCGTCGGCGGAGCTGTCGGATTGTTACTCGCGGTCTGGTGGGCTGATCTGCTCGTTGCGTTGGGCAAGGAAGATATTCCGCGCGCAGTTCACGTGGCGATCGATTGGCGCGTGCTCGGGTTTACTCTCGGAGTTTCGGTTCTCACTGGTCTGATCTTCGGCCTTGTCCCGGCGTTTCAATCTTCAAAAACTGAATTGGTCGAGTCGTTGAAGGAAGGCGGACGCAGCGGCAGTGAAGGCGCGCGCCGCAACCGCATGCGCAGCGTGCTGGTCGTTGGTGAGTTGGCGATCGCCGTCGTGTTGCTCGTTGGCGCTGGTTTGTTGATTAAGAGTTTGTGGCGCTTGCAAAACGTGAACACCGGTCTTCAGTCCGACAACGTGTTGACGTTCAACCTCGGCCTGCCGGAAACGAAATACGTTACCGATAAGCAGGCCCCGTTCTATAACGAGTTGAAGACGCGGATTGAGTCTTCACCGGGGGTGCAATCGGCAAGTTCGATCATGCCGCTGCCGTTGAGCGGCGATCGTTTCATGATCTCCTTTCAGATCGAAGGACGCGAAGTCGCGCCGAAGGACGAACCGTCGGCAGACATCTTTTTCACCGGCGTTGGTTATTTCCGCACGATGGGAATTCCTCTAATCAAGGGGCGAGACTTCGATCAGCGCGATCAGCATGGTTCGCGTCGCGTGACGATCATTACGGAGGAGTTTGCCCGTCAATACTTCCCGAACGAAGACCCGATTGGGAAACGCATACGTCCCGGAATCTCCACGTATGAAGAAGAAGACGAGAGGCATTGCGAAATCATCGGCGTAGTTGGCGACATCAGAAATCGCAGCCTCGACACTCCACCTCAACCGGCTTACTACGTGCCGCAAACGCAAGTGCCTTTTGCGCAGATGACGATGGTGGTGAAGACGTCGACCGAGCCACACAGTCTGGTTTCGGCAATGACGAAGGAAGTGGCGGCGATGGATTCTGACCTGCCGTTGTTTGGCGTGAAGACGCTGCCTGAATACTTGTCGGCGTCGGTGGCCACGCCGCGTTTCAGCACCACGCTGCTTTCGGTCTTCGCGGGTGTCGCGCTCGTGCTGACGATGGTCGGGCTTTACGGCGTGATGAGTTACTCGGTGGCCCAACGCACGAACGAGATCGGCATCCGGCTCGCGCTCGGCGCGCAATCGCGCGACGTGTTGTTGATGATCGTCAAGCAGGGATCGACATTGATCTTGTTAGGACTGGGAATCGGTTTGGCGGGCGCGTATGCGGCGTCGAAACTGGTTTCCAGTTTGTTGTTTGGAGTGACGGCGAAGGACCCGTTCACGTTTGCGGCGGTGGCGGTGCTGTTGGCGCTCGTTGCCTTGCTGGCTTGTTACATCCCGGCCTGGCGCGCGACGAGAGTCGATCCGATGGAAGCGCTGCGCTGCGAGTAAGGCAATCCACAGATTACGCAGAAAGAAATCTGTGAAATCTGTGGATGGCTTTGGAGGTGAAGTTATGAGAACTCTCATGAGCGATGTCCGCTTTGGCTTGAGGATGCTGTTGAAGAGTCCGACCGTGACGATCGTCGCGATCGTGGCGCTCATGCTTGGCATCGGCGCGAACACCGCGATCTTCAGTGTCGTCAACGCAGTGTTGCTGCGCTCGTTTCCTTACTCCGATCCCGAAAAGCTCGCGCTGGTTTGGGAGAAACGGCAAGGCGGCCGCACCGATCAGAACGTGATCAACCTCGCTAACTTCACGGATTGGAAGAACCAGAACCAGGTCTTTAGCGACATGGCTGTGTTCTTCGATCGCAGTTTGAATCTCACCAGCGACGGCGAGCCCGAAGAAGTGCCCGCACAGTTTGCCACGAGCAATCTCTTCTCGGTGCTGGGGACCAATCCGCTGTTGGGCCGAACATTTGCCGCGGACGATGCGCGCGATAATCAACCGTCAGTTGTGATCATCAGCTACGGACTGTGGCAACGGCGCTTTGGCGGGGACAAAGGAATTGTCGGGCGGCAGATCGTGCTCAACAACCGGCAGAACACTGTCGTCGGCGTCATGCCGGCGAGCTTCGGTTGGCACATTCAACGCGGAACGGAAGCCAGCAAGCCCGCCGACATTTGGGTGCCTTTTCAAATTTCTAACGAGCTGATCATTCGCCGCGGCCGTTTTGCGTCGGCGGTCGCGCGGATCAAGCCGGGCGTGACTATCGAGCAGGCGCAAAGCGAGATGAGCACGATCGCGACGCGGCTCGAACAACAGTATCCCGATTTTAATAAGACGTGGGGCGTGAATGTCGTTCCGTTGCGCACGCAGTTTACGGGCGAGATTCGCAGACCGCTTTTGATTCTGTTAGGCGCGGTTGGGTTTGTGCTGCTGATCGCGTGCGCGAATGTGGCGAACCTGCTGTTGGCGCGCGCGAGCTCGCGGCGAAAAGAAATCGCTGTGCGTGCGGGACTCGGCGCGAGTCGTTGGCGCATCTCGCGGCAGTTGCTGACTGAAAGCGTGCTGCTTTCGTTGATCGGCGGAATGCTGGGTGTGTTCGTCGCGTGGTGGGGAACGAAAGCATTAGTCGCATTAAGTCCACCCGCTTTAATTGATCTACAGCGCGTTAGCGTCAACATTCCGGTGCTCTTGTTCACGCTCGGTCTATCGTTGCTGACCGGAATCGTTTTTGGACTCGCGCCTGCGCTTCAGGCCACGCGCTTCGATCTTCAGGGCGCGCTGAAGGAAGGTGGCAAGAATGTTGGCGGCGCTGCCGGTAGTCACTACCTGCGCAACGTGTTTGTAATCACGCAGGTCGCACTCGCGCTGGTGCTGCTCGTGGGCGCGGGTCTGCTCGTCAAGAGTTTTAACCGGCTGCAATCCGTCGAGCCGGGGTTCGACCCACAGAACCTGTTGACTGTACGAGTCAATCTTCCGTTCTCGAAGTACGACACGGACCAGAAGCGCATCGACTTCTTCCAACAAGCGATCGCGCAAATGAGATCGATACCCGGCGTTGAATCCGTGGGCGCGATCAACACCGCGCCGTTCACCGGTCTCTACCCCGGAACAAACGTCGCGGTCTTCGGCGCGCCTCCGTTGCCACCTGAGCAGGAACTTAAAACCGGCGTTCTCGTAACTGACTCTAATTATTTCGCGACGATGCAGATTCCGTTGTTGCGTGGCCGGCTCTACACGCAACAGGAAACCACGGAGATGCGTCACGTCGTGGTGGTGAACGAGACGTTTGTGAAGAAGAACCTCGGCGGTGAAGACCCGTTGGGCAAACGCCTCACAATTTACATGAAACAGGAGAACATGCCGACGGAGATCATCGGTGTGGTGGCTGACAACAAACATCTCGCACTCGATCAGGCCGTTGAGCCGATGGTCTATTGGCCCCATGCGGAGCTCGCGTATAGCGGAATGACGTTGATGTTGCGCACCAGCAATGATGCGAATGCAGTTGCGCCGGCCGCGCGCGGCGTGATTCGTGCGCTCGACCCGCAGCAGCCAATCGGCGCCGTTACCACGATGGACCAATTGCTATCCGTTTCCGTGGCGCGTGCGCGGTTCAGTGCGTCGTTGTTGACGGTATTTTCGATCGTGGCGCTGGTGATGGCCGCGGTCGGTATTTACGGCGTGATGTCCTACACCGTTTTGCAGCGCACGCACGAGATCGGCGTTCGCATGGCGCTCGGCGCGCAACGTTTCGATGTGCTGAAGCTGGTGGTGCGGAAGGGAATCGTGTTGGGCGTCGTGGGTGTGGCCGTTGGTCTCGCGGCCTCTTTTGCGCTCACACGATTGATCGCGACGTTATTGTTTGAAGTGACGGCGACGGACAAGACGACGTTTGCAGTTGTTTCGCTGGGACTGTTTTTGATCACGCTGCTGGCTTGTTACGTGCCGGCGCGTCGCGCTACGAAGGTCGATCCGATGAAAGCACTCAGGTACGAGTAAATCAGCCACAGATTTCACGGAGTACACGGACATGCTTAAAGACATCAACTACGGACTGAGAAAGCTGCTCAAGAGCCCGGGCGTGACGCTCGTCGCGGTCGTTACTCTCGCGCTCGGTATTGGCGCCAACACGGCGATCTTCAGCGGCGTGAATGCGTTTCTGATGAAGCCGCTGCCGGTGCCGCGGCCTAACGAACTGATCCGGCCGCTGGAAGTCGCGGAGGACAAAGAGCTCAACGATGAGATGTCGTATCCGGACTTCGCCGATTATCGCGCGCAGAGCACTACGTTGGCGCTCGCGGCGGAAGACATGGTGCCCGTGGCGATCGACACCGAGAACCAGAACGACGTCATTTGGGGACAAGTCGTTTCCGCGAACTACTTCGACGTGGTCCAGGTTAGTCCGATTCTCGGGCGCACGTTCGCTCCCGATGAAGACAAGATCGTTGGTGGCAGTCCGGTGTTGGTGTTGGGTCACAATCTTTGGCAACGGCGCTTTGGCTCGGACGCAAGTATCGTCGGCAAGAAAGTACGGCTCAACAACCGGCAATACGAAGTGATTGGTGTAGCGCCGGAGTCTTTCACCGGGACGAAGTTTGCTCTCGCGATGGATTTCTGGACGCCGATCTCGATGGCCGAGGAACTGCGCCGCTCACCGAAGCTGCTCGAGGATCGCGGCAGTCACTGGATGAACGTGATCGGCAGGATCAAGCCGGGAGTTACGTTGGACCAGGCGTCAGCCGAGTTGTCCGGGATCGCGACCAGGCTTAACGAGGCGTATCCCAACAACCGAGCGAGCGGCACACAGGCGCTCGTGATGACCGAGACCGACGGGCGTTTTGAAGACCTGGGCAGCACGTTCAAGAGCGGCGGCGCGATCGCGATGGCGATTGTCGGTCTGATACTACTGATCGCTTGTGCGAACGTGGCCAATTTGATGCTCGCGCGTGCCGCGGCGCGCCGAAAAGAGATCGGAATCCGACTCGCCCTCGGCGCGAGCCGCACGCGTTTGATTCGTCAACTCCTGACCGAGAGCATGCTGCTTTCGATCTTGGGTGGCGGGCTCGGATTGTTATTCGCCGTTTGGGTGACGAAGCTGATGGACGGCTTCGTTCCCGTTCTCGAATACACGATCATCAAAGACTTTTTTGCGCTCGATTCGCGTGCGTTGATGTTCACGCTCGTGGTGTCGTTGGCGACGGGTTTGATTTTTGGACTCGCGCCCGCGTTGCAGGCGTCGAATCCGGCGGTCGTGCCGGTGCTGAAGGGTTTGCCGGAAGTACAGAGAGGCCGCCGCGGTCTCTTCGCCCGGTTCACTTTGCGCAACGTGTTGGTCGTGTCGCAAGTGGCGTTGTCGTTGATGGTCCTGGTTTGTGGCGGACTCTTCATCAAGAGTTTTCGCAAAGCCCAGACGATGGATCCGGGTTTCAATAATCCAAACGGACTGATCGTGACGCTGAGTCCGCAGTTGGTTGGTTACGACAACGAGCAGACGCGCAACTTTTACAAACAGCTTGTGGAGCGCACACGCAACTTGCCGGGTGTTGAATTTGCCGGCATGGCGCGGCTGATGCCGCTCGGCGACAGTTCCAATTCGAATGGACCAGTGCTGAAGGAAGGCGAGACGCTGCCGCGCGGAAGGTCTGGCCGCACGATCATGACAAACGTCATCGGGCCGGGTTACTTCAACACGATGCAGATCCCGTTCGTTGAAGGCCGCGACTTTGACGATCGCGATCAGCCGAAGACTCAGGCAGTGGTCGTGATCAATCAGCGAATGGCAGAGATGCTCTGGCCCGGTGAAAGCGCCGTTGGTAAACGGTTCTTCATCGGCACGGAGAATCGCGACGCATACGAGGTTGTTGGCGTGGTGAAGACGGGCAAGTATCGCTCGTTAGCGGAAGAGCCCAGGCCTTACATCTACTACTCGATGACGCAATTTCGTCCGGGCAACATGGCGCTGGTTGTCCGCAGCGGTGTCGATCCGCGCGGGCTGGTCGGTGCGATTCGCGGCGAGGTGCAGGCGCTCGATCGTAACGTGCCGATCTCGGCAGTGAAGACAATGAACGAACACCTGACTTACGCGTTGTGGGCGCCGAACATGGCGGCGTCGTTTTCGCTCGCGTTCGGTGTGCTCGCGGTGTTGTTGAGTGCGGTTGGTCTTTACAGCGTGATGGCTTACGTGGTGTCGCAACGCACGCGCGAGGTTGGCATTCGCATGGCGTTGGGGGCGGAACGTAGTCACGTGATGAAGATGATCACGAAGCAGGGAATGTGGCTCGCGGGTGTCGGCGTAGTGATCGGGCTCCTGCTCGCGCTGGGGCTGGTTCGGGTGGTGTCGGCGTTGTTGATCGGTGTGAATGGTTACGACGTCGGGATCTTTGTGATCGTGTCGCTGCTGCTGGCAACGGTGGCTCTGTTGGCCTGTTACCTGCCGGCCCGCAGAGCGACGAAAGTCGATCCGTTGATTGCTTTACGTTACGAGTGAAAGGCAATCCACAGATTACGCAGAAAGTAATCTGTGGAATCTGTGGATGGTTTTGCTATGGAAACACTACTCAAAGATATTCGCTACGCGATACGAGGGTTGCTCAAGCGGCCGGGCTTTGTGGCGATTGCGGTGATCACTTTGGCGCTCGGGATTGGCGCGAACACCGCGATCTTTAGCCTCGTGAATGCCGTGTTGTTGCGCTCGCTGCCGGTCGAACAACCCGGACAAATCGTCTCGGTTGCCATGCGCGGCAAGGACGATTCCATGTCCGCGTGGTCGTTTCCAAACTACCGCGACTTTCGTGATCGCAACGAAGCGCTGTCGGGACTGCTGGTCTATCGTTTCGTGCCACTCAGCTTGAGCCGGGGCGCTGGAAACGAACGCATCTGGGGCTTTGAAGTCTCGGGCAACTACTTCGACGTGCTCGGTGTGAAAGCCATCAAGGGCCGCACGTTTCTTCCCGAAGAAGACAAGACGCCATTGTCGCATCCCGTCGCGGTGCTCAGTTACAACTCATGGCAACGCCGCTTCGGCGGCGATCCTGAAATCGTCGGCAAAGACGTGTTGCTCAACGATCATCAGTTCCGCGTGATCGGCATCACGCCTGAAGGCTTCAAGGGAACTGAGATGGTCTACACGCCGGAGATCTGGTTGCCCGCGGCGATGATGGAATGGGTCGAACCCGGTGCGAAGTGGCTTGAAGATCGCAACACGCGAAACTTCTTCGCCAACGGCCGGCTGAAACCGGGCGTCGACGCACGGCAAGCGGAAGCCTCGCTGAACTTACTCGCACTACAACTCGGTAAGGAATTTCCCGACACAAACGAAGGACAGTCAGTGAAGATCGTGCCGGCCGGTTTTCTGATTCCGGAGTTGCGCGGAGCGGTCGTGAGTTTTACGTGGGTACTGATGGGCGCCGTCGGGCTGGTCCTGCTGGTTACTTGTACGAACCTCGCGGGGCTGATGCTCGCGCGTGCAACGGATCGAAAACGTGAGATCGCGATTCGTTTGGCAATGGGTGCCAATCGGTTGCGTTTGATTCGCCAACTACTCACCGAGAGTGTGTTGCTCTCGGTTGTCGGTGGCGTTGCCGGTGTGTTGCTTGCGTACTGGATGATCGAGGCGTTGCTGGCCTTCAAACCGCCGATCGATTTTCCGTTGGCATTGGATGTCGAGGTCGATTGGCGCGTGCTGTTGTTTTCTTTGGCCGTGTCGCTCATTGCAGGCGCGGTGTTTGGTCTCGCACCGGCCTTGCAAGCGACTCGTCCCGGTCTTTCGCAGGCTTTAAGGGAAACATCAGCACAAGGCGGCGCGGCACGGACGCGTTTGCGTAGCGTGTTGGTCGTGGCCCAAATCGCGATCTCGCTCGTCGTTTTGATCGCCGCGGGTCTCGTTGTGCGCACGCTGCAACAACTGCAAACGATGAATCCCGGATTCGATCCGCGGAACGGAGTGACGATGTCGTTCGATCTCGGTTTGCAGGGTTATGACGAGGATCGCGGACAGCAGTTTTACAAACAACTCACCGAACGCGTGAAGACTTTGCCGGGCGTTAAATCGGCGACGGTCTCCAGTTACATTCCGCTGAGTCTGAACTACAACAGCCGCAACATCTTCGTCGAAGGCCAACCCGCGGAACGTGGCGAGAACGTGCCGCTGTCGATGAACGCCAGCGCCGGACCCGGTTATTTCGAAACCATGGGCACGCCGCTGATTCATGGACGCGGGTTCACCGAACAGGACCAGGCGAAAACGGAACTGGTTGCGGTGGTGAACGAAACTTTCGTGAAGCGTCTGCTGCCGCACGTGAGTTCGAGTGCCGAGGCTGTCGGAAAACGCATCTCGTTCGGCGCCGCGAGTGGTCCATACATGCGCATCGTCGGCGTCGCGCGCGACGGCAAGTACTTCAACATCGCTGAAGAGCCGCGTTCGTTCATTTGGGCGCCGATGACGCAGGACTATAACTCGACCGGGATTCTGACCGTGCGGACGGAAGGGAATCCGGAGTCGTTGATTGGCGCGGTGCGAAAGGAAGTACAGTCACTCGATCCAAACCTGCCGCTGTTCGACGTCAAGACGTTAACCGAACACATGCGGCTCGCGTTGTTTGCGCCGAAGATCGCGGCGATGGTCCTCGGCGTGTTTGGACTCGTGGCGCTGTTGCTTTCGGCGATCGGCATTTACGGCATCACGTCGTACACGGTCGCGCAACGCACACACGAGATCGGTATTCGACTCGCACTCGGCGCGCAATTGTCAGACGTGTTGAAGCTCGTGCTCAGTCATGGATTGAAATTGACGATCATCGGCGCGGCGTTGGGACTGTTCGGCGCATTCGTTGCGACGCGGGCGATCACGAGCGTGCTTTACGGCGTGAGCGCGACCGATCCGTTGACGTTTGTGCTGGTGTCGGGGTTGCTGATTGGGGTCGCGTTGCTCGCTTGCTATGTGCCTTCGCGGCGCGCAACCAAGGTCGATCCGCTCGTCGCTTTGAGAAACGAGTAAGGCCACGGATAAATATAGAAACCACGGATAAGACGTTATGTTTAAAGATATTCGTTACGCGATACGGACGCTGTTGAAGCAGCCGGGGTTCCTGGTTGTAGCGCTGGCGACGCTTACATTGGGTATTGGTGCGACCACCGCGATGTTTACGGTGGTTAACTCAGTACTGTTGAGGCCGATGCAATTTCCCGAACCCGAGCGCATCGCGATCCTCGAAGCGATCAACCCGCATTTGGGCATCAACGAAAGCAACGTGTCAGTGCCGGATCTTGTCGAGTGGCAGCAGCAGAGCCAGTCATTCGAACAGATCGCGGGGTTTGTATCCGGCGGTGTGTTCCTCGCGAGCGGCGGTGACGACGTTGAGCGCGTTAGCGCATCCGGCGTCTCGGCTGAATTCTTTCCACTCTTTCGCGCTTCACCCCTCAGCGGACGCGTGTTCCAGGCCAGCGATGCTCAAGACGGAAGCGAACCCGTCGTCGTGATCAGTCATGCGTTGTGGCAACGCCGCTTTGGTGGAACGGCCGATGCGGTCAATCGCCAGGTCGTGTTGAATGGAAAGACCGTGACGATCGTCGGCATCATGCCTGCTGGTTTCAACTATCCGAACGATACGGAGCTATGGACGGCCTACCCGCTGGATGCAAGTAAAGAGGTGCGTGACAACCGCTACCTTAACGCGATCGGCCGGCTCAAACCCGGCGTGTCAATCGCGCAAGCCCAGGCGGAGCTGGATACGATCAACCAGCGGCTGGCGCAGAGTTTTAGTGAAACGAATGTGGGTTGGGGCGTTCGACTCACCGAATTGCGCGAACGGATGGTGGGCGAGTTGCGCCCGGCGTTGTTGATGTTGTTTGGATCAGTCGCGTTTGTTTTGCTGATTGCGTGTGCGAATGTCGCGAACCTGCTACTCGCGCGTGCGGCTTACCGGCAGAAAGAGATCGCGGTGCGTACGGCGCTCGGTGCGAGTCGTTGGCGCGTCGTGAAGCAACTGCTAACGGAGAGCCTGTTGCTGTCAGTTGTGAGTGGAGTGGCCGGACTCGCGTTGAGCGTTTGGTTGATCAAGCTGCTGATTGCGATAAGCCCGCCGAACAGTCCGCGCTTCAACGAGATCTCGATCAACTGGCAAGTGTTCGCCTTTGCCTTTGGTCTGACAATTCTTGCCGGCTTGCTCTTTGGGCTGGTGCCGGCGCTGCAAACCTCGCGCACCGATCTCAACGAGACGCTCAAGGAGAGTGGACGAAGCGGATCGCCTGGCGGATCGAGAAATCGCATTGGCGGTTTCCTGATCGTGTCGGAAGTCGCGCTATCGTTTGTGCTGCTTGCGGGCGCGGGTTTGCTGATCAAGAGCTTCATGCACTTGAGTGAGATCGATCCGGGTTTTCAGGCGAACAATGTGCTCGCAATGCGTTTGACTTTGCCTGCGGGCAAGTACAAGCAGGGCGAACCGCGCGTGCAGATTTATCAACAGTTACTCGAGAAGGTAAAAGCCGTACCCGGCGTGCAAGCCGCGGGCGCAGTGCTGAGTCTGCCGTTAGGTGGCGACACATTCAACCTCGGGCGTGGAGTGTTACTTGAAGGCCGCCCCGCTGTTCCCGAAGCGGCAACCAGCGCCGCGCATTTGGCGGTGACGCCTGATTACTTTCGCACGCTCAACATCCCTTTGAAACAGGGACGCATGTTTACCGACTACGACAACACGCAGTCGACGAAAGTCGTGATCGTGAATGAAACGATGGCCCGGCGACAGTGGCCGGGCGAGAGTCCGGTCGGCAAGCGCTTCAGCATCTGGCGCGATGAGAAGTTTTCGCGCGAAGTCGTCGGCGTCGTGGGCGACACCAAGGCATCGCTCGATAAAGAAGGCGAGCAACAGATGTACGTGCCTTACGCGCAGGACGCGAATTGGGGCAGCCTCTCATTTGTCGTGCGCACGAGTGGTGTGCCGACCGCGGTGGCGGGAGCGGTACGCGAAGCGATCAAGTCGGTTGATAAAGGCGTGGCGACTTACAACCTGAAAACGATGAACGACGTAGTTGCGACGTCGGCGGCGCCGCGTCGTGTGCCGATGTTGCTGTTGAGTTCGTTTGCGGGCGTCGCGATGTTGCTCGCGATGATCGGCATCTACGGCATCACGTCTTACTACGTGACGCAACGCACGCGCGAGATCGGTGTGCGCATGGCGCTGGGCGCGCAGATCGCCGACGTGCTCAAGCTCGTGCTGCGGCGCGCGATGTTGTTGGCGGTGATCGGCGTCGTTGTTGGTGTGGCAGGCTCGATTGTTGTGACTCGTTATCTCGAGACGCTGTTGTTTGGCGTGAAACCGATCGATGTGATCACGTTTGTGGCGGTGGCGTTCGGATTGGTGCTTGTGGCTTTGTTGGCGTCGTTAATTCCCGCACGACGAGCAACAAAAGTCGACCCCTTAACCGCCCTTCGCTACGAGTAAGGCAATCCACAGATTACGCAGAAAGTAATCTGTGGAATCTGTGGATGGTTTTATTATGGAAACACTACTTAAAGACATCCGCTATGGTGTGCGCGGATTGTGGAAACGTCCGGGTTTTACGGCCGTGGCGGTGCTCACACTCGCGCTTGGAATTGGTGCTAATACCGCGATCTTCAGTGTCGTCAATGCCGTGCTGCTCAGGCCATTGCAGTTTCGCGATCCAGATCGCCTCGTGATGATTTGGGAGGACGCGACGTTCGCGGGTTTCCCACGCAACACGCCCGCGCCCGCGAATTACGTCGACTGGAAAACACAGACCCAATCGTTTGAAGACATGGCCGCGAGCGCCGAGTCGACCTTCAACCTGACTGGCGATGGCGATCCCGAAAGAGTCGCCGCGTACAAAGTCACTGCAAACTTCTTTCCGCTGTTTGGCGTGTCGCCTGCGCTCGGGCGTGGTTTTGTAACAGAAGACGATCATCCTGGTGCAGCGAAAGTTGCGGTGTTGAGTCACGAACTCTGGCAAGCGCGCTACGGCGGCGATCGACAGATCGTCAATCGCGACATTCAACTCGACGGCGAAAAGTACACGGTCGTCGGTGTCATGCCGCAGGGTTTTCAATTCTTTGAAAGCGACGTGCGGTTGTGGGTGCCGTTGGCGCTCGACGGTGAAGATCTGGCGAATCGTGGTGGTCACTACTTGAAAGTCGTCGCGCGGCTGAAGCCGGGCGTGACGTTGGACCAGGCGCAGGCAGATCTCTCAGCCGTGATGGCGCGCGTGGCGAAGGATCATCCGGAAGAAACTGCTGATGGAAAGCTTGGAGCGTTCGCAATGCCGCTGCGCGAGCAGTTGGCGGGTGATGTGCGGGGTTCGCTGGTGGTGTTGCTGGTAGCGGTGGCGTTTGTACTGTTGATTGCGTGCGCGAACGTCGCGGGATTGTTACTCGCGCGTGCAGTCGGACGGCGCCGTGAGATCGCTTTGCGCATCGCGCTCGGCGCGGGCCGTTTGCGTGTTATCCGGCAACTGCTCACCGAAAGTCTATTGTTAGCAGCGGTGGCGGGTGTGATCGGATCTTTTCTCGCTTACTTGAGTTTCGCGTTTCTACAGAAACTCATTCCCGAACAGATGGCGTTGTTGACGAGTCTAACACTCGACACGCGCATTCTCGTGTTCACGCTTTTGATCTCGCTGCTTACCGGAGTCATCTTTGGTCTGGTTCCCGCGCTGCAATCCGCGAAGGTCGATCTGAACGAAGCGTTGAAGCAAGGCACGCGCGTCACTGCGAGCGGCAAATTACGCAGCGCACTGATCGTTTTCGAAGTTGCGGCATCGGTGGTGTTGCTGGTCGGCGCGGGTCTGCTGGTCCAAACGCTGTTCCAACTCTTTAATCAGTACTCCGTGTTGCAACCCGAGCGTGTTCTGACCATGCGCACGGTGCTGCCGCAGACGAAATATAAAGAACCATCACAACGCGATGCTTTCTATCGACAGGTGCTCGATCGCGTCGGACATCTGCCGGGTGTGATCTCGGCAGGTTACAGCACGTCGGTGCCGCTGTTATGGAAAGGCGGCACGAGCGGTTTCACGCCTGAAGGAATTGGGACGCCGATTGCGGGCATGGCTTACGACGCGAATCATCGCGAAGTCAGCGCCGATTACCTGAAGACGATGAACATCACCTTGCGTGAGGGACGTTACTTCGACAAACGCGACAACGAGACGTCGATGCGAGTCGTCATCATCAACGAAACGATGGCTCGGCAGTATTGGCCCGGCGAGAAGGCGTTCGGGCGCCGCTTGAACATCGGCGATCCGAATGACGGTGAATGGATGGAGATCGTCGGCATCGTCGCCGACGTGCGGCAGATGGGACTCGACGAACCGGTTAAGGCCGAGATGTATTTTCCTTACCAGCAGGTCACGGACTGGCCGTTCTTCAGTCCACGCGATCTCGCGATTCGTACTTCGGGTGACACTTCGAACCTCGTCGGCTCGGTGCGCCAGATCATTCGCGAAGTCGATCCGGATCAGCCGGTGTCGAATATCGCAACGATGTCTGACGTGCTTGGTGTTGAAGCTGAACAGCGGCGGATGGGCATGATCATGACCGTGGCGTTTGCCGGACTCGCGCTGTTGCTTGCGTCGCTCGGAATCTACGGCGTGCTTGCTTACTTCGTCACGCAGCACACGAATGAGATCGGCGTGCGGATCGCGCTCGGAGCGAACCGCCGCAACATTCTCACGCTCGTATTGAAGAAAGGCATGGGACTAACTTTATTAGGTATTGCCGTCGGGATTGCTGCGTCATTTGCGTTGACGCGTTTGATGAGTTCGTTGTTGTTCGGAGTTAAGGCTTTCGATCCGTTGACGTTCGTGGCGGTGCCGTTGCTGCTGGCGGCGGTGGCGCTGCTGGCGTGTTTGATCCCTGCGCGACGAGCTACGAAAGTGGATCCGATGATCGCGCTGAGGTACGAATAAAACCATCCACAGAGTACACAGATTATGACCAAAGATCTGCGTTACGGGCTACGGATGTTAGCGAAGAATCCTGGCGTGTCCGCGATCGCCGTGCTCACGCTTGCGCTCGGCATCGGTGCGAACACCGCGATCTTCAGCGTCGTCAGCGCAGTGTTGTTGAATCCGCTGCCTTACAAAGATCCCGATCGGCTCGTGTCGATCTGGGAGAACGTGCCGGAGCACGGCCGCTGGCGCGCGGCGCCCGCAAACTTCCTCGACTGGAAAAAACAAAACACAGTCTTTGAAGACGTCGCGGCGTTTGGCGGGGCAACGGCGACACTCACAGGCGACGGCGATCCGGAACAACTGTCGGGAACCGCTGTGACTCCCGGTTACTTCGAAGTGGTTGGTGTGCAGCCGGCGCTCGGCCGCGTCTTTCAACCCGAGGAATACCAGCTCGGGACGGATCGAGTCGTCATTCTCGGCCACGGACTTTGGCAGCGCCGCTACGGTGCCGACAAAAACATCGTCAATCGCAACATCACCCTCGACGGTAACAGTTACACCGTGGTTGGGGTGATGCCGCCGGGACTTTATCCCACACGGCCCACGACTGCCGGACGCATCGACTTTGACGAACGAGGCCAGGATTACTGGCGTCCCTTTTCCGCAATGGCGCACTTCGCTGCGCTTCGCGGTGCTCACATTGTCGGCGTGCTGGCGAGACTGAAGCCTGAAGTCACGTTCGAACAAGCCACAGCGGAGATGAACACGATCGGTGCGCGCCTCGCTCAGGAGCACGCCGAAAATAAAGACGAGGGAATTATCGTCACGCGGTTTATGAACGAGGTTGTGGGCGATGTCCGCCCAGCCCTCGTGACGTTGTTGGTTGCGGTCGGCCTCGTGTTGTTGATTGCGTGTGCAAATATCGCGGGGCTCTTGTTGGCCCAACACGCCGCGCGCACGAAAGAGATCGCGATACGTGCGGCGCTTGGAGCAGGTCGTAAACGGCTCGTGCGGCAGTTCTTTGTCGAGGGACTGTTGCTGTCGTTATGCGGCACTCTCGCCGGTCTCGCGGTGGCCCAACTCGGCTTGCAAGTATTGTTGAAGTTTGTACCGCCGCAGATGATCCCGCGGCTCGCGCAGGTTGGACTTGATTGGCGTGTACTCGGTTTCACGCTGTTGCTTTCGCTCGTCACGTGTTTGCTGTTTGGACTGGTGCCGGCGTGGCAGGCGTCGAAACCCGATTTGCAAACGGCGCTCGAACAAAGCGGCCGCACGTCTGGTCCGGGAGCGGCGCGTTTGCGTTTCCGGCAGTTGCTGGTGGTGTTTCAGGTCAGTGTTGCGGTGATGCTGGTGATCGGCGCTGGATTGCTGATCAAGAGCTTTTGGATGCTGCAACGTGTCGATCCGGGTTTTAAGGCGCAGCGAGTGTTGTCCGCCGGGATAACTCTGCCGGTATCGAAGTACAGAGAACCGCTGCTAATCAACAACTTCTTCAATCAGTTGAGCGAACGTGTTGCGGCGGTGCCGGGTGTCGAATCGGTCTCGATCGCTTATGACCATCCGTTGCAGTCAAACTGGCTCGATTCATTTGAGATCGAAGGGCGCGCCGGCACTCCGGAAAATTCGGAATCGGCGAACTTTATTCCGGTTGGTCCTGACTACTTCAACACTGTCGGCGTGCAGGCCGTCAGTGGACGAACGTTCACGCCGCGGGACGATGCCGATCATCCGGGCGTCGCGATCGTGAATGAAGCGTTTGTTCGTCACTACTTTCCAAATGAGAATCCGCTCGGTCGCCGGATTCGTCCCAGCCCACCGGGAAGAATCTGGGACGGTAAGAAGCTAACGTCGTTTGAGATTGTCGGCGTAGTGCGTGATGTGAAGTTCGATGGACTCGCTGAGGCGTCTGAGCCGGCGTATTACCTTCCGGCTACGCAGTCGCCGCTCAACGACATGACGATCCTTGTCCGCACGACGAGCGATCCACAGTCGATCATTAGCGGGCTGCGGCAGGCGGTCTGGGCGATAGATCCAAACCAGCCGCTTAGTAATGTCAACACGCTGGAACAGATCGTCTCTGAGAGCATCGCGCAGCCACGCCTCAACATGCTGTTGATGATGTTGTTTGGCGGACTCGCTTTGCTGTTGTCCGCGGTCGGCATCTACGGTTTGCTTTCGTATGCCGTGACGCAGCGCACACAGGAGCTGGGAATTCGCATGGCGCTCGGCGCGAACGTCACTGACGTGTTGAAGCTCGTGTTGAAGCAGGGAATGTTTTTGGCGCTCGCCGGCGAGGTGATTGGTCTGGCCGGAGCTTTCGCTTTAACGCGCTTGATGCGCGGGCTGTTGTTTGGTGTGACGCCGACGGACACGACGATCTTTGCAGGCGTTGTCGCCGTGTTAACTCTCACTGCCTTGCTGGCCTGTTACCTGCCAGCCCGGCGCGCAACGAAAGTGGACCCATTGGTGGCCCTAAGATACGAATAAAGGCAATCCACAGATTACGAGAAAGTAATCTGTGGAATCTGTTGTGGATGGTTTAATGGATACATTACTCCAAGACGTTCGCTACGGCCTCAAGCAACTCTGGAAAAGCAAAGGTCTGACCTATCCCACCTACCAGGATTTTCGCGACCACAACGAAGTTCTCAGCGGCCTCGCTGCTTACGATCGTGCGGCAGGGAATGTTGCTGGTGATCGTGGGACTCGCGGCAGGATTGTTGTTGGCGCTGGCCTCGATGCGTGTAGTCGCGAGCGTAGTGGCGGAAGCTGAAGTTTTGTTTGGCGTGAGCACGACTGATTCGTTGACGTTTACCGGCGTGACCCTTTGCTCGCGCTGGTGGCGCTGAGATACGAATAAAAGCAATCCACAGATTACGCAGAAAGAAATCTGTGTAATCTGTGGATAGAGAAGAGAGATCGATCCGGAACAGCCGACTTACAGTCCACGGACGATGTATGAGGTTCGCGCTGAGTCAGTCGAGCCGACGGACGTGCCGACGTTTGCGGCGATCTCGATTCTGTTGATATCGGTCGCGGTGCTGGCGTGTTATCTGCCGGGACGCAGAGCGACGAAAGTCGAGCCGACGATTTCGCTTCGTTACGAATAGGGGCCACGGATTAACACGGACGAACACAGATGATAAGAGACATTCGCCAAGGGTTGAGGAACCTGGTTAAACATTCGCCATTCACGGCGGTCGTAGTGATCACGCTGGCGCTGGGCATCGGTGCGACTACAGGCATGTTCAGTATCATCAATACTGTCCTGCTTCGGCCGCTGCCGTATGCCAATTCAGATCGGTTGCTCGTGATTTGGGGCAACTATCGCACGTTGAATATCGAACGTCTGCGTGCGAAAGCCGCTGAGTACGAGGATTATGCGAAGCAGACGCAGGTGTTTGACACCGTAGCGGCGTTTACGGACCACAGCTTCAATGTGTCCGCGGGCGGTGAGCCGGAACGAGTTCGCGGTGCGTATGTTTCGGCGAACTTGTTTTCGATGCTGGAAGCAACGCCGTTGGCAGGGCGGAGTTTCGCCGCCGAGGATGCTGATTCGCGTGTAGCGATTGTGAGTTACGGCTACTGGCAAACGCGTTTTGGCGGTTCGCAGCAGATCGTCAATCAACGGCTACTGCTCGACAACGAGAGCTACACGATCGTCGGCGTCATGCCGCAGTCGTTTAGTTTTCCGCATGCGAGTTTGCGCGGCAGCGAGCCGGCGGATTTGTGGGTGCCGCTGGCTTACGCAGGCGAGGATGTTGCGAGCCGGCGTGGTCCGTATTTTCTAAACGTCATTGGGCGGCTCGGACCGGGAGTCACGCTGGACCAGGCGCGTTCGCAGATGGACGCGTTGGGCCAACGCTTTGAACGCGAACTGCGTGGCTATCGTGGACCAAACGGCGAAGACGGTGGTTGGCGTATAACGTTGACACCTTTGCAGGAAGAGATCGTGGGCAGTAGCCGCCGCGCTTTGCTGGTCTTGCTTTTCGCGGTTGCGTTGCTGTTGCTGATCGCGTGCGCGAACGTCGCGAATCTCCTGCTGATGCGTGGTGCGAAGCGCAGGAAGGAACTAGCGGTTCGGGCAGCGCTCGGTGCGAGCCGTTGGCGTCTTGTAAGACAAGTCGCAGTTGAAGGCTCGCTGCTAACTGTGCTTAGCGCCGCGTTGGGTTTAGTTGTCGCGGCTTGGGGAATCGATCTGTTACGTGTGCTTGGGCCGGGCATTTTGCCGAGGGCTTACGAGTTATCGCTTGACGTTCGCGTCTTTGCCTTTGCCGTCGCCATTGCGCTCGTCATCAGTCTTGCCTTTGCTCTCATTCCGCTTCGTCAGGTTACAAAGCTCGACCTGCGCGACTCTTTGAATCGCCTCAGTCACGGAAGTTCTGGCAGACCGGGCCGGTGGTCAGACGCGCTGGTGGTGGCGGAAGTTTCGCTCGCTGTATTACTGCTCGTTGGTTCGGGTCTTCTCGTTAAGAGTCTTTTCAATTTGCAACGCGTCGATCCGGGTTTGGTCACCGAGAATCTGATTAGCGTTGAAGTCGATCTCTCCGCCGCCGCTTATAAAGAGCCGGGTCAGGTGAAGGACTTTTATCGCGAACTGGTCCAGCGAATCGAAACGAAGCCCGGTGTTCAAGCTGTAAGCTTCAGTACGCAACAGCCGCTCAGCGGCAACGCCGGCAACGATCCGTTTGCGATCGAGGGAAGACGTTTAGACCCCGCGAATTTAACGACTGCTGGTTGGCAGTTGGTTGGTCCGAATTATCTGCAAACGCTCGGCATCCCACTCGTCAAAGGCCGCGATTTCACCGCTGACGACACGAGTCCGGGCGCTGCGCCGGTCGCGATCATCAATCAAAAGATGGCCGCGCGTTATTGGCCCAACGAAGATCCGATTGGAAGACGGATTACGCTCGGCTTGCCGCGGCCCGAGAATCCGTGGGTCACTATCATTGGGATCGCCAAAGACACTCCGCATCGCGCGCTCGATTCGCAACCGGAACCAGACTGGTATCTTTCGCAGACTGTCGCACCGCAGCGACATCGTTACATGCTTGTGCGCAGTCTTCTCCCGACTGCAACCGTTGCGAGCACGATCCGTAGTGAAGTTGCGGCTCTCGATCCACGTCAGCCGTTAACCAGCGTAAAGACAATGTCGGAAGTTGTAGCGACGACCACGGCGCCGCGCCGTTTCAACACGCTCGTGCTCGGGATCTTTTCTACGCTCGCGTTGTTGCTGGCTGCGGTTGGGATTTACAGCGTGATTTCCTACGCGACTGCCCTACGCACCAAAGAGATCGGGATTCGCGCGGCGCTCGGTGCTGCCAGAAGCGCGATCGTGTTGCTCGTGCTCAGGAAGGGAATCGTGCTCGCGCTGATCGGCGCCGTGATTGGATTTACTGCTGCGTTCGGCTTAACACGATTGATGTCGAGCTTGCTCTTCGGCGTCTCGCCCGCAGATCCGCTCGTGTACGTCGCGGCGGGCGTGGTTTGTTTGACGGCGGCGCTTGTCGCCTGTCTGCTGCCGGCGCGGCGAGCGACAGAGGTCGATCCGTTGATCGCGCTAAGGTACGAATAGGTCCTATAGGGCCTATAGGACCTATAAAAACTATGTGGAAAGACATTCGTTACGGGCTGCGAAGCCTGATCAAACACCCGACGTTCACGGCGGTCTGCATTGTGACGCTAGCACTCGGCATCGGTGCGAACACCGCGATCTTCACGGTGGTCAACGCGGTCGTGCTGCGCCCGCTTCCATTCCAGGACGCCGAGCGGCTAGCAATGATCTGGACCACGAAAGACACCAATCAGGAACAGCCGCTCTCCTTCGCGGACTACAACGATCTCAAGAATCAAACGAAGACGTTTAGCGCCGTCGGCGCTGCGTCGCCGCTCTGGAACTTCACGCTGACCGGTGGCGGCGAACCCGAACCGTTGCAGGGCATGTATGTGTCGGCGAACTTGTTTGAACTGTTGCGAGTCGCTCCAACACGCGGACGCAATTTCACGAGCGACGAGGATCGCGTCGGTGGGACACCCGTGGCGATCATTAGTCACAGTTTGTGGGAGCGGCGGTTTGGCAGCGATCAGGATATTGTGGGGCAGCAGATCACGGTGAGCGGTACGAGCGCGACAGTTGTTGGTGTTATGCCGCGTGGTTTTCAGTTGCTGGATCCGGCAGCGCAGTTGTGGGCGCCGCTGATGCAGAATCAATTTGCGTCAAGCGGGCGTCAGGTGCGGTTGCTGTCAGTCGTGGGCCGCCTCGCTGACGATTTGAAACCCGCGGGAGCCGGCAATGAATTAAATGCGATTGCGGGTCAGTGGGCAGGCCAATACCCCGACACGAATTCCGGTGTCGGCTTGCGCGTTGTTCCGATGCACGTTCAGCTCACCGGAAAAGTGCGTCCGGCTTTGTTGCTGTTAACCGGAGCTGTTGGCTTGGTATTGCTGATTGCGTGCGCGAACATCATTAACCTGATGCTCGTGCGCAGTGCGTCACGACAGAAAGAAATTGCCGTGCGTGCGGCGCTCGGTGCAGGCCGCCTGCGTTTGTTGCGGCAGTTGCTGACTGAAAGCATCACGCTTTCACTGCTCGGCGGTGGTGCTGGAATCCTGCTCGGCTCCTGGGGCGTGCAAGCACTGCTGGCACTGAATCCGGTCTCCCTCCC
The DNA here is from genome assembly GCA_035279345.1 of Pyrinomonadaceae bacterium. Taxonomy (GTDB): domain Bacteria; phylum Acidobacteriota; class Blastocatellia; order Pyrinomonadales; family Pyrinomonadaceae; genus PSRF01. The sequence goes on along the minus strand of DATEHX010000261.1, from coordinate 484 downwards.
GCAGTACAACCAAATCCGCGTAGATTTCACCGTGCTTTCTTTCACGTTAGCGGCCTCCGTGATAACTGGAGTCGTGTTTGGCCTGGCTCCCGCCTGGCAGACACTCAAATTCGATCTTCACTCCGCTTTGAAAGAAGGCGGCCGCACAGCGATCGCCGATCGCCGTCAACGCCGTTTGAGTAGCCTGCTGGTAATTGCTGAAACCGCCATGGCAATGGTCCTGTTGATTGGCGCGGGCCTGCTGTTGAAGAGTTTCGCGCATCTGCTCGACGTCAAGCCCGGCTTCAACACTGAAAATGTGTTGACGATGCAGATCGGGCTTCCGAACGCCGCTTACCAGGATGCACAAAAACGCGCTGCGTTTCTCAAACAGCTCGAAACAAATCTTGCGGCCGCTCCCGAAGTCTCGTCAGTTGGTCTCGTCACGCGACTGCCGCTGATGAGTGCGCTCAACAACATCACCAGCTTTCTCGCGATCGAGGGA
>DATEHX010000260.1:0-70901 GCA_035279345.1 Pyrinomonadaceae bacterium | reverse complement strand
CTTCGTGAATGCTGCTGTGCAGTTGAATGAAATCCTCGCTAAGGGCCGGTTGGGCATCCGAGAGCGGGCGCCACTCCGTTACCGGAGGATTCACCCACGGTTCGGCCTCGACCTTGTATGGACCAGCAGGTTTGAGATCCGGACCGCTCCGCTCGAGTTTGTTCCAGCGGCGGATGATCTTCTCCTTGCGGAAGTTCATCGGGTGACAATGGCTCTTCACGCAGTGGTAAAGCAGCTTGCGCGCTTCCTCAGGCGTGAAGTTCGGATGCGAGTTGACGAGATGAAGCGCGGTGTACTTCTTCCAGTCCCGGTCGACGATGCGACCCTGCTGTTCCATCTCATCCCACAAATCCGTGCCCGGAAATGGCGTGGTGATCCAGAAGATCGCGCCGTAGAGCGCCTCGAAGTGCGAAAGCTTCTCAATGTCTTCCTTGACGCTCTCTTCGGTATCGTTATCCATACAGATCATATAAGTACCAAAGGCGAAGCTACCGAGTTCTGCCAGCCGGTTCAACAAATTCGCTGTCTTGTTTGCCGATGAGCACTTCCGGACCATCTTTAACGAAACGTCGTTCATCGACTCGATGCCCACGTAGACATTCTTGAGTCCATGCTCGGCGAGTTCGTCAACGTGACGCAACAAAACGTCGATGCGAGACGTGCACGTCCAACTCATCCCCCGCTTTTCCATCGCCGCGATGATCCGTTTCGCCTCATCGACGCGCTGCAGAAAAGTCTCGTCCACGACCGTGATGTGCCGAATGCCGCGCGACAGATAGAAATCGAGAATGCGATCGATCTCGGTCTCGGTTGTGAGCGCCAAACGCCGGTAGTAGCGTGGGCCGGAACAGAAGTTACAGGGAGCGCGACACCCGCGGATCGTGAAGAGATATCCCGTTGGAATCTCTTCAAGGTAGAAGTCGTACTTCGCCGAAAGATCCGGATGGCGAAAGTCGACTAACTCTTCGCCTTCAATCAGCGGCTTGAGATCGTATTCAGAGTAGCTTCTAAAGGTGCGATCGAAATGAACGTCAATGCCCGGCGTACTGACGCCGTGCCCGCCACCCCAAACCTCCGGAACACCCGCCTCGCGAGCCATCTGCGCCATCTTGATCGCTTCGCCCGACGTGTACGTCCAGAAACTGATCCCGACCACGTCGTACTGCTCGTCGTTGAGCGCGGCGCGGTACTCGTCCCACGTGGGATATTCAAGAATATCGATCGATGGAACGTTCGACTTAATGAACCGCGTGGCGTAGTTGGGCAGAGTGAACCCGTTGACGTATTCGATATTGTTTCCGAGGTGGAAGCATTCATCGATCGTGCGCAGGGTCGGGTTTTTTCTATGCGCGCGTGCCGTGAGAACGATCTCTTCGACAGGAGCGGTGGTGAGTAACATTTTTTTCTTGGCCATTGACTTTCCTTTCAGTTAAGCCGCCGAAAAAGAACGCATCGCCGCAACATTTTCCATGTATGGACCATAGTCGCGTACATTCAGAGAAGGCTCGACAAACTTCTTCTCCAGGTGCCGGCTCTTGGCCTCTTCCAAGGCGAAGATGTGTTTGAAGAGTTCGGCACGACCGTGCTCGCTGACCGTCGCCGGGCCAAATTCCGAAGCCACTTCTCGCAGTGTTTCATCTACCTGGCGCCGGATCTCATCGTTTGGCAGGAACGCTCCCGTTTGCATGAAGAGTGGCCGGAGTCGTTTCACACGCGAGGCGTAAACTTCCGCTCGTTTGCGCAGGCCGAGACGGGGGTTCCCGTTTAGTTTCTTGTAACCGGCGAACCACGTGGTCCATAAGCGATAGATCGAAGGGCCGATCGCTTCGTAGAGATCCTCGTAAGCCTTTAGCGTGACTTCCTTCAGTTGACCTTCCTTGAAATTCGGGTGAATCAACACATCCGAGAAGAGGTCTGATTCGCGGTAATCGAAGTTGCGGATTCTTCCCTCGTCTTCGAGCCGCTTGCGCAACTCGGTCCCCGTCGCCGGAAGCAGACTGCCGAACTGGCAAGTCGAGGGTCGCAGTGTAGACATGTATTCGGTCTCGTGCGGAATCATCTCCGGCGTGTGATGGTCCAGACCGAAGATCATCGAACCTGTGGTCGTAACACCGTAAGAATGCAGCTCGTCAAACAAGCCTTTCATGTCGCGCCCCTCACCTTTCTTGTAAGGGACAGCCATCGACTCGACGCCGATCCAAACGTGTTGAAAACCGCCCGCGATAATCTTTTCCAGATCCGAACGAGACAATGCTTTGACAGTGGCAAAGCAGGCATAACCCAAACTGTCCTGCGGATCCTTCTCGATCAGTTCACCCATTTCCGAGACCTTGTTTTTGAAGAGCATGAGGTCTTCTTCGAAGATCAGGAAGTTGCTGGTCTTGCCGTTTGACTCGCGGCATTGTCCCTTCATGGCTTCGTACATCGCCTTGCCATCGGTCAGGAACGGAATCGCGCGATAGCCGAAGTAAGCCGACGTGCTGCAAAAGTCACAGGCATGAGGACAGCCGAAGCCGCTGGTGATGAGGCCCATCGTCTCCTTGTCGAGAAAGTTGTAGTCGCGAAAGATTCTGAGCGTCATTTGCGCCTGCACACGCGGATGAATGAAGGGAACCTCAGGTTCCGCGCCCAAAAGCTTGCGCATGAAACGCACGCCTTCGCCTTTGGAGATGTAATCAGGCTTGAGTTGTTCGATTTCATCGAGCGCGGTGCCGAAACCTCCGACCACGACCTTTGCCTTGGGCGCGTAGTGCCTCGTGAGCGCGATCATCTTGGACACTTTCCCGAAGCCTTTAATGAGCGTGGAGATCCCGACGTAATCTGGACCTTTCTTGAGTTCGGCAATGAACTCTTCGACGCTCGGCGTCTCGAGCACGCGTGTTTCGGCCGGCAGGTTCGCACCGATGAGATGCAAACTGGAAGCAGGCACGTAACTACTCAACGCGAATAGTCCCGGCTCGCGCGTGAGACGTGAAGCCAGGTAGTCCAACAACTCTTCATCGCCGGCTTTGTTGAACCTGCTTGCTTCACCAAAAGGACGGAAAACCGACGTCAGCAACACTTTCGTCATGTGAGTACCTCCGATCCCGATCCGCCTGCATAGCCGGCGATGGTTAGGTTGACTTGTTCTTTATTAAATCGATCACGTCGTTTAGTTTGTGAATATTGCGCGCCTCGTCTTCGTCGATGTCGATGTCAAACTCGACTTCGACTTGTGAAATCAACTTCAGCGCGTTGACTGACGTGAGGCCGTACTCCGCGAACAGATCCGCATCCAGGTTAAGTTCTTCCGGATTGAGGTTCATGATCTCTGCGAAGCGTGCGTTTACGATCTCTTCTACATTTGCGGTTTCCATTACATGCTTCCTCCGGGGCTTGCGGCATTGAACATCTCGGTTGTGATTACTTCGTCAAACTGGGCCACGACGCCGGCTGCTGGTTCCAGTCCGAGAGCATGTGCCCGGACCATATTCAGGCTGCTGTAGGTTTTGCTCGATCGGAGCAGGCCGATGCTGCGGGGATTGGTGCCGTTCAGAATAGCTGCGGCCATCTTCCCCGTTTCGATCCCTGCTTCACGAAAGCAGCCGGAAATAGCGGCGACCGCGCCGATTTGCGTGGCTTCAGTGTTGTTGTTCCAAAAGAGCGGGAAGTTGCGATCGATCGAGAAGTTTCCGAGGGTGACGGGTGCGTCTTCGCAATAGACACTATCGTTGTAGGGCATCAACACGTCTTCACCGGCGACGTTATCGATCTGATCCAATCCCCACAGAAGATCTTCGCTGTCGCGATAGACAAACTCACGGTAGTCAAGACCGATGATGTAGCAGAGATTCGCGAGACTGCGATAACCGATCGACGGTTCAGATCCGGCAATCCACGGTGATTTCTCACTGCGCCGGCGATCGCGGTGGAGTTGTTTCATCTCCTGCCGGCAGAACACGGTGCTTTCGTAAAACGGAACCCAGACCCGTTTCAACTTCGGGAAGACTTTGCGAATGAAGCGGAAGTGTTTGTAGTTCTGGGTGAACGGAAGGGTCAGTACCATTCCGGAAACGCCGGCATCGCGGCATTTCGCCTCGCCCGCACCTTCGGGATGCGCGCCGTAGTAAACAACAGGCACTCCGTCACCGCACTCCGCGGCCACGATCGCGTTGGGAGTGCCAACGGCATGAATCACATCGAGCCCGGCTCGAGCGGCGCTGCGGGTTTCAGTCTCGAGTTCCGCAATGCTATTGGAATCAACGATTTGAACGTTTACGTTTTTGTCTGGTTGATAACCGGAAGAGTGGAGTCCTTCGAAAAACGAACGGATCCTCACCTGATCCTCGGCACGCTTGGAGGTAAGCGTGTAGGAATTGAGAATCAAAATCCGCTTCACCATTAACGTCTCTCCTGCAAAGCGTTGGACAGGCGCGCTTCGCCTTCGAGGTTTAATGATTTGGTGAAGACTTCGGAGTGGACCACTCCGAGGTTAACACCGCCCGGTCGCAGTCCCTGACTCTGGGATTCAACAAGTGACTAATCGCCTGAGGAGCCCACAAGAGTGAGAGTTACGTAGGTCGCGGTATATCACAGTTTCGGAAAGCAAGCAATGAACTTTGCGAAAACGTAGCCGCAAAAAGGCACAAGAAAACATCGCCACAAAATCCTATGTGCTTTTTGTGCTTTCTTGTGGCTCAGTACTCTGTAAACAACAACCGGTTTGGGGATGCTTCCCCGGGGTTCTTGATTACACCGGATGTCGAAACACCTACGAGTGCTGAACGAACCGCGGCGGGCGACGCGGTGCGATGGTTCTGAAGATACTGCGCTACGACGCCGGTTACGTGCGGCGCCGCCATTGATGTACCCGAAGCCGTCGCGATCATCACATCGCTGCCAATCCAGGCCGAAGGAATGCTGACACCGGGCGCAAAAACATCCAGCGCCGGCCCGTAGTTTGAAAACTCGGCTCGACCGTCAGATTTGTCCGTGGCGCCGACGGTTATCGCCTCGGGAAGTCCGGCTGGCGAATACTCGCGCGCGTCACTGTTACCGTTCCCGGCCGCGACTACATAAGTCACCTGTGCCCTGATTGAATTTCTGACCGCCGCGTCAACGGCTCTGTTGCTCGCGCCACCAAGACTCATATTTGCTACCGCCGGCGTTCCCTGTTGCGCCGGCTGTCTGCTGTGCCAGGTCACGAAGTTGACGCCGTCGATGACGTCCGACCACGCGCCGGTGCCTTGACAGTTGAGCACGCGCACGCCGAACAGGCGGGCCCTCTTAGCCACACCAAACGTTCGACCGCCGATTGTGCCGGCTACGTGCGAGCCGTGCCCGTTACAGTCGATACCGATCATATTACCGGTACCCTCGCGGTTAACCGCGTCGTAGATGGCAAACGCACGGTCACCAAATTCCCAGTGGGTGGGAAGAATTCCGGTATCAATGACGTAGACGTTCACGCCCAGACCGTTGTTGTGATACTCATACTCTTTATCAAGCGGCAGATAGCGTTGATCGATACGGTCGAGTCCCCACGAAGCGTTGGGCTGCGGGTGCTGAAACTCGATATTCGGATCGGGGACCATGACGATCGGCTCGCCGTCCGGCGTCCCCACCGCGATTGCGCCGTCCTGCACAATGAATGCGACGCGCGAATCTCCACTCATCGAGATCGCTTCCGCCTCGGTAGAGTTCAGGCGAAACCCCTTGAGCGCGTTGCTCCACGTGACAGAGAAAGTGCCGCCGTAAGTGGCGGTCAGGTTAGTTGCTGTCGCAACCACCACCGGATCGTCGGGAATTGGTGAGGCAACAAATTGCTGCCCAATCAAATCGGGATTGATCACCGCGGCGGCGGAATCCTGATTTGACGCGGTTGCAGCCTGAGTGCCCTTGGGAGCCGCTTGTACAGGCGTCGGAGCGGGAGTGGCGATCGGACTCAGATCGGTGCTCGCCAGCACGACGATGTAGCGGTTAGGTATAGGATTGGCGACCGTCTGAAACTTGCTGGTCGCGGCCAAAGACTGGCTTTTGACAGACACAGGGTGAGAAGGCACCAAGTATAAGAAACCAGCGGCAAGCAACAGAGCGAGCGTCTTCCTCATGTGAATTTCTCCTAATCAGGACTGAAACCGTGAGGTCGGGTATTTGGCTAGTGCCCCATCCTACCACAGAATCATAAGACTAGATCGGCTTACCGAAATTCCGAAAATGACACGGTACTCGGACCAGGGCTCCGCCGAAAATGTACACGCTTCGAGGCAGGAACGTGCGGTGAACAGAGTATCGACAGAAGACGTGCTGAACAAAGCCTACCGACTCGCCTACTTTCTCCATCAGGAAAAAGATACGGCCGTCCGGATCGTCGCGGCTGCAACGCTCAAGTTGAACGTCGCGATGGCGGTCCAGAGCAAGCGTTTGTACTACATTCCGGTTGGAAGGTTTTCGCGCGGAGAGTCGCGCCGCACTGACGGCATCCGCAACAAAGCTTTGTTCAGCGATCTTCACTTGCTTCAGCGCCTGGTCTATGTCGAATCCGAACCTTATGAGCGCCAGAAGGAGCGTGCCGCCCAGGTCGCGCCGTCAGGCGTTCCCGCTGTCGGCGATCCAGCGAATGAGGAAGACCTTCTCGTTTACTTCATTAAGCATCTCGTGAGAATTACGACCAAGAGAAACGCCTTCTACGTTACGCTCGGTGTCAGCCGCCTCCTACACAGCTACAGCACGCTTGAAACCATGGAAATTTACAACGCAGTGATCGGTGAGCCCGAGCGGGTCAAGGACGACTACTATTATCGCTCGCGTAAAGCCGTCTTGATGCAGGAGATGGGCCAGCGCTTTGGTCAATTGATCCGAGCCTGCCGGCAACGGCGCGGTGAAGAGAGATTTGAAACCCAGCAAGGCTCATACGAACTCAGGTCGCTCGTGAGAGAGTGCCTCCGCCTGTTCACCCCCTGGGACACGCAATGCCAGGTGCCGAGTGACTTCGATCCGTTTAAGTCGGTCATTACCTCGCTGACGTCGAAGAGCAGCGGCGACGAAAACGAAGTCGAAGTAAGCCGCATCCACGCGATCCTGCACCCGGAGTGCTTTGAGAAGTTGATCGCGGCTTTCGCTTACCGCCCGCCGGAAGAGCGGATGGAGTTGCCGCGTTTTTTCTCAGAGGACACGAACGATCAATCTCCACCGCGGCAGCGTAGCGCGCCGGCGGAGTTGGACGCGGCTGAACTCGCGGAGATCAACCACATGCTCGACGAAGAGTCGGGGCGCCGTCGCCGTGCGTCATCCGCCGTCGTACGTATCGTGGTCGATGGGATAGAACGAGCAAGACTGAATCCCGCCGAACAGTCGAGCATCAGCTTTAGCACTGAAGAGGATGCAGAGCTCATCGAAGTGAAGACGACTGACCTGCACGGCGAACTCCTGCTCGCGACGCACCTGCTCACTTCGTTTGGGAAAGACGCACCAATCGTCTCTTCAATCCGGTTGGAAGGCGGACAGGATTTGTCGCTCAGTATTCGGCGACGGCAGATCGAAGTGAATGGTGAGGCTGACCTGTTGGTCCAGTTCGGCTATCGGGAAACGAGCCCGCTGAGAGCGGTGCGTTTGTGGTGGCAACAGTTCAGGGAACGTTTTAGCCGGGAGCAGGGACCACGCAGTTTGTTGAGCGGCGCGCGGATATCGGCGCGACACGTGCTTGCCGTAAGTGTGCTGGTGGTCATTGGCCTGACGAGCTATGCCGGTTATGTGACACTAACGTCGCGGCAAACAAGTGGACCAGCGCAGGTCAGCAACGTCGTTACGCCTCCGGTTAGCGAACCGGCAAATCCGTCGAGTGGTGAAGTTATTGCTAAAGCGGCGACACCGGAACCGAATCCGATCGTATCTCCACCGCCACGACGCGTTACGACTGACAGAACAAAGCCACCCGCTACGGCCACACGCTCTGTAGAAACTCCAGCACCGTCCGGCGACGAAGAAGTTGCGGACGATGTGACGCGCAGCAGCAATGTCGTCGCCAATCTGTCGCTCAAGGAAGTAAAGAAGATTTATATCGACGTGCGCGGCGACGCGTCATTGAATGACTTACGCGCCAACCTCGTTGAGAGCCTGGGATCGAGCGGCGTAATTGCCGCAACTACCAACGCTGACGAAGCAGATGCCTCTCTTAAAATCGTAGTTTCTCAAACTGGCACCTCGGCGAGACTAGTTAACGCGCGCGGAACAGTGCTTTGGCCCAAGACGGGAGGAACACGCCGTTATTCCGGCGAGACCACAACAGTTGTATCTCAAATAATCAAGGATTTGGTATCCGAAATCAGGCAAGCTCGCGGCGGACACTAACATCCGTGAACTGCTTTGCCCAGCGGTCGAAATCCCACCGACGCAGTCGGTGGTGCTTTCATATCTCACCTACAACACTATACGTTAGAGATTCAATCCCACCGACGCAGTCGGTGGATCGTTCATTTGCAGGCAGTGAGTGAACGATCCACCAACTGCGTTGGTGGGATTATTGCGCGATAGTTTGCTGTTCTAGGTGGGATATGAAAAACACCACCAACTGCGTTGGTGGGATTATTGCGCGATTGTTTGCTGTTGTAGGTGGGATATGAAAAACACCACCGACTGCGTCGGTGGGATTATTGCGCGATCGTTTGCTGTTGTAGGTGGGATATGAAAGCACCAACGACTGCGTCGGTGGGATTGTTGCGATTTAGTCTACTTTAGTAGGCAAAGTCTGAAGATACCACCAACTGTGTTGGTGGTATTCTTGGAAAAGCCGCTACTTAGGCTCGCCCTGCAGCACGAAGCCGGCCCAGTAATACGGCGCTTGCCAGCGTCCTTCACGCCAGATCGCGATCTGCGCCGCTCTGAGCGCCGCCGCGGTAGCGGGTCTTTTCGGTCCCAGCAGCCCGCGATAAAAACCCGTCATCAACCGTGCAGTGGCCTGGTCCTGAACATCCCACAAACTAACCAGCACACGCTTCGATCCGGCGTACATGAAACCACGCGTCATTCCGTAGAGACCTTCGCCCTTCACTTCCTTTCCAAGGCCCGTGCGGCAACCGCTCAACACAACCAACTCTGCCCCTAGCCTCAAGTTGAAGATCTCGTGCGCGCGCAAGTAGCCGTTCTGCGGTTTTCCCTCGCTGTCTAACATCGAAAGCGCAATGCCGGAAAGCTCGGGGTGCATACTGTCGAGAAAGCTGTGCGTAGCAAAGTGAATGATCCGGTACTTACTCAAACCGTCGCTCATCGCCGTTGCACGATTAGCTTCAAAACCGAGCGCAGCCATTCGGCCCGTTGCAGGAGCAAGAGCCAGGATTGCTTCCGCCTCTTGTCGCGTATAAGGAAGCCGCGGTAAAGCCTGGGTCTCGGAAGACGTTGCCGGCTCCTGCATCTCCAAAGCGTCCATCACCGTCGCGTGCGCTCTGCGGTGCGCGCCCGTGTTGCGGCTCGAGTTTCCAGTTAGCCTTTCATCAGACTTGTCGAACACAGGATCCGCGAAAACAGCTACGACCTTCTCAGCCGGCGCGCGTTCGTGAAACTCCTGCCTGAGTACTGCGAGCGTTGATGCAGACGGAATGCTCGTAACTTCATGCTCGACCATTAGCGGCACGAATTGCGCCTGACTCGGCGCCGCAAGCGCGGCAAACGGCAAATACTCTAACGCGCCATCAGGAACAATCAGCAAACGCTTCCGTCCCAACTGTGCGGCGACTGGTCCAAGCAACATCTGACTCAAAGCCGCGGCTGCTTTCGGATATTCGGCATCCGCTTGCCGAACGCGCTGGCGCTTCTCATCCGCTGTCTCAAACTTCACGTACCGGTTCCGCGCCGTTAACAGTTCATAGCAGCGAAGGGCCGCCGCCTCGATCACCACGCGCGGCGGCAATTCGTAACTTGAAAAAGAATTCGCTGTCACTGTCCACAGATAACTACGCTCTTCGCCAAGTGAGTATTCGAGCAGCAACGTTTCACTATCCGTAACCGCGGTTTGGATCTCCGCGAGGCCAAGCGGCGAGGGCTGTGTCAAGGCTGCGTACCGCGGGCTACGCGCTTTCAACTCAGCCTCGATCGAGAGCAACTGCGTCAACAAATCTTCTATCTTGCGCCGCACCGCGTTCGCTGATTCGTCCGAGTGCTTGCCGCCGAAGATGCGCATCTGCCGCTCCGCTTCGGCGTTGAGCGTCTGGCGTAAAGATCGTTCGCGCGCGAGCAGGCCGGGATCGACGTCCTGACGGATGTCGGCGCTTGCTTCAGCCAACATGTCCATCAGGCTCCGCGCGCGTGCCTGCTCGTAAGTCTTCAACGCGGCAACATCAAACCCGGCTGTTGGCTGACGGCGATGAAGCCGCATCAGTAGATCGATGTGCAGTTTGTATAAGTCTTGTACCGAGGCGAAGTAAGAGGCGCGCAGATCGCGGCTGGAGACCTTGGTGCGTAAGGTGTTGATGATAGCGAGCGCGGCATCGGTCCGTTCACTCGCCTTGAGAAGATCGCCGAGCTTCGATTCAGCGCGGCCCATCCCGTAAAGCGCAGCGACTTCGCCGTTGCGATCGCCCACGGTGCGCCAGATCGGAAGAGCCTTGCCATAGTTCTCGAGCGCTTTCTGCGGCTCCTTCGACAAATCAAAGACGCGTCCGAGATGGTTGAGCGTTATCGCCTCACCCTGGCGATCGAGCGTGGCTATTCGAAGCTGGAGTGCACGCTCCAAAAACTCGACTGCCTTAGCCTGCTGGTCCAAAGAGCTGTACGCACTTCCTGTTTGAGTAAGCGCAGCAGCTTCTATCCTGTTGTCTTTATTGTCTCGCGCGAGTTTGAGTGCCCGGTCGAGATGTTCGAGCGCCTGCTCCGGCTTTTCCAGAAGGTTGTAAACGTTTCCCACGTTGATGAGCGTCACGGCCTCGACGCGCCAATCGCTTTCGCCACGCGCCAGCGGGAGTGCCTGTTGAAAATAATGAAACGCTTTCTGCGGCTCAGCCAGAAGGTAATAAACCGTGCCCATGTTGTTGAGGATGATCGCTTCATTCCGGCGGTCACCCACGGCGCGCCACAAAGGAAGCGCTTGCGCGAAATGATCGAGGGCTTTTTGCGGCTCGCCTAAGGTTCTGTAATCGGAGCCCATTTGCATGAGCGTTCCGGCCTCGCCGCTCTGATCCCCAACTGCACGCATGACGGGAAGCGCGACATTGCAATCGTCGAGCGATTTCCGCGGCTCACCGACCGTGTAGTAAAGCTTCGCGCTGGTTAAAACCGTCAGGGCTTCCAGATGACGATCACCAACGGCATGCCAGACGGTGAGTGCCTGGTTAAGGTAATCGCGCGCCTTTTGTTGTTCGGAAAGAACGTTGTAGATCGTCGCCATGTTGGTGAGCGTCATTGCTTCACCCCGGCGGTCGCCCACTTCCCGCATCAGTAGCAACGCTTCCCCGTACTGTTCGATGGCCTTGCGCCGCGACTCGCCTGTTCTTTGACCTTGTAGTTTTGCAGCGGCGAAATACGAACGCTCGGCGGCAACGCATTTGCGATCGGCATCGGTCGCGGTTCTCAGATCTTCGAGCCGCAACTCGTATCTTCCAGCCGATGCATCTTTCTCAAACGAGCGCACATTGAACACGACATTGCTGTTGACGTCCGCCACCAGCGAAACTAGTTCCGTGCCTCGTGTGCCGCTGAGGTTGTTGTCGACTTCGAGAAGTGGTTTGCCATCCGTTCCCGCAAACACCAACACCACATCGATGCCTTTTTGTTCTACTGCAATACGCGCGTACTGACCGGCGCTTAGCGTCACTCGATACTTGTGCTCTTCGCCTCCGCGCATTTCGCGCGCGACTGGTTGTCCAACGACTACGGGATAAGCGCTCGCCTGTTCCTGTGTCGGAGAGGCGCTGTTTTCCTGAAGTGACTCCGCGGAATTCACCCCGACGCTCAACAACACGAGCCAAACCAGGGTTTCCGCGGCTGCACAGCGCAGGCTCCGTCCCGAACCGCACGATTTATGAGACTGGATTACGTCTGTCATAAGGGCCCGAGATTCTATTACTGTGCGTGAAGACTGTAAATCCTCACCCGCGACTCCGTAATCGAAGTCGCGGGTGAGGCCAGCCAGGGCGTTTGGGAGGAATGCAGGTAGATCGACCGATCCGGCACCGCGGCTCAAAACAAAGCGATGACGGTTACCAATTAAGGTGAGTTACTCGGCGACTGCTCCGCCTTTTGTAGTGTTGGCTATCGTTCCTCTTGGTCCAGGTCTATGACGCGCCCAGCGCTCTTCCTCGGTGATCGGCACGGGAATGCAGAAGCCCGGGCAGTTATTCCACGGCGAGTTAACGGAACTCAGCGTGATCGGCGGGCACGTGCTGGCTGCTACCGCGGCGGAATTGAAAGAGCCACCAACTTTGGTAGTTCCTTCGAACGTGTCGATCACAGCGCACGGAGCGGGTGCGACCGTCGGAGCCGGCGCGGGTTCGAAGACGACCCCGTCACTCGGTTCGATTGTTGCGGACGCCTGCAAGCCAGGGCCGCCGGGAGCGCCGGTGTCGAGAACGATTGGTCCACCACCGCCGCCTACGCGCGTGAAAGTGAATTTCGGCCAGACCTTCAACGTTGAGTCAAAGGTATTCAAGTTGATCGTCATCGATCCGGTCGAAGCCTTGTAATTGGACAAGCCCACAGTCATGTTCCATGTCTGCGTGGGCGTGCCGTTGTTAAAGGTGATCGTAAGCGGGGTGATGGCTCTTAGAGAAAGCCCCGTCATCGTGAGCGACGTGCTGCCACCGGCCTGGAAGACAGTTTGGTTCCGCGTGATGACCGTGTCGACATTGCTGCCTGGTCCCAGCGGCACGCCTACGAGTTGCACAAGCTGGTTATACGCATTGGAACCTGGTCCGAAGAAATCCGCGGGAATGGGTTTGCCGTGGAAGTCATGGAAGGTTTCGCCGTCGCCAGCCGTCTCGAATTCGTCGGGTCCTGCAGCGACTGGAAACGAACCCGGCGCCGCCGTGCTCTTCTGTGTGATGAACAAGGCAGCCACGAGCGCCAATCCCACAAGAAACGCCATGCCGAGCATGACCGGTTTTGTGTAAAGCCTCCGTGTGATCTCTTTCATCGATCTTTTTCCTCCTCAGAAATACTTTTGTCCGAACTCAACGGAGTGGCTTGAGCTTCGGATCGAGAATCCGTTGCGGCCATGCTTTGCGTTCACCTCCGTGTCTTTCGGCGCTGAAGATTTCAGCACGCCTGCGACTTTCTTTACTTGTTCAATCTTGCTGAATCACATCTTCCAAAATTGCCACGCCAGTTTCCGCGACTGAGGCTCATACTCTTTTCCGCACACTCAATACAGACGATCGGACAGGCGGCGTTACCCGACCTCCGCCGCCAGATTAAGAATTCCTCTCTGCCAATCGTCTAGCCCAGGCAATGACAACTCCCGACGGTTAATGGCGATGAACGATGCTCGTCGAAGTGCGCGCGTCGTGATTCATACGCGGACGGATAAGTATGCAAATTCGTGAGACGACAGTTACGAATAGGGTTTCGTTACTCGGGCAAGCGCGTCGACGTTTCCTGGGTCTTTCACCGGCTGAGGCGAGCTTCGCTAAACGCGGCTTCCTCGCTGGCGAAGACGAAGCCCGCCTGCGTCTCGAGCAAATCGGGATCACGTTTTTGAGTGGCTATCACGCGGCGCTGGAAGAGTCAGAGTTTATGTCACTCGCGCGCCGGCTGTCGGCTGTCGATGCAGAGCTGCGTGGGTTTGCTTTCGAAGGCGCCGCGATGGGACTGGCCTTACTTGATTGCTTCACGCCATGGCGCAGAGATCGCTGGCGCAGTTTCACTGAGAGTTTCGCCAAACCTCACATCTACATGATGCACGTTGGATTGGGTTGGGCGCTCGCACGTTTACGGCGAGACGTCACGCCGCAGCTGAACAGACTCGATCCGCTGCTGCGCTGGCTCGTAGTTGACGGTTACGGTTTTCACGAAGGCTATTTCAATTGGCCTCGATACGTCGAACAGCGCGCGCTTCCGACGCGTCTTCACGGGTACGAACTGCACGTCTTCGATCAGGGTCTCGGCCGCAGCATCTGGTTTGTAAAAGGCGCGAACGTTTCAGCGGTTGTGAACGCGATCGAAGCCTTTCCTTCCGCGCGACGCGACGATCTGTGGAGTGGTGCAGGCTTGGCTTGCGCTTACGCCGGTGGTTGCGGACGAGCCGCTATCGAGTCGTTGCGAGCCGCTGCCGGCAAACACTTTCCAGCGTTTGCTCAAGGTGTCGCCTTTGCCGCCAAGACACGCCAGCGCGCAGCAAACCTCAACTCACACACCGAGACTGTCTGCCGTGTGATCGGTGGATACTCCGCGGAACAATTCGCCGCCATTACCGACGCTGCTTTGGAAGACTTGCATGAAGACGGCGCGCTACCGGCTTACGAAGTGTGGCGCCGCCGCATTCAGGAAAAAATCGCATTGGGGGTCACAACAACATGACGATCATTGCCGGCGCATTCCGGCGTCACGCTGCAAAGTTGACAGCGATCGTTCTCGTCTTCGCCGTCTACGCTTTCGCACGCATACCCAAACCTTCAGAGTCTGAGTTAGCGAAACTCGCCGAAGATTTTCGTTTCAGCACGGCGGCATTGCCGACGCTGAACGGTCCAACACCAAAGACAATCCGCGACGTCAATCCATCGCTGCAACGCGTGTCGGGTTGGATCTCCAGCGTGGGTGCAGCAGTCGCGCTGAACGATCTCGACGGCGACGGACTGCCGAACGATGCGTGTTACGTCGACACGAGAATTGACAAGGTCATCGTCGCGCCGGTGCCAGGCACTCCCGCGCGTTATCAACCCTTCTCTCTCGAGCCGGCCGGTCTTCCTTACAACGCGTCGACGATGGCGCCAATGGGTTGTTTGCCTGGAGACTTTAATGAAGACGGTCAACAGGACGTGCTCGCGTATTACTGGGGCCGTACTCCAGTCGTCTTCATCAAGAAAGATCGCACCGCACTCAACGCCAACAGCTACACGCAGAGCGAATTAGTTCCCGGCAGCGAACGCTGGTACACGAACGCTGCCACCCTCGCCGATATCGACGGCGACGGCCACACGGATTTGATCATCGGCAACTTCTTCCCGGATGGCGCACGCATCCTCGACGCACGGTCCAACATCCCCGACACGATGCAGGACTCGATGTCGCTCGCCCAAAACGGCGGGAAAAAACATCTCCTTCTTTGGAAAGCCCCGGCAGCCGGTTCAACCGTGCAATTCGAAGAAGTCAACAACGTACTTGACGAGCAAAGCGCCCGCGGTTGGGCGCTGGCGATCGGTGCGGCCGATCTCGACGGCGACTTGCTTCCCGAAATCTACTTCGCCAACGACTTCGGCCCCGATCGTCTCCTGCACAACCGTTCGACGCCAGGTCATCCGCGCTTCCAGTTGCTGGAAGGACGGCGATCGCTAACTACCACGAAGTCGAAAGTGCTCGGGCGCGACTCGTACAAGGGCATGGGTGTTGACTTCGGCGACATGAACGACGACGGCTGGCCCGACATCTGGGTCAGCAACATCACCCAGGAGTACGGACTCGAAGAGAGTAATTTCGCTTTCCTCAGCACGGGAAGCGTCGATCAGATGAAGAACGGTGTCGCTCCCTACGTCGATCGCAGCGAGTCGCTCGGTCTTTCACGTAGCGGTTGGGGATGGGAGTCACGGTTCGGCGACTTCAACAACGACGGAACACTTGAAGCGTTGCAGGCGACCGGCTTTCTCAAGGGCAACATCAACCGCTGGCCCGAACTCCACGAAGTCGTCATGGGAAACGACCAACTACTGCGCCACCCGCATAGTTGGCCGATCCTGCAAGCCGGCGATGACGTAAGCGGCAACGGTCACAATTTCTTTTTCGTGCGCGGAGCTGACGGGCGTTTTCACGACATCGCCGCACAGCTTTCACTGGACCAACCGCTGCTCACGCGCGGTATCGCGACAGCAGACGTTGACGGCGATGGCCGTCTCGATTACGCGGTCGCGAATCAGTGGGGCACTTCATACTTCTACCGCAATGAGAGTAACAACGGGGGCACTTTTCTGGGGCTGAGGCTCCGCCTGCCAGTCGAAGACAGCCTGTCAAAAACGCGTGTGTGCCGTGAAGGAAAGGGCGCAACCACGCTCGCGTCACGTCCCGCAATCGGCGCCCAGGCACGTGCATTTGTGCCCGAACGTGCGCCACTCGTGCTGCAAGTCGATGGTGGTAACGGGCATTCGGGTAAGCGTAGTCCCGATTTGCAGTTCGGGTTGGGCCACCTCCCCGAGAACAGGCCCATAACAATCGAGCTGCGCTGGCGCGACGCGCGCGGAGAACTTCAACGAGAAACAATTCAACTGTTGCCGGGCGGTTGGTACACCATCGTGCTCGGTCGTGAGAAGGGAGTCGTCAATGAGTGCAAATGAGACTGGCAATCGAGCGGATCGTTTGGGAGGACTGCGGCGTTTCGCAGTCGCCATCACTGTTCTCAATATCCTGGGCCACGCTTTCTTTGGCTTCGAACAGTCGTTGGCCCAACCTCTGGTGGCGTTGGCCACCGCTTACAGTGTCGAACTGTTCCTTGAGTTCATTGACGCGCGTTTCAATCATCGCCCGCTCAGGTTTCTCGGTGGCGGCGCGCGCAAGTTCGTCGACTTTTTGCTCTCGGCGCACATCACTGGGCTCGCGTGTGCGATGCTCCTTTACGCAAACGAGACGCTTGGACCAGTCATGTTCGCATCTGTCGTGGCCATCTGTTCGAAGTGTCTCTTGCGCGCTCCTCTGGAAAAAGGCGGCACGCGACACTTCTTCAACCCCTCGAACTTTGGCATCACGATAACGCTGCTCGCCTTCGCGTGGGTCAGCGTTGCACCGCCGTATCAGTTCACGGAGAACATGACCGGTGTCGGCGACTGGATCTTGCCCGGAGTAATCATCTGCACGGGAACGTTCTTGAACGCGCGCTTCACTCATCGGCTGCCGTTAATTGCTGCGTGGCTCGGCGGCTATATTGCGCAAGCCGCGTTGAGGAGCGTGTTTTTTGACTCGGCGTTCGGCGCGGCGTTGGTGCCGATGACTGGTGTCGCGTTCATCCTCTACACGTTCTACATGGTGACCGATCCGGCTACGACGCCGGCAGGCCGGCGGGAGCAGATCGCCTTTGGTTTTAGTGTTGCGGCTGTCTATGGGCTGTTGATGATGGCCCACGTGGTCTTCGGACTCTTCTTTGCGCTAACGATCGTGTGCACCGTTCGAGGTCTGTGGATGTACGCGATGCGGTGGGCCAGGCGACGTGAAGATGACGCGATAACCGTCACTGGACCAACGACGTTGAGTACGCCGTCACCGGCTCCTGTCATGATTAGGGAGGCGTGAGATGGGACAAGCAATTGCCATCGTCGGCATGGCGTGTCGCTACCCGGACGCGCGTTCGCCAGACGAGCTCTGGGAAAATGCGTTGGCCCAACGCCGCGCTTTCAGACGGATTCCGGCTGAACGGCTCAATCTCGACGACTACTTGTCTTCCGACCGGCAAAGCCCGGATCAGACATACTCAACCGAGGGTGCCTTCATCGAGGGTTACGAGTTTGACCGGGCGCGCTTCCGCGTTCCCGGCGGCACTTATCGCGCGGCCGATCCGGTTCACTGGCTGACTCTGGACGTCGCTGCGGCGGCGCTCGAAGACGCCGGCTTTCCGGAAGGTGAAGGACTGCCGCGTGAAGGGACGGGTGTGTTTGTCGGTAACACACTGACGGGCGAGTTCTCCCGCGCGAACACGATGCGCTTGCGCTGGCCGTATGTGCGTCGCGTCGTCAGGAAAGTACTCGAAGAAGATTCGTGTCCGCCGGAACGGCAACGCGAACTCCTCGCGCAAATGGAGAGTCTTTATAAGCGACCTTTTCCACCGGTCGGCGCGGAGACGCTTGCGGGCGGACTCTCGAACACGATTGCCGGACGCATCTGTAATCACTTCGATCTCAACGGTGGCGGTTACACGGTTGACGGAGCGTGCGCGTCTTCATTGCTCGCAGTTATTAACGCGTGCTCGTCGCTCGCCGCCGGCGATCTTGATGTCGCGATCGCGGGCGGTGTCGACCTGAGTACCGATCCGTTCGAGCTCGTCGGGTTCGCTAAAACCGGTGCGCTCGCTACTGACATGATGCGCGTCTATGACGCGCGTTCGGCGGGATTCTGGCCGGGTGAGGGTTGCGGACTGATCGTTCTCATGCGTCATGAAGACGCTCTTCTGAAACGGCTGCGAGTCTACGCAGTGATACGCGGTTGGGGCGTCTCGTCGGACGGCAGTGGCGGCATCACTCGACCGGAAGTCGACGGACAAATCATCGCGTTGCGACGTGCTTATGCACGTGCGGGGTACGGCGCCGGCACGGTCGCGTATTTCGAAGGTCACGGAACGGGCACAGCGGTTGGCGATGCGACTGAACTTCAGGCGCTATCACGCGCACGTCGCGATGCAGGTGGAACAAAAGACACGCCCGCCGTTGTCAGTTCGATCAAAGCGATCATCGGCCACACAAAGGCGGCCGCAGGCGTTGCGGGACTGATCAAAGCGACGATGGCGCTCAACGCGCAGATCCTTCCGCCAACAGTCGGTTGTGATGAGCCGCACGATGAACTCAAGGGAGACGAGTCTGCGCTCCGCGCTCTCAAACAGGGCGAACTCTTCCCCACCAATGCGAACCTGCGCGCGGGAGTTAGCGCAATGGGTTTTGGCGGCATCAACTCGCACGTGACGCTGGAAGCGGCACACGACGATCGCCGCGCGTCTCTCACTTCCAAAGAACGCGCACTATTAACCTCTGCACAGGATGCAGAACTGTTTCTCTTCAGCGCCCGGGACGTCTATCAACTCGAGAATCAAATCGATCGCGTGCTCGCGTACGCCGCTCGCCTTTCGCGTAGCGAGTTGACGGATCTTGCCAAACGCCTGTCGGAGACACTGCGTCCCCTTCCCATCCGCGCAGCGGTGATCGCTTCAAGCCCGGCGGAACTGTCGACACGACTCGAAACGCTGAGATCGCGTGCGCGAAGCGGCACATCGCGGCTGATCGATCCGCACGGCGGACTATTTCTCAACACTGATCCATCATCAGCGCGTATCGGTTTTCTCTTCCCCGGCCAAGGCTCGCCATCTTACAAGGACGGCGGAGCCTGGCGGCGTCGCTTCAATTTCCTCGAAGACCTGTATGCCTACACGAAGCATTCGTGGCGTGGCGACGGCGTCTCGACGGACGTGGCCCAACCCGCGATCGTTGCGTCCTCGGTCGCGGCTCTTCGCGTCCTCTCCCGTTTTGGGATAGTAGCGAACGTGGGTGTGGGCCACAGTCTCGGTGAGTTCACAGCACTCCATTGGGCAGGATCTTTAGACGAGTCTTCACTGCTGCGAATCGCCCGCGCGCGCGGTCGCGCGATGGTGAAAGTCGAAGGTCCCACGGGTGCAATGCTGAGTGTGGCGGCAGACAGACAAGCCGTCGAAGAGATCTTGAACGGCGAAAGAGTTGTCATCGCGGGTCTCAATTCGCCCCAGCAGACAGTCCTTTCCGGCGAGGCGGTTGAAATCAACACAGTAGCGCGTCGCGCCGAGGCGCGCGGACTACGCACTACGCTGTTACGCACCTCCCACGCATTCCACTCCTCGCTGGTCGCTCCTGCCGCCACCAGCTTGTCCGCGCATCTCGAGCACGAAGAATTCGCGCCGCTACAGCGCCGTGTCTTTTCAACTGTAACGGGCCGACACCTCAACGGGAATGACGACTTGCGCGTGCTGCTACGCGAACAAGTAACTTCGCCCGTCCGCTTTATGGAAGCAGTCGATGCCGCCGCCGATGCGGGTGTCGATCTGTGGCTTGAAGTTGGACCAGGCCCGACTCTCTGCGGGTTGATCGGACAGTTTCGTAACGAGCCTGCCGTGGCGTTGGATGCGGGCGGGACTTCGATTCGCGGACTCTTGAATGCTGTTGGCGCATGCTTCTGCCTGGGCGCACGCGTTGCTCACGAAGAGTTGTTCGCCGATCGCTTCGCGCGCTCGTTCGAACTCGACTGGCGCCCGAGCTTCTTTGTTAACCCGTGCGAACTCGCCCCACCGGATGATGCCAGCACGGACATTTCTTTATCGCCGGACGCGTCCTCAGAACAGTCCGGCGAAATGGACGCGACGGAGGAAGTTCCAGCCGAGTCGCACACTCCGCTGGAGGTTGTGAGACGACTTGTTGCAGAGCGGCTGGAACTCCCCGTCGCAACCATTGAAGACGGCAGCAGACTGCTTGACGATCTTCACTTGAACTCGATCACGGTGGCCCAACTCGTCGCCGAAGCGGCGCGCCGCCTCGATCTTCCACCGCCAACAGCCCCGACACACTACGCAAACGCGACCCTCTCTGAAATCGCCCGCGCCCTCGAGGCCGCGGCGCACGCCGGGAGCGCGAACGGCGATTCGGATGCAGAAGCACTTCCCACCGGCGTTGACGAGTGGGTTAGAGAGTTTTCCGTCGAATTCGTCGAACGCGCTTTGCCCCGGCGAGATGGTCCATTCGAAGCTGCAGACTGGCGCATACTCGCCTCGTTGGACCATCCGCTCAAGAACGCTGTGGAGAGATCTTTCGCGCAGGTAGGCGCCGGTCATGGCGTCGTGGTGCTTCTTCCGCCTGAACCTGACGAGAGTCACATCGACCTTTTGCTGGACGGTGCGCGTGAGGCGTTAAAAGGTGGCGACGATTTTCGCTACGTACTTGGCCAATATTCAGGGCACGGGGGCGCCGCCAGCTTCGCGCGCACGCTGCATCTCGAAGCGAAGAATCTCAACACGTGCGTGGTTGACGTGCCACTGGACCATCCGGAAGCGGCTGCATGGGTTTTGGCCGAAGCGCTCGCGGCACGCGGCCACGTGGAAGCACGTTATGGTTCGGACGGCAAACGCTACGAGCCCGTTCTGCGACCACTCGTGTTTGAAGCGGACGAATGCGATTTGCCGCTGACGCCGGATGACGTGTTAGTGGTGACGGGAGGCGCACGCGGGATCACGGCGGAATGCGCGCTTCGACTCGCGCGTGAATCCGGCGCGCGCCTGGCCATCTTTGGCCTTTCTAAACCGAACGCGGACGACGAGATCGTCACAAACCTCGAAAGGATGAAAGCGGCGGGCGTTGATTTCCGTTACTACAGCGTTGATGTTAGCGAAGCCGCCGCAACACGCGAGGCGATCCGTGAGGTTGAAAGAGATCTGGGACCAGTAACAGCGATCCTGCACGGCGCGGCGCGGAACGTTCCGTGCCTGATCGAGAATCTCAACTCGGAAGAGTTCACGAAAACGTTCGCGCCCAAGATTCGGGGCGCGCAGAACTTACTCGCCGCGATCGATCCCGACCGTCTGCGTCTCTTGATCACGTTTTCTTCGATCATCGCGCGGACTGGACTGCCGGGCGAAGCCCATTATGGTCTCGCTAACGAGTGGCTCACGCGTTTGACCGAGAGTTGGCAGACAGAACATCCGCATTGCCGTTGCCACGCGATCGAGTGGTCCGTCTGGTCGGGTGTCGGCATGGGCGCGCGGCTCGGCACGGTAGACGAGTTGGCGCGTAGAGGTATCACGCCGATCCCTGTAGAAAGAGGCTTGGACTCTTTGCATCGACTTCTGACGCAGAAGTCGGCAGAGGTCGCTGCGGTGGTCATGGGACGCTTGAGCGACATGCCGACGCTTGAAGTCGAAAAGCCGGAGCTCCCTTTCTTGCGCTTTCTCGAAAAGCCGCGCGTCTACTATCCCGGAATCGAGTTGGTCGTCGACACGGAGTTGTCCACGGCGACTGATCCGTATCTTGACGACCACGTCTTTCGTGGCGAGCGGCTTGTGCCTGCCGTGATGGGCATGGAGGCGATGGCCCAGGTCTTCATGGCGCTTACAGAAACGAACGAGCCGCCGGTGTTCGAGCAGGTTAAGTTCGAACGGCCTGTCGTTATCAACGAAGGGGCAACCAACACAATTCGCGTCGCCGCGCTCGTGCGTACTCCGGGCTGCGTGGAGATCGTTCTGCGCAGCTCGGAGACGGGTTTTCAAGCCGATCACTTCCGTGCGGTGTGCCGTCCGGCGAGTGGTCCATCGGAGCCGGAGCACCGCGAGATCGTCGACACGCGCGTGATTGTCGATCCCGCGCACGACCTTTACGGCAAGGTGCTGTTTCACACGGGTCGCTTTCGCCGTCTTCGCGAGTATCGCACGCTCAAGGCTACGGAGTGCTCGGCTGAGATCATGTCCGATGGAACGACGAACTGGTTTGGCCGGTACTTACCGGCTGGTCTTGTGCTCGGAGATCCGGGTGCGCGCGATGCGGCGATTCACGCGGTCCAAGCGTGCGTACCGCAGATCACGCTCCTGCCGATCGGCGTGGAGAAAGTAACGGGCAATCTGAACGCGCACGTTGGCGAGTTATTTGTGCGCGCCGAGGAAAGAGAGCGCTTCGCGAATGGCTTCGTGTACGACGTGGAGTTGACCGATAGCGAAGGGCGTGTGCGAGAGCGTTGGGAACGGCTGCACCTTCGTGCGATTAGCGGCACGGACTACACAGGTCCGTGGCCGGAAGGATTGCTGACGCCGTACGTCGAACGATGTTTGCTGGCGTTGGTTCCTGACGCGAACGTTTCGGTCGCCTTCGAGCGCAACGGAGAGCCCGAGGGAATGTCTGAACGTCGCGATCGCAGCACACGCGCACTCGAGAGGGCGGTCGGCCGCGCGGGCTGCATCACGAGACGTGCTGATGGAAAACCAGAAGCCTGCGATGGACGCAGCGTGTCGGCTTCACACTGCGGCGACCTCACGATGGCTGTCGCCGCTCACTCTGCAGTTGGTTGCGACCTCGAAACCGTCACGACGCGATCGTCCGAAATCTGGAGCGACATGCTCGGCGTTGAGCGATTCAAACTCGCCGAGATCATTAGCCGTGAAACACACGAGACATTGGACGTTGCGGCGACACGCGTTTGGACGTCAGTCGAGTGTCTGAAGAAAGCCGGGGCTGGCATGACCGCGCCTCTCGTCTTCACTGGCACGGCTTCTAACGGTTGGCTCTTGCTCGCGTCCGGCGAAATGAAGATTGCGTCGGGTGTGATTCAGAGGGACGGTGAGAAAGAGGATTTGGCAATAGCGTTACTAACGGGAAATAGCCACAAAGAAGCACAAAAGGCGCCTCTTGTGGCAGGAGCGATAGGAGACAAAGATGCGCGCGTATGAATACCGGCACGTCGTCGGGTTTGAAGAGACGAACTTGATCGGAAATGTCTACTACGCCAACCACGTGCGCTGGCAAGGGCGTTGCCGCGAGATGTTTCTGCGTGACCGCGCTCCAGAGGTTATCGAAGCACTCAAGTATGGACTCGTACTCGTGACCACACGCGTGTCGTGTGAATTCATGGCGGAGCTCGTCGCGTTCGACGAGGTCATCTTACGTATGCGTCTCGGCGAGTTGGGCCAGAACCGCATCACGATGAACTTCGAGTATTGGCGACACAACGCCGCGGGCGAAGAGTTGGTGGCCCGCGGCGAGCAACAGGTCGCGTGTATGCAGCGCGAGGGCGAGCAGGTAGTTCCCGTCCCCGTTCCCACTCAGTTGCGCGAGGCTTTGAGAGAGTATGCAAGAAGCTGAACTTTTAAGAAGCGGCGTGTTTGATGTCACCGCAAATTCGGCGTGCCGGGAAGACACGCTTGCGTCACATCGCCGTGCGGTTGAGCGCGTGATCACGACCGCGCGCGAGCGGCTTTGCGAACCCATCTCGCTGCAAGACATGTCGCGCGTCGCTTACATCAGCACGTTTCACTTCAACCGCGTGTTTCACCAGATCACGGGTCTTCCGCCTAACAAGTTCATCTCGGCGATGCGCCTCGACGAAGCGAAGCGATTGCTCCTGAATACTCAACTCAGCATCACGGACATCTGCTTTGAGGTGGGTTACAACAGTCTCAGCACTTTCACTCGGCGTTTTACTGAACGCGTCGGACTCGGACCGCGTGAGTTTCGTTACCTCGCCGAACGAATCACTCCCGTTTCGGTCGAGTCACTTTGTTCGCACTACGCGGAAGTGACCGAACGTGCGACGCTTCATCCTTCGGTTGAGGGTTTTGTAGAGTCAGTTAAACCCGGCGCAGGACCGATCTTCGTCGGCCTCTTCCAGGCTCACATCCCGCAGAGTCGCCCTGTCGGCGGCGCTCTTCTTACAGCGCCCGGCGCCTTCAGCATCGGACAAGTTCCCGACGGAATCTATCATTTACTCGCGGCCGCTCTGCCGCGTTTTGCTGACACGCTCGGCTACTTATTACCTGACAGCGCAAACCTTTCGGTGGGTGCGGGGAACGGGCCGGTGATCGTGCGTCAGGGCAGAGCTAATGGTCCATTCAACATCTCGCTAAGACCCATGACCTTGACTGACCCGCCACTTCTCGTGTCTCTCCCTTTCCTGCTTGCTGACACATTGAAATGAACTGAATCTCAATGAGGACTGTAAACCAGGCAGGCAAATAGGGCTCAAAAATCAAAAGGTGAGATCACGGAGTTTCCGCGTCGCGCTGGCGTGAATTCCATTTCCAACTTGTCCAGCTCTTTTGAAAAATCGTCAAGGCAAACGTACGCGTTTAGAAGGGCCAGACCTTTTACAAACTCCGGCGCGGGTCTTGATCGATCGGAAGTCCTTCCCGGCAAGGCCAGTTCGATGTCCTGCGCGATCAGATGCTGCCATAGCTTGGTGGCTATCCTGCCGATTTCCAAAATCCGTACGAGGCTTTCAGATCCTCCAGTGGTACTGGTCACATCGGCTTTCTGCAAACTGGTACTCATCCGATTACACATTTCTATGATCTCTTTTAGCTTCTTCTTGATTCTCAATCGCGATTCATGAGTCATCTGTGCGACGTTGCCCTCGCTTTGGAGGAAGTTATTGATTCGCAGCAAGCCAATCTCAAGTTTTTTGCTCTGATACTGTTTTTGTATTTGACCGGCAATCTGCAGGCTGGCCTTCAATCTCACGGCATGCTGGTCCTGCATATCATTATCAACCAACCGGTCATCTTTAATCTCCGATAACAAAGAATTGAGTTCATCGACCCATTTTGTGACATCCGTAATTCGGTTATCTATAAATCGCTCTCTTTCCTTTAGGTCCCGCTTACGTTGCTTTTCGGCCTTGCTTCTTTCGGCTAACTCTTGTCGCAGGTCCGATTTTTCAGCCCCAATTCTTCTTATCTTTTCCTGTCGGTGACGCTGGTGCTCTCTTTGCCGCGCGCGCAGTGCGTTTATGCTGGCTTCTCTATAAATGTCGGTTAACCACTGAAAGGTCAGAAGCGTGATCGCCGGCAAAGCAATGATCGGTATCACCCAATAAACCGTTGGAGTCAGCTCAAAAAACTTGCCGATATTAAAGACGAGGATTCCCCACAGAATTACGAGCGGCACAAAAGCGAATATTTCAATTTTGGTCCGGTTAAGGTAAATCCAGTGACTTACTGTTTCGTTATGGTGCTCATTGATGAAACGCCAAAGTAGTTCGTCATGGTCCTCGTTGTTGTGCCCTATTAACCTAAAGAGAATCTGGACTTCCTGATCCGCCTTGGGGAAGACTATCTTGTCAAAGTATTGCTCGGGGGAGCCACAATGAAGGAGGAAACTCTCTCGATCTAACTTTAAGGGATTGTATGTGGCGCAGTTTGGGCAAAACTCATTTTCCAGCGTCAGCACAAAATCGCAGGCGTCGCATTTTCGCGATATTTTCGGGAAGGGCCGGGGCTTCCTTTCTATAACAACTGCCAGATTAAGGCTGATTTCCCTCGTGATCTTTTCCTGGTCTTCGGGGAACACCAGCTTCTCCAGTTCATTGAGCATATCCGCTGGATGTTTGTAGCGCTGAGAGAGATACGGGCTGATAGATTTATCAATTACTTCCGCAAATTCCGGTAAGAGTCCTTTCGCGTGCGCCCGCCAGTTGGTGTCCGAAAGTGTTTTAGGCGGCCTGCCTGAGAGCAGATGAACCGCGGTTTGGCCGAGGCTATAGACATCACTCGCCGGAACAGTCTCGCCTAAGAGCTGCTCCGGTGCGGTGTAACCCTTTGACATAAAAGCCAGTTCCGAAATGTCAATAGTAGTTCCCACCTCAGTTATCTCGAGATCTTTCACAGAACCAAAATCGATCAATACCGGAATCTCAGTGCCGGAGCGAACTATGATGTTCGAGGGCTTGATGTCGCGGTGAAGAATATCTTTTGAGTGAATGTATATAACTACTTTCAAGAGGCTAACGAGCAAATCTCTTACTTTCGACTGCTCGATGAGATCGCGACCGATCAATGATTGCAGTGTATGGCCTTCGATGTACTCCTGAACGATGTACAACGTATCGTTCGCGGGAAACTCGTCAAGCAGCTTTGGAATTTGTCCGTTATAGCCCTTGAGTAGAGTCAAGCACCTTGCTTCTTCCTCAAACTTCTTACGGATAAGCTGATAGGCCACCGAACCTTTTTCGTGTTTTGGAGCTAATTCTTTGATCGCGCAGACACTATCCGGCACAAACAGATCCGTAGCGAGATAGGTACGACCTGCTAAGCCCGTACCGAGTTGATTCTTTATCGCATAGCGATTTCTGAGCCGGGATCCGTTGCTGAGCATCGCTTCGAGAGCGAGAGTTGAGATAGAGATTGCAGGAGGCTTATATCATACCTTTTGCTTTAACAAGCAAGTGTTACTTTGAGGTGCGTGGGCGTGTGGTCTATCGGACGGCTTCCAGAGTCTCAGCAAACTGGGAATGAGCAATAACGTCGTAGCTGCGCACGTCACAAGACACAAACAAATCATTACCCCGAGCTGCACGTTGGGAGCAATTTCAGAAAGCAGCAGGACGGAAAAACCCGCTGTGATCGAAGCTGCGCTGACGCAGATCGCCGGTCCGGTGAGTTCGAGCGTCGTGCGCAGAGCTTCGTCCGCAGTCATGCCTTGTCTAATCCTTTGCCGATACGCGGTCGTCAAATGAATCGCAAAATCTAAGCCGATGCCGAGCGCGATGCCGGCAAACATCGAGTTCGCAATGCCCAGCGGCGTGCCTGCAAGCGCGAGCGCGGCGAGCACAAGCAGGAGACTGAAGGCGACGGGTAGAACCGCGATGAACCCCATCCGCACCGACCCGAGCAGTATGGAGATGAGAATCAGATCGGTCACAAGGGCCAACCCAATCGACGACGCCTGTCCTTCGACCAGCAGACGAACCGTCAAATAGCTGATCCATCCATCGCCGAAAGGCACGATCTTATGGCCCAGCCCCTGGTCCAACATTTCGCGCTCCGCGGCCCGCAACACGTTATCGATACGGCTGTAGTCAGCATCACGAATGAAAACCGTAACGCGTGCGCGTTGGTGCTCATCGTCAACCCTCTCACGGATCGGCGCCTGCGTCGACTCCGAGAGCGCTTCAAATACCGGTTCAACGTCCTCGTTTCTGAGAGGAACGCGTCCAGTCTGCAGGGCTGCCCGGTAGGTGCCGTAATTTAAGCCATCGACGACGGAAGCGTTAGTTCTCACCATGTCGTTGAAGAGACTGTTGACGGCGCCGACATGGGGAACCCGCGCCAGAACCCATTCGAGCGAGCCGAGTGCCGACATGCCTTCCCTGCTGTTGAACCAACCCGGGTGTGTTGCGTCAACCATCAGTTCGAGCGCGGTCGTCCCCGCCATCTTTTCGTTGAAGAAGCTGTCCCCTCGCACGATGTCGCTATCGTTTGGCAGATTGCGGATCCAACTATCGTCGACGTGGAGGCGCGTGGTCGCTAGTGCAGCACAAGCCGCGACCAGTAAAGCGCAAACGGCCACGCGCCGTGGACTTGTGTTACCGGTCAAGAAGCGCAGTATCGACGCTGTGGGGCGTCCACCGAGAGCGATCGCGGGATCGTCTTTCATGCGCACGCGCGGTTTCAGGATCGCGAGCAGTGCCGGAAGCAGTGAGAACGTAAACAACGACGAGAAGACGATCGCAACAGAGCCGAACAAGCCAAAGATGCGCAGCGGAGTGAGGCTCACCACCGCCATCGACATGAGTCCGACGACAGTTGAAACGGCCGTGATGCCGACCGGACGCGCGGCACTGCTAAACGCGGCGACAATCGTCTCCTCAGTCGTCAGACCTTCGGCGCGCTCCACTTCATTGAAATAATGTCCGAGCGCGTAAACATCATCAGACACGCCAACGCAGATAAGCACTACCGGCAATACCAACGTCGTGACAAACACCGGCTGACCGGTCAGACCCATCAGGCCCGTCATCCAGACGAGGCTAACTCCGATTTCCGTGAGCGACAAAAGCGCGGGTATCGGATGGCGAAACGACAGGAACAGCATTACGCCCAGAACGGCGATCACGGCAGGAATCAAGCGGGCCAAATCGCGCGCTGTCGCCTGGCCAAGAACGGCTTGCGCCAACGCCGATCCGCTTAGATACACCGAGTCTTTGCCGGACGACTCGCTCGCGATCAGAGTGCGCGTTTCTTCAAGCAGCCGGTACCGGTCGGCTCCCGGCTCCACCTTCGCGATGATGGCCGCTCCTTTTCGGTCTCTCGACACCAGCATGCCGGTGTCATAACCACGCCTGCCCACCTCCCGGCGTAGTTGTTGGATGGTTTCAGCGTTTAAGTGATCCTCGGGCCGGAACAGTGGGTTTGTGTCGACCTTGTCGTCGACGCGAGTGACGCGCGGTACGGTGGAGATACTGACAACAGAATCCGCAACGATTCCATCGACACGAGAAAGTCCATCACTCAAGCGGGCGATGCGTTGCAGCGTCTCAGGTGTGTACACGCCCGACTGCTCGTTACCGACGCCAATCAACACAAGGTCGCGCAACTCGAATCGCGATGCCGCCTGATCGCCTTCGGCAAACTCCGCAAGACCGGCAGGAATCAAGGAGCGGCCGTCGAGCCGGAGTTGAATTCGCGGGATGAAAATAAGCGCGCAAACGGTGATTACACCGGCGAACGTGATGACGAGGCGCGGGTGTTTGACCGAAAATCTCAGCAGGCTGGTTATCAGGAACACAGTGTCGACCTGTAACGTAACCGCGAGACTTTTTCTTGTTCAATCTTGCTAAAGTCAGAAGCGGCCTGGACATGATCTTGTCCACTACCGCAATCGCTCCTCGATTTCCGGGACAGAGCGAATCTGAAACTCGGGCTCGATTGTCTTCGCGAGTTGGAGTGCTTTCTCGTAAGCCGCGCGCGCCTGTTGAGGTTGACCCAGCTCGCGGAGAATGTCGCCCAACGCGAGTTGCGTCTGGATCGAGTCGGGCGCCAATGCGACCGCCTCCTGTACTTCCTGAAACGCCTGGTCGAGTTGTTTTGCCTCGGCGAGGTTACGGGCTTTCTGTGCCTTGCTGATCGCCGCCGCGAGCGGCATGTCAAACGTGCCGTCGAAGACGAACACGCCGCGATCGATCACGGCCGTTGGCTTGAGCAGTTTGAATTGACCGTAAGGATCGAGCGAGCCCGGGCCGAGTTCGACTCCCGACAGATTGCTGGCGCTAATCAACACTGGTCCGTTAATCCATCTTGGAACATCGATCGGCAGGTTGAGCCACATCGTGGTGAGCGTTGGCAGAGGTTTGCAGGGTATTCCGTAGTAGTCCGTTTCGACGACGCCCGCCGCGAAATACACAAACCAACACTCTTTCACTCCGCGGTCGTCGAGATACTGCTTGACACTCTTGAGCTGTTGCCCCCAATCAGAATTCGAGTCGGTCAGATACTTGTGAGTTTGCGACGGCCCGCCCCAGAGTTCGTTTGCGTAGGGGATGTAGTTGGGAAACGCGGCTACGGATGAAACCACATGCACCAACAGCAGCACGCCGACAGCGTAAGCCCACTTCCGGTTCGCCTGAATCAAGCTCCACGCGGCACCGCCGATCAGTACGTACAGGAAAACATAAACGACCAGAATGTGCCGTACGCCGATGTTCATTCCGACGGTCAGTGCAACCAGCAGATAGAAGATCACTGGAATAACAAGGAAGATGATCTCTCGCCCGCGTTTCAGGCGGCGAGTGACAACGACACCGAGGCTCAACAGCAACAGCAGCAGAACACCGACAGTTGACTTGATCAAAAAAGCAATCGGAAAGTAGAACCACACGCCATGTGCGTACACTTTGCCGAGCACGTAACTCGTGTAGTAATTCGCGGTGAGTTTTACGTCGACCAGACCGTAGAGATACGACTCCGGAAGGATGTGCCAGCGAGCGGCAGTTAAGATCGGCCGCGCTTGATAAGGTTCCAAGCCTTTAACGTATTCGGCCAGAAGCGGATTAAGTTGCAGACCTTCGGGCCGCGCGTTATAGCGGAAGCCGTAGAACGACCATAGGACCACCCAACCGATCAGCGCGATGAGTGCTAACGAACCTAACAGCTTGAGCACCTGGCGGCTGCGGATGATCTCGCAAAGCGTCAGTAACAACAGAATCGGAAGAACCAGCAGACCCGTGTGTTTGACCGCGAGTACCAGTCCGACCGCAACTCCCGCCACGATCAACCGTAGCGCGGACGGAGCCTTCACGAACCGGTAGAACATGTAGACGGCGAGAAACATGAAGCAGGCGAGTCCCACATCGGTTGTGATCAGCGCGCCATGAGCCAGAAGATTTGGATCGAAAGCAAGCAGTGTGAGCGCAACGAAAGCTGCACCGGTCCCAAACAATTCTCTCGTTCCAAAGAAGACAACGAATGCAGCGAGCAGCGTCAGAGTTGCCGCGGCCGTGCGCGTGCGCGCGAGAATCTTGTCAGCATCGTTCTGGTAAAGAAACTCCTTGCCGCGAAGAAACGCATCCTCTTTAAAGAAGCGTTCTTCGAGGGCGGGAGATTTTAACTGAGACCACAACAACGGCGTGGTCGTGAGGAGTTTCACCAGCGGTGGGTGCTCTGGGTTCAGCCCGTAATCTCTATGAGTCCAGGTGCGATACCCGGTGAAGATGTGATTCCCTTCATCCCAGGTTTGCGATTCTCTTCGTACCGAAAAGAACAGTTGCAGGCTAAGAACAATCAGCAGCAAACAGAGCGCAGCTATCTCACGTGCGCTTAACGGCCCATCGAAGTCAGTATTTGTCACCGGGTACGCATTATATTGATTTTCCCGGTATGACGAATAAACTTCTCGTCGAGACCTCCTATTGCAGACTCAATAACACCAGAATCTCACCCGTGCCCTGCGCTAACGGCTCCAGTGCTTTGCCGATCAACGTACCCGGCCGATGAATACTCACACCGCCGATCTCCACCGGCATAGACTTCATCGCCACACCTTCTTTGTTGCTTGTCACCAGCAGATCGCCGATGTTGATCGGACCATTTGCGGCGTCGACCCTTACTTTCACGCGGCCCGTGGTCGCCACCAGCACGCGGCCTTCACCAGCTTCACCGAGCGCCACACCGGGTTTCAGCGAAATGACACCAGCTACGCGACTGTCGTACGAGCGCGTGGAAGCAATCACCTGGTTTGATTTAGTTGAATCGAGGACGACTACTGTTGCGGGTGTAAGTGCCTGTGGTGAATCAACCCACTCGGCCATATCCTGATACTTCGCGTTGATGTTGCCGCCGATGTCGATATTTCCCGACACTTTCACATTTCCGGTAACGTGCAACTTCTCAGTCGGATTTGCCGTGGCGATGCCGACGTTACCGGTCGCATAGTTGACTGTTGTTCCGCTTGTGCTCCACTGACTGCTTACTACCGGCGTCCCATTCACGCTCAACCCGGTTGCCTCCACCGTGCCAGCGACGTGCAACTTCGACGTCGGCGAAGCCACGCCAATGCCCACATTGCCTGAACTATAGTTGATAGTTGAGCCGCTCGTGGTCCACTGTGAACCCACCTGGTTCCAGGCAGACTTGCAATCGCCGGCAATACACAACCCCCCAGACGAATTAATCGAACCACCCTGCACGTCAAGCTTGTAGCCGGGATTGACCGTGCCTACGCCGACGCTGCCACCATTCGGGTTGAGCGCGAGGGAATAATTCGTGGCGTAGTTCGTCTGGTTTCTACTCTGTAACCATGTGTACACATTGGTAGTGGCGTCCACTCCCATGTCGAGAACGAGGTTAGTAGTCGGCAACGCGCCCAAACGGAACATGCCATTCGTGCCGGTGCCGGAA
The DNA here is from genome assembly GCA_035279345.1 of Pyrinomonadaceae bacterium. Lineage (GTDB taxonomy): Bacteria > Acidobacteriota > Blastocatellia > Pyrinomonadales > Pyrinomonadaceae > PSRF01. Next base: position 38,704 of record DATEHX010000260.1, on the reverse strand, counting down.
ACCGCCGGGGCCTGCATCGCGCCGACGACATGCAGCTTGCTGCCGGGTAACGTCGTGTTAATACCGACGTTGCCAGAGAGATCCAGGAACATTCGATCATTGATTCCATTCGATCCGAACGACGTCTTTACGTTTGTCGCGCTGGTAAGCCGCGTGGTGGTGGCGCCGCCGTCATACGTCCACGATGAACGCCAATCACCTGGGCCAGTTACCACCAGTCGAAACCCATTTGTGTTCGCACTTTCGATTACGCTCGCGGAATAGATTCCGCCATTGACGTGCAACTTGGCGGCGGGAGCGGTCGTCCCGACACCGAGGTTACCAGAATTGGTATTGTTGATATCGTTGCCGTTTGTGGTCCACTGTAAACCGCCCACCTGGCTCCAGGCAGTTTTGCAATCACCGGCAATACACAAACCACCAGACGAATTGATCGAACCACCCTGCACGTCAAGCTTGAAAGCCGGCGAAGCCACTCCAATACCCACATTGCCCGTACTGTAGTTGATCGTTGTGCCGCTCGTGGTCCACTGTGAACTCACCTGGCTCCAGGCAGTTTTGCAGTCGCCGGCGATACACAAACCGCCAGACGAATTGATCTGACCGCCCTGCACGTCGAACTTGTAGCCCGGCGCGCCCGTGCCGAGACCCATTTGGCCGCCGAGTGTTACTGAGACTAACTGGGTGATTGTGGAAGCGGCATTGGCAGTGCGCGAAGTGTTATCGGCCCAAATAGCAAACGCCTCACCGAATTGTGGTCCCAGGCTGATCAAGGAACCCTTGCCGGTCCCGATCATTTTCCACCCACCGTCGAAATAAAGATTGGAAGTAAAATGATTGGTGTGGGGTGCTGTGTAAAAGCCAAACTCCATACCAGGAGTCGTGCTCCACCGGTGAAAGATGTTCCCGCCTAACACTTCGAGTTTTCGCGTGGGGGCGCCACTCGTCCCGATGCCGACATTGCCCGACGGATAAAAGATGGATAAACCTGAGGTGGTCCACTGAGAACCTCCTATTTGTGACCATGCGGTCTTGCACTCGCCCGCTATACACAATCCGCCGGCCGAATTGATTAGGCCATTTTGTACGTCAAGGCGGAATCCGGGAGTCGTCGTTCCTATGCCTACATTAGCCGTATTTGTGTTGTTGATGTTGCCGCTGGCATCGGGCTGCGTCCACTGCGCGAGCACGCTTGACGAGCAAGCGCACAGGATAATCAATGTGACGGCAATGAGAGCGCTGTTTCGAACAACACTGCGCTCATGGTGAGATGATTGGCGTTTCATTCGTGAACCTCCTGAGTTAGTGAAGATGGAGTCGAGGGTGTTTACTTCAGATGTGCCCACCGCAGGTCAACGATGGTCACAAAATCGTTTGAGAGTTAGCGCGGGACACTCTAGTCGAAACGAATTACGAAATCAACAAAATTTCCTGGACCAGGCGGGCATCTTCTTGACTAAACCATGCACCAGCGAAGCTTGCACGGCGCCTTCAACATCAAACTGAGCGCGAGCCGCACGACCGACATGAAATTCGCGAATGCTCGTCGCGCTCGCGATCTTTGAAATCGCGCCAGCATCGATACCGCCGCCGGCAAGTATTATCAACTCCGGCGCCGCTACCTTTTCATATTCGCCGAGCCGTCGCACTCGCGACGCCAGGTCGTCTGTTCCTCCATGACTAAGAACTCGATCAACCTGCGGCAACCGCTTGATCGCACTCAATGCACGTAACTGATCTCTCGCTTCTTCAAATGCATGGTGAAAAGTCGTTCGCGTTTGCGGCGCGCAAGCAAGCACTCGTTGTGTCAGTTCAATATCAACTTCGCCATTCTTCAGAAAGCCGAGCACATATCCGTCGACCCCAAGGGAGGCAAAACGTTTAGCAGCCACACAAAGTCGTTCGATCTCCGCTTCGCCACTCGTTTCAAAGCCATCACTCTCGCGGAGCATTACTCGCACCGGGAGATCAACCGCCCGTTTGATCTCCTCGACCAACTCGAACGGCGGCGTTAACCCGCCACGCTTCAGATCTCTAACGATCTCAAGCCGGCCGGCACCACCTTTCTCAGCTTCGATTGCGTCTGCAACCGAACAAGCGATCACTTCTAACAATGGCATCTCTTTTACTCAGGAGTCAGACTACAGTAGCAATCTCGGTTTTTGAATAAATCTCGCCGATTTTTGAACAGACTAAATCAAATCAAGGTCTAAGATTCACTCACCCTTTCATGACTCACTTACCGCCCGTTTAAGGAGACATAAACATGAAAGCTGCAACTACAATCCGGTTGGGTGGCATTCTCGCCATCGTGGGTAAAACGGGCCTTCACGCCAGACGAGCGACTCGCTTGCGGTGGTCGTCTTTACTGATCTCGTGAGTCAGGCCGTCTTCGATCAGCAGAATGCGGTCGGCGGCCTGAGCGAGTCGGTCGTCGTGCGTGATCATGATGAAGGCCACGCCGCTCTCGCGATTCATTTCGCGCATCAGGGCGAAGACCTCTTCGCCGGAACGACTGTCGAGATTGCCGGTGGGTTCGTCGGCCAGCACGATCTTCGGTCGATTAGCTAATGCCCGTACGATCGCACAACGCTGGTTTTGACCACCACTCATTTCGTCAGGGCGTTTCGACAACTGCGTTCCCAAACCCACTCTTTCCAGCAGCCCGATCACGTGCTGCGTGTCGGAGTCACTTACTTCGCCGTCGCGGATCGTGAGCGGCATGAGCGCGTTTTCGAGACAAGTGAACTCCTCGAGCAGGTAATGAAACTGAAAGATGAATCCGATCTCATCGTTTCTGAGTTGGGCCATCTCGTTGTCTTCCAGTGTCGAGATATCGACTCCATTGATCAGCACTGTGCCTTCCGTCGGCGTATCGAGCGCGCCGAGTATGTTCAGCAGAGTTGACTTGCCGCTTCCCGACTGACCGATCACTGCGACAAACTCTTCCGCGCGTATCTTGATGTCGATGCCAAATAACACCGGCACGTCTACCTTTCCAAAGTAGGTCTTACGCAGTCCGCGTGTTTCCACTACGACCCGCGGTTGTTCGCGCGGTGCTCGAATAGGTTCATCCAATGATCGTTCGATGGTCGCCAATGGATCACCTCATCACGTCGACCGGGTTCATTCTCGCGGCCCGCCTCGCAGGCAGAACCGCGGCCAGCACCGTCGAAAGAATCGCGGCCAGAATCGCGATCGCGATATAGAAAGGAATGATTCGCACGGGAAAAAGCTGTTCCGGCGTTTGACCTATACGAGTTACCGGCTGTTTGAAAAGACTCAACAAGATCACGATCACTGAGCCCAGCATCGCGCCAACCGCACTGCCGATAACCGCAACGCCGAGCCCTTCAAAAATGAAGACGGTCAGGATCTGCCGCCGCCGCGCTCCCATGCTCTTGAGGATTCCGATCTGTTTTGACTTTTGTAAGACCGACACGATCAGCACCGCCGCGATCGCGAAGCCTGACGCAACTAAACTAAAACCCGAAATCAAATACGCCGACGCAGTCTGGACCTGAAGCGATGAGAGAAACTGCGGAAACTCCCTGGTCCATGATTTGGCTTCGTAAGGAACCAACGCCATGATCCGATCGGCCGCGGCGTCAGCGTCATAGATGTCGATCAGTTTGACGTAAATGGCATTCACTTTCGTTCCCAGTCCAAACAGACTCTGGCCGGTGCGCAGCGTCACGTAGGCGCTTCCCCTTCCCTGTCCGCGGCTGTAGATACCGGCGATGGTGAACGACTCTGACGCGCCGGTGCCTGAAGTAACGCGCACACGCTCGCCGTTCGAGACGTCGAGGTCCTTCGCGAGTTCGCCGTCGATGACGATCTCATCGCTGCCGAGGCCGATAAATTTTCCCGCTATGAGATCTTTAGTTACGGGCGTGATCCGATCCTGCAATTCCGGATCGGCGCCGACAACAGCAACGCCGACGGGATTCGCTCCTTTAGAAATGAACGCCTGACCAGTTACAACCGGCGCAACTTCGCGAACGTTCGGAAGCCGCCGGATCGTGTCTGTTACTGCCGGATAGTTGTCGATGAATTTGAGTTGCGGCGCCTGCTGCTCGATTTCCGTCGAGCTCAAGTCGCCGGGAGATGGTGCGACCTTCGACAAAGGACGTGGCTCGGCTTCTTCGACTGTCACGGTTACGTGCGGAATGGCGTCGGTTAAAAGCTCCGTCAACCGCTCCTGCAATCCGAAGATCAGTGACGTAATGAAGATGACGATGATCACGCCCGCGGCGACGGCACTCACGGTCAGCAGGGTCTGTCCACCGCCTGAGAGCAAATGCCGCACAGCGACTTGAACCTCAAAGCGAATCCTGCGAGGGACAAGTATTCGTAGCAACGTATTCACGAACTAACCCTTGTTCACGCGTACTCTTTCGCCTGCCGTGATCTTCCCCGCGTCGACAATCACCTGCTCGTTACCCGTTAACCCCGCGAGTACTGGAACGCCGGCCTCTGTCGCTGCGCGGGTGACGACTGGTTTCTCCAAAGCAATTCCGTTTGCCACTACAAACACGACTGTCTGATCGCCCGAGCGCGTCAACGCCGTCGCCGGCAGGAGCAATCTCTGAACGTTCTTAGCCGTGATGATATTCACGTTCACAGTCTGTCCGGGTCTTAGCCAATCCGGAGACGCCGAGGGTGTTACGGTGACTTCGATCGTGCCGCGCGACACATCAACCGCGGCGCCGAGTTCCGTGACAGAGCCTTCAAACGCGCTTCCCGCGAATGTGCTCGACGAGATGAGCGCAGACTGTCCGAGTTTCAAATCCGCGAGATTGTTTTCATCAACGTCGACATGAATCTCCAGTTCCCCGCTTACCAACTTCAAAACCCCATTCGCCCCGACTGATTGGCCCAACTCCGCGTTGATCGCCGTCACTAAACCGGCGAACGGCGCGGTCACGACAGAATTTGCAGCTTGCCGCCGCGCTACGTTCAATGCCTCTTCCGCTTCACTCAAACGGCGGCGCGCAACCTGAACATCCTCGGGACGCGCGCCACTCTGCACGGTTTGAGCTTTCGCTTGCTGTGCCTTTGCATTTGCCTGTGCCGCCTGCAAACTCGCTCGCGCTTGCCGAACGTTTGCTTGCGCAGTTTCGATTGCCTGTCGTTGTGCTGCGACACGTTCCTGCGCCACGCGGAGATCAGTTTGCGCCTGGTCCAACTCCGCGCGCGGAACGATTCCCTGCTCCGCGAGGGTGCGCGTACGTTCAAGAGTTTTTGACGCCAGTTCCTGTTGGGCTTGCACTTGCTTGAGTTGCGCCTGTTGTTGCACGACGTTCTTTTGCGCTTCGGCGATAGCGGCACGTTGTTGCGTCACCTGAGCTTCAGCCTGGCGCGCCTGCGCGGTTGCGGCTTCGAGTTCTGACGCTAATGGACCACGCGCGGTTTGGGCCAGTTGGGCCTGTGCTGTTTGAACTGCCTGTTGCGCCTGTGTCACTTGAGCTTCGGCAACGTCGTTCTTCAACACCGCGAGAGTTTGCCCGGCCTTAACTCGAGCGCCTTCGTCAACGTAGAGTTTGTCGACAACGCCCTGGGCCTGTGCGCCGACCAGTGTTTCAGTCGTACCGGTAACTCTTCCGCTGCTCGCGACTGTTTCCGTAATCGGAGCGAGTTTGGGTTGCACGGTCGCGACTGCCGTCGGTCTGCTGTTGCGCCAGATGAAGAAGCCGACAATCGCCACCAACAAAATCAATATGCCGGTGCGAATCGTCCATTTTCGCAGGCTTCTGGAAGTTGCTTGTCTACGCGCAAGCCGTCTTTCGCTTTCGACATCCATTCCTTCGTGGCCCGGTGCTTCGACTTTTACGAGCGCGGTTTCAGAATTGCGGCGCTGAAGATCTTCGTTGCTGGTCTCAGTGGCTGATGGCATTTCGTTAAGCAGACTCCTGCCTTAACAGCCAGCAATTACGGCTCCATCGAGATCAACTTTTGTTGCAAACTTAGATTAAAGAAGGTCGTGTGTGTGAGGTGTTCTTAAAGGCGTCATAACTGTACCGTTTCGGCTCAGGAAAGATCGGTTTATCTCTTCCACGGCGTCGATTCGTATGTCGACACGCCGAGCCTGTCGGCGACACGATCTACCCACTCGATGAGCCGTTCAGACTCAACGGGAATCTCCGCAAATAGCGAATGAACACGTGCCAGGCCAGCCGTCTCAATCAACCGCTTCTCGTTGAATACCCACTCGCTGCGCTCACACATGACAGCGTGTGCTTCTTCCATGACTGCAGCGGCAACCTGGCCCGCCGCGCCGGCGATGTTTCCGCGCTGCGCGTGCGCTCGCGCGTAGTCGAGACTGAAGGATCTACAGAAGCGCCAGATCGGTGGAGCGGCTGTCGCAAGTTTGGACGGAAAGGATCTCAGCGAGGGAATTTGTCCGCGCAGCACGCGACAGGAAGCGAGCTCCGCACTCAGAGTGTAAGTCGGAATGCCGGCGAGGTAACCAAGCAGTGTGTCTCGTTCGAACTCGCCCTCCTCAGCGCGCGTGGTCCAATACTCGACGACGTTCAGATCGCGCAGGATAACGTCGACCTTCTCTCCATCGCACTCGAGCCACGCGCCCCCGTTCATCACCCGTCCCCACGATCCCGGGGGAAACACGGTCCCGAGCCTGGAGAGCGCTGTCAGATCGATCTCGCCTCGGTAATAGACTCCAAGATCCCAGTCACTTCCCTCGTCCTCGGATCGCACCGCACGCGAGCCACCCAGAACGACGCCCACCGTGCCCGGCATGGCAGCCAGTACATCGACGAGCTTTGTTATCGATTTTGGGAGGTTGATCATTTCTCCGGGGAAAACTTCTGCATCTTCTCCCTTATCGCGACCACTGCCGGATCATCCAGGAAACCTCTCAAGCTGGCGCTCTTGTAGTACAAAGACGGTAAGCCAAGTGCTTCGTTTGCTTTCTTCGCCAAAGAACCAAGCGATGCGGGCAGCGAGTCGAGGCTAACGGCCTGAGTGAGTAACTGGTAGAGATGACGTGCATGCACGAGAGAGTTGAAAGTGTTGTTGTGGTTACAGCGCAGATGTGGATAGTTACGGTCGACCGGAACAAGTCGATCCTGCATCCAGGTGAACCGGCCATAGTTGTTCAAGATCACGTACTTCTCTTTTTCACTAGGCTGCAGCCGATGTACCAGCCTCCCGGACGGTGGTGGTCCCTGAGGCTTCACAATGCGCAACAACGCCTGCTCGTCATTTTGGTCCAATCCATTTAGTTTAAGATTGCCTTTGTAGCTCGCCATAACTGTCGTAACGATGGTTGGTTCTTTTGGCGCAAAGTCGTTCGCTAAAATACCTCCAAAAGCATCAGTGCTTACACCATCGCTTATCTTGTCAAAGAGATCTCCCACTGATACCGGTGTCGGTTGACTTGATCCGGCAACGACCATTGCAAACGACTTCTCAGCGAAGAGACTCGTGTTGAAGTCCGCCAGCTCCTGTAAGTCAAAATCGCCCTGCAAGCGAAGGCTGAGGCAGTTGGACCAACCAAAGGGATAGAGCAGGACGTAAGGCCGCGGACTTACGCGTATGTTGAACTTTGCTTCAAGCGCAAAGTCCACCCACAAATTAAGTGTGGCCGAAATGGGAACCAGGAATTCCCACGCGCGAAGCGGATACTGCGCCAGATTTCCATTACCGAAGAAGTAGTGCCAATAGTTGTTTTTGCGGAAGACCGGCTCCAGCTTATCGAGCATAACGCCCTCATGCCCGGTGATGTCCTCGTAGGTCGGAGGGTTAGGTCCCGCGATTTTGGAGTAAAGGGAGGCATAGCTTGCCGCATCGCTCAGTGGCAGCGGTGGATTTTGCGGCGGCGTCGCTCCGAGGTGATAAAGAGTGGTGTGACAGTCGGCGACTTCCACCATCACTTCCGTGAACATTGTCATTTTGTTTGACTCTCCACCGAACTATGAAATACTCTATCCGCGACTTGTTCGGAGGTGTTCATTGCCCGCCGTATGCTGAAGTTTACGTCCGATTGAGGGGGCGGGTAGTGAACACTTCCGAACACTGGGGCGCGTCACGTCACGCGACCCCGTTTCCCTTTAGTATCAACTTATATGACTACCTAGAGGGAACAATTAACGGGCCAGCTTGACCGCTGGCCCGTTTCCAATTTTTCACCTCATCGATAATCACAACCTTATCGAGTCCCCGGCCGGCGCGCCTTATTCTGGTATCGAACCCCACGACCAACTTTTTCGCTTCAATCAGCGAAACCAATTCTTCTGCATTGAGAACAACGCCCGCCTCATTCACGAGCTTTTGAGTAAGATCGTTCCACTCCTTATCCGTCGCCTGATGTGGGTAACTGACTTGCAGCGCCGCACCGAGCACTGTTGAGCCATTAGGTTGTTTTAACACCAGTCCCTCCCACTCATCCTCGTCGACTGTTCCTTTGGCTAACTCAAATTTAGTGGGTGCGCCCGGTTTGAGCAGGGCTTTCCGCAAGTACGTTTCGAAAGTCTCGTTTTTGGTGAAGTCCCAAAGCTTTCTGAATTCCAGGTCTTTTCTCCAGCGATAGAGAGGAAGCACCGCGCCGGCTACGGCTGACATAAACAATACAGCGATGAAAACCAGCGGATCCGAGTAACCAAGACTGGCGTTGTACTGGAACAGAATCAGGATGCCGAGATTGACGAGCACCGCCACAAGAAAAGCAGGCACGACATACTCCGCGCGGAAGGACGGGAGTTTCCAATCCTCGCCTTTGCGTCGTCCCTCAAACAGTTGATAGCTGAGGATTGCGGGAATGATCGGCAACAGCAGATAGAGGAATGCAGCGGTCCCGCCGGGAAAGCCCTTCGCTTCTTCTTCGAAGCGACGCACGATCGATACTGTAAGGGTCGCAGGTTGCGCCGAAACAAACTCTGTCCCGTTCGCATTCCACGCGTACTCCAGCGAGAACAGAAGTTTGTGAGCGCCTGAGTACGGTGTCTCGATCGACTTCATTGATGCCGTTTGCCTGAGACTACCGAACGGCGGCAGCGGCTCCGGCAGTTTGACGTCATCCAGCTTGAAGTTGCGATCGCTGAAATTAAGTTTGAGCCTGGTAATTGGTTTAGACGACTTATTCGCCACAAACACTGAAACGCGTATCTCATCGTCAGGGCCGACGCTGTCTCTGTCGGGAACAACCTGGAAATCGAGTGCGGGCGGCGCCGGTTCCGGAGTCGGAGAGGGACTGCTTGCGGGCGGTTTGACGTTCTGGCGCGCAAGCGGAGTTTTTTGTTGGGCTAACGCATCCGATGCAACCGGAGCTGCCAGGTAGAGCCCAAGCATGAGAAATAGGAGTTGTCGAATCACATGGGTTGGGGTCTGCGGCTCCGCCATATTTCCAATGCCTAGCGGACGGTTTCAAGTTGGGAGTGCGAGGCTAAGCTCAATTAAGTGTGGAAAGCTTTGAGCGGCGAACGCACACCCCAGTGTTCCCACCAGGGCGTTCGGTTTGCGCGGCACTTTACAGTGCACCTTGAAGCTTCGTCAAGGGATACTGCTGGCGTTCGAAATAGTTACGGATTAGCATGAAACAAAAGCCGACTTAAGCTCATTAAGTATGACGAAGAAACTCGACGCAATTTCTTTATCGGAGACGAGGAACAGAAATGCGCAAGCCAATATTCGACATTATCCGTGCTGAACGCGGCAAAGGCTTTACCACAGATGAAGTGACCACGATCGATGCTCTCCTGGAGCGGCTCGGCATCCCCAGAGATGATGCGGTCGTGGACCCAACCGCGCCCGATTCAACATTGGAAGCAGCCATTACCACAGCGGGCCTCGATAACCCGCAGGACTTTTTCACTTCAATCCGCCAGTCTGGTGTATTCGGAGGTCCACTAAAGCCCGATCACGTGGCTGGCCTCGAGGCCGTGCTCGGAACGGCGAAGGCGGCGGGTTGGCCGCTTGCTTTTACTGCCTACGCGCTGGCGACCGCCCTGCACGAAACAGCCTACACGATGCAGCCGGTGCGTGAAGCCTTCTGGCTCAACGAAAACTGGCGCCGGAATAACCTGCGTTATTATCCTTTTTACGGTCGCGGCTACGTCCAACTCACCTGGAAGGCCAATTACGAAAAGGCCGATCAGAAGCTTGATCTTAGCGGACGTCTGACCAACAATCTCGACTTGGCCCTGGACCCGAACATTGCCGCCAGGGTTATGGTTAAAGGTATGCAGGAGGGTTGGTTCGCTGCCGACAGAGCCGGCCGGCGCCATACGTTGGAGCGCCATTTGCCGGCGAACGGCGGCGCCAGTTTGGTCCACTTCACTTCAGCCCGGCGGATCATCAACGGCACCGACAAGGCCCGAAAAATCGCAGGCGAAGCAGTCAAGTTTCAGACTGCGCTCCAGGCAGGCGGCTGGTAAGCCCGACTCCGTACTATCGTCTGCGGACAGCTCAGACGGATATTCAGCATTGTTGTCTAAGCCGTCTCGGTGGCTAACGCTTTTTTGAGTCTTTGGCTATTGGTACGCAGAAAGCGCGACAGAACGCCAGTTTTGTGTGACACCATCAATCTAAATTCACCGGCACACGAACAAACACTGTGGTTCCAGCACCGGGTTGAGTTTCAATCTCGATCGTTCCGCCAATGAGGGCCGCGCGCTCTCTCATGTTAGTCAGACCCATATCACCTCCGTCACCCGTCGCTTCGACGTCATAACCCTTGCCATTGTCTTCGACGATGAGGACGGCGTGATGATCGCGCCGCTCGAACAATGCGTTTACGCGGCTAGCGCCAGCGTGCTTGTGTTCTTCGGCGAAGGTAAAGGATTGTCCGCCTCACGTCGCCATAGATCACGAGTGGGTACAGCTCGGTAGTGGCGGTGGCTTTGGCTCAAGTCCTTCTCATTCACACCGGGCTTCAGCCCGGTGGTAGAACTTAAAGCTACAGCAGAAAACCTTTTCAACGGTTTTCGGCGTTTCGCGAGGAAAACCGTTAAAACGGTTTCTCAAAGTTGTGTGTTTTTCCACCGGGCTGAAGCCCGGTGTGAATGAGAAGGATTTTTAGGAAGCCCGGCAAGACTGCGAGATAACCAAGCAGTGTGTCGCGTTCGAACTCTCCCTCCTCAGCGCGCCTGGTCCAATACTCGACAAACATTCAGATCGCGCAGAAGACGTCGACTGGATCACGTCTAATTTACTGGCGCGGTCTCTCAACGATGAAGAAGTAAGAGCTGGGGGCGGATGAACGCCCGTCAGCAGCAATGCCGCGTATCTTTATCTCGTAGCTTTCTCGAGTGAGAAGTTTGACCGGAAGCGTGATAGATACAGCCGGTTCCGCTGTATCTGTTACGGATTTCAACTCGCCCTTGTTAACGACGCGTCCGTTACTCAGAAGTTCATAGCGATAGCGATCGTAGTGCTCAGGCATGTCCAGCGGCAATATTAGAACCACTCTCTCAATGTTAGAAGAGATTCGTACAGAGTTGGGTCGTCCTCCACTTCTTGACAGTCCACCTGGCAAAATCTGAAACGTTGCGAATGCCGCTGACGGGCGCTGTTGCTTATCGGCCTGATTTCTTGTGTTCTTCTCTACCGGTCCTTCATCAGATCCACCACGGCCCTGACGTTCATTGGTGTTAACGTCCTCTTTGTTTCCGTTGACCAAAACTGCCGGACTCGGTTCATTGGCCGGTGGTGTATTAGCAGGCTGTTGGTCCTGGGCCTGCAATACTGGCTCACCGGGGTTTGGGCGCGTGGATTTAACGGCGTTCCACGTAATTAGCGATATGAGAATCAAGAGCGGAGTCGCTAATGCAAACGAGATAACTGGACGCTGCGTGACGAGAGAGACCAAAAGACTTGGGATCTGTCTAATCGAAGTCAAAATTGTTTCCTTGCGAGGCTCGACACCAATATCGGATGTCAGGTACTTGTCGAGGGCCTGCGCGATTTTTAAATCGACACGGTGTTCAGGCTGACCAAGAAAATGGTCTTCAAACTTCTTGCGTTCGCCACCGGTTAGATCATCATGGAGATATTCATCGATCAGGTCGCCCTCTACAGCCTCAGCCAGCTCAGCATATTCGCTTTCCAGAAAGAGGCGTTGCTCCACCAATACCTGCTCTTCCAGGGTTAGCTGTCCCAGAAGGTATTGTCTGATCTTTGTTTCCTGTTTGAAGTCCTGCTCGGTCATCCTCTTGCCTCCCGAAATACTTAACTGCACGGGCCCAGTTCACATTAATCTTCACATTCAAACCGTGCGCTCTTTTGCGTTGCGCTCCATGCAGTCGAGGATGCACTTTTTCAGAGTTGTTCTTACACGTTGTGCCCTTAGTCTGAGGTTCGACATCTTAATCCCCATACGTTCAGCCATCCTTTGTCGCGTTTGAATTTTAACTTGCCGCTCGCCGCGGTAATAATCCCTGATCATCTCACGATTGGGGGGAGGAAGTTTTTCAATGCAATGCCACAAGCAGGAATCCAAAAGTTCCCTCTCAAACAATTCCTCATCGGGCTGAAAATCTGTATCGGAAAAGTCAGTGCTCGCCAGCGACATCATGATCGGCGTTCGCAATTCCTCTTTGTAGACGTAATGAGCTATTGAAAAGAAATAGGGTTCCCGTTCACCTTTGTATTCGCTGATAATCTCCGGGAGTTTCCTGGCCACCCTATCAAACGTTCTGTTGGCGAGCTCTTCGGGTTCGCGACAGCCGAGTTGCTGGAACCGCCTGATTAATCCTGAGCGAATCTCTTCATACTTCTTTCCTGCCAAATCACGGTCATGGTCGAGCCACAAGAGCATCCCATCAAAAGATTCAGTGGTGAGCACCCATTTTTGTTTGGGAGGAGGTGAGTTCAAAATTGTGCGGCTCCCGTCACGTGATTGGACCGGGTATCTCTGAGAACGTCGAATGACGAGACCGCTATCTAACATAAATACGTGCTTATTTCCAGTCACCTTGAAGTACGAAGCCCGCCCAGAAGTAGGGATCGTATTTCTCCTGGTTCATTTCGAGTTTAGCCGCTCTCAGCGCCGCCGCCGGAGGAAGCCGATTCTTACCGAACATGTGACGATAGAAACGTTCCATCAGTTCGGCGGTGGCCCTGTCGTCCACTTGCCACAGACTTACCACGAGACTTTGTGCCCCGGCGTTTAGAAAGCCTCGCGTTAGACCAATTAAACCCTCACCGCGCACGGCTTGACCGACGCCTGACTGACACGCACTCAAGACAACCAAATGAACCGGGAGATCGAGGTTGTAAATATCGTGAAGAGTTATGAAGCCGTCCTCCGGCTGTCCACGCTCATTCACCATTGAGAGAACAATGCCCGACAACTCCGGAACTTTGTCGTTAAGTATTCCGTGGGTCGCGAAATGGACTATGTTGAACTGCTTGAGACCAGGACTCATCACTGTCGCTCGACTCGCTTTGAATCCTACGGCCTTCATCCACGAGCCTCGGGGCGCAACAGCAGTGATCGCGTTTGCTTCTCGCAGCGAGTATTCGAGCTTGGGTAGGGCAAAGGTTCCATCGCCGGTGTCACCTATATCTCTCAGGGATCGGGCGAGTCGTTGTTTAGGCGCCATTCGAGATGAGTTGATATCCTGCCGGCGTGAGGTGAGGCGTAACCTGTCGTCGGTCTCCTCAAATACCGGGTCGGCAATCACGGCCACCGTTTTCGTTGCACTCGGCCTGCGAATCCTTCGCACCAACGCCAATGTAGACGCGGATGGCAGGTAAACTACTTCATTTCTCAGCAACACCGGAGCAGGCTCTGCCGCGGCGGAGTTAGACTCACCCGGCGTGGTTGATTGGTTTAATAGCAGGGCTTCGAACGGTATGTACTGGAGCGGGCCATCAGCAACGACGATCAAACGCCGATCGCCGAGTTGCCGCCAAACCGGCTCGATAATCATGCGACCTAATTCGAGTGCACTGCGGCGGTACTGTCCGGGCGCCTCACGCCTGCGAGCGAGATATTGATTATTGCTTTCGCCGGGTCTTACCGGCTCCAAACCAGTGAGTGCCTGCCGAAGATTATTCGCTGTTTTCTTTATTTCAGAGCCACTCCGAAGAGCATGATACTCAATCTCCGTTCGCGTAATGGTCCAAAGGTGACTGCGTTTTTCGTCCAATGAGTACTGAAGAAGTATTGTGTCGTCGTCGAGTAACTGTTGAATCTCGCGAGGTGCGAGTGGTTGCGCCTGGGCCATCCTGGAAAACCCTGGATTAGCTTTGCGGACAGGTACCAGTAGCCTATCCTGCTCTCTGATCTTATCGGTGATCCTTTGTTCGATGATGACCGCGCTCTCTTTAAGTCCGGTGCTTCGGTAACGTAATGACGTCTGGGTCAACGCATCGATCTCTCTCTGCAGCAACATGTATTTTTCTGCATTTGATTGAGACCAGCCTTTGTTTAGCTCGATCCGGGCCTCAGATAACAAGTCGAGCAGATTTCGTGCGCGCGCTTGCTCACTGATTGAGACCGCGGCTTCGAGATCAGTGCGCGACTGATTCGACTCGTAGAGTTTCATCCTAACGTCGATCGCGAGAGCGTATAAGTCATGTCTTTCCGCGAAATAGATCATCTGCAACTGCCGGCCAGTCACCCTGTTTCGAAGCTTCTCGACTATGCGGATCGCTTCCTCGGCCCGGTCACGCGCATTGGCCAGATTGAGACGGCTGCGCTCAATCTGGGCAATGCCATACAGGGATAGCGCCTGGCCCTGTTCGTCTTTGACAGCTTTCCAACGTTCGAGCGCTTGATCGTATTTTTTGAGTGCCTGCGACTCCTCACCCGAGAGTTTTAAAGCTTCGGCGATCTTGTCCAGAGTGATGGCCTGTCCACGTTCGTCCGCAAACGATGGTTCCTGTTGAATTGCGAGGGCTCGTTCGTAGTATTCCAACGCCTTGCCCGGTTCATTGAGAGCGACGTGGACCATCCCCAAACGCACGAGCGTATAGGCTTCGAAACGCCGGTCACCGGAACGCTTGCAGTAATCCAGAGCAAGCGTGAGTTCCTTGATCGCTTCGTCGTGTTCCAGTAACAGCGTATGAGCGAAACCGAGATTACTGAGTGTCACTCCCCAGCCTTTCGGCTGGTCCAATCGCTTACGCAGCACCAACGCTTGCTGGAAATAATCGATCGCCTGCCGCGCATCACCCAGAAAGGCGTGCAGGATGCCGAGGTTATCGAGAACATTTGCCTCCTCCCGCCAATATTTGTTCGAGCGAAAAAGTTCCAGTGCCTGTTGGTAATTGACTCGCGCGGCATCAGCGTCGGCCCAGGTGTCGTAGACCAGGCCAATACCGTTAAGCGCAAACGGTTTGAGGTGTGTGGCCGATCCTTTTAGAGGCGAAGTCTCGTTGCTGAGTTCCGTGTTGCAAAAATTGAGAACGGTTTGAAATTGCGCTAGCGCGATTTCCAGTTCGCCCATTTCAGCATGTACCTTGGCGGCCGTGACGAGCGTGTTCATTTCCTGATCGCGTATGCCAAGCTCCCGCCAGAGTAGTTGTGATTGTTCGAGACTCTGCGCGGCCTGAGGCTGATACCCCATGTTCGAATAAGCCACGGCGATGTTGTTGTGGAGTTGCGCCAGTCCGTAACGGTCGCCCACGGTGAGTCTTAGTTTTATTGCGCTCTCGTAGCAGATTAGCGCATTGCGCGCATCAAGGAAGTCGCGATGTACTGCCCCAGCCTCATTCAGCACAAATGCCTCTCCGGAGGCATCGCCGAGTTCGTGAAGAAGTGACTGTGCCCTGGTCAGGTGGTCGAGAGCAGTTTCAGGTTTACCGAGGCCCTTGTAAGCACGCGCAGCATTGATTAGCGAATAAGCCTGTCCGCGCCGGTCGTCGAGCTGCTGCCACAGGAGCAACGCATCGTTGTATTTCTGAATTGCTGAGTTGTATTTCTCGTTTGCTTCGCGCGCTTCACGTCTTAACTGCTGGCCCTCGACGAAAGCTTGCTCCGCGGCCACTCGCTGCTCGTCCGAGTCTACAGATTGACGTGGTCCCTCCACCCGCAATTCGTAATCGCCGGCGGGGAGATTTTTGTCTGAAGAAACCTCGATTCGATAACCGCCGGGGACTTGAGCGAGGATTGAAACGGTTTCCGGTCCATAAAGACCATTCGGATTATCGCTCTCTCGATAAGCCACGTTAGCGGGTGTCTGAACTTTGACGACCAGATCCGTGCTCTTCTGTTCTACGACGATCCGGGCGAATTCCTGAGGTGCGAGGGTCAACTGATAACTGTGCGTAACGCCGGGATCGATGTGACACGTCACCACCTGACCAGGTGCGAGCGTCTGCGCATTTCCCGCGGGCGGATTTTGAGTGTCGCAAATGTTGTTCGACGCGAGCGTGCTTCGGCTCGCGATGATTTGAGACACCGTACAAAGAACGACGAGGAGAGTAGCCGCACTTAATGTACGGCTACGCGAAAACTTTCGGAGGTTCTGGAGAGGAAACCTTTTCATGTCGCGTGAGACCTCACAGGAGTCAGCTTAGCGAGGCAACTCTCCTTCGATTATCACCCGTTGGCGCGATCAAGTTTGCTGTCCACTTCCGGTGCCCGTGTCGCCGACGTCGCCCGCGGCGATTCGTAGCAGTTCACCGGTACCTGGGTTCGGTAGATCCGGATCAAGTTCGAACACGCGATATCTTCCCTGGAATTCAATTCTCGCGCCCATAGTCGCTCTAAACGCGAAACCGGACATCATGATGCCTCGCGCCACGGCGCCACGCCTAAACCGAAAGACGAAACTCATTCGAGCCGCCTCCGACATACCAGGTAAGACCATTGGGTCACATCTGCCTCTTACTTTTGAAATTCTTTCCCTATCGCCATTGAGTAGGTCTCCGGTGATCTCACCATTGACAATGTTCAGATTAAACGTGGTTACCTCTTCCTGGGCGGGTTCCCTATCGCGAATAAAGTTTATGGTCCATTGGCTGGTCTCACAAAATGCCATCGTTCTTCTCCTTTAACTTAGGTTGGGGTTTCGTAAACATTCACGACATCGGCGCGAATTGGTTTGCGCACGACGCTGGCCCTCCTGCTCGTTATGCTGTCGTCACCAGCTCAAGCTCGGCGGGCGCCGCGGTTTCAACGTGAGTCCCCGTTTCGTGATGCTTCTTGATTACGGAAGCAAGGGCTGTTTCCATTGAGATGCCCGGCGCTTCCGGGAGCAACTTACAAAGCTCGTGAAGCTCACACGGGGACAATGTCTTTGCGAGCGCCTCGTAGGCATTCTTGCCAAGATTGGACAATTCCTCGGCCAGGTTCTCTGTACCGAGAGAATTGGGGATGACCACCGACTCGATCATCGCTCTGGCCATCTCCTGCCGCTTCCCTAAAGGTGTGAGCCAAACGGCGAGATTGGCGTAGAACTGTCCGATCTGGTCAGTTGCTGAATTGCGGTCGCCGGGCGGGATGAACCGGTTTAAATTGACGTTAAAGTAGTGATGCCAAGTCGAATCGCTGACAATGCGTCCCACGCTCGCAGGATCACCATCGTAGGCCGCGACCAGGCCAACCTCTATACCGCCTTTACTACGATCAGTACCTCGCGCCACAATTTGAGGCCTCACCGCCGCGGGCCACTCGTCCGCAATTGCTAACTCATCGTCAGTAGGCATCCTGATTGCGCCTTCATGCATGTGATCCGGAAAAACCTCAATGAAAGTTCCTTGCTGATAAAAGAAAAGAGGGTGAGGTTTACCTTGTTCAAAGAACGTGAGGTTGAGACGTTGCGGCATAGCGTCATATTGCAATGAGTTATCGTTGAAATTAGCGTCAGCAAAATGCGTGTTTTGACTATCGTCTCCGCCCCTCGGCGGTCCATCCCAGCGTCGCATTCTTCCCGCCCGCGGGGTCTTCTCGCCTAGAGCCCGCCCAATAGACCAAAGACCACTGGCCGGCGCGGGTCCTGCAAACAACGCATTTGCTGGTAATGGTTCAGCGTGGTCACCCGTCATCAACAGGCCGCCCCCACGTTGTCCATTCTCTTCACCAATTCGCATCCAGATGTTCAAGGCTTCAATTTCGGCCGGCTCAAGCTCGCTTCTTGGACCACCGTCAGAGAAATTTCCCGACTGATTGTCCCGGTTTCCCTGGTGGACACCGAAAAACCAGATTTGGTCGAAGTCTCCTGTTTGTATCAGATGGTCGAGTGTTTGGTCGGCGTGAATACTGGTAGTCGAGTTCCTGGAAACAAACCTGAAACACAGGTTTGCAAACGCTGGCGCGTGAGCTTGGATATGTTGGAGCATGACGCCCAAGCCCCGGTCCCCAACCACTTTGGTGTTAACTTTTTCGGGGTCATCGGTGTACAGCAGGATCCGCACGGTTGGTCCGGGCTTTCCACCAAAAAAGTGAGAGCAGTCGATGTTATCGAATGTTTCTGGCATAACAACTCCTATCTGGGCATTCGTTGTCGTTAATTTTCCTGAACTACCTTGATATGACTAACTGAGGAAAAATGTATCGTCCAAGCTTTGCCAATCGCTCGGCTCGGATCGATAAACTATCGCGTTGAAATAGAGAACGTGCTACGGACTAGGATCAATTGAAACTCGAGTCGAGCGATGCCACGCCGGTCACGGGTGTGAACGACCGCCTCGTATGAGATACGACTCCGCCTGGGAATGACGGGTGCACTTTAGTTCAGTCTTCCAAAAAGTCAAGCAAAAACCTTATCAGCGCTGCAGTAAAAGAGATCAGAACTATATTGAGTATGGCGAAGACGAGAAAAACGTTTCGGCAACGCACTTCTGTAAGAGACTCAATCGTTCGCAATTCAGGGCACTGCTCAAAAACCGAGAGCGGAGACGTTGAGACGCCTCCGCTCTCGATTCTTGCGTTTGGTCTAAAACGCGTTACTGCAAGGACACGTCGTCAACTCTGAATACTGTTGGCAACGTGATGTCGTTGGTGCCGCGGAATTGAATCCGCACTGTCTGTCCCGCGAACGCGCTGAGATTGAATGGTCCTCTCAGGACGTACACGCCCGCCGTGCCGCTATTCTGATTACTAAACGTCGTCACCGTTGAAAGCAACGTTCCCGTCGTACTTCGTACTTCAATGAAGAGACGATCGAAAACTGCTGCTCCCGCGGCTTCGTTGGTCGTAATGTTTAGCCAGAACGACAGATTCGTACAGCCACTCGGAATGGTTACCGTTTGGAACAGAGTCGCGGTGGAACTATTCACTCCGTTAAGGATCATGTAGGCAGTTCCGCTGTGCGGGAACGTTCCCGTGCTGCGGGTTACCTGGCCACTGATGGTCCACGGCGTCGTACCGGTTTCAAATCCCGGGTTAACGATCGCGTTGGTACAGCCGCCACCTCCGGCGGCGGCTTGAGAGACGCTGTGCGTCAACCCCGCAATCGTCAACGAACCGCTTCGAGCGGCGCCGGTGTTTGCGGCAACAGAGTAGTTCACTGTGCCACTCCCGGAACCACTGGCTCCTGACGTGACAGTGATGAACGAGTTGTTGCTCGCAGCGGTCCAATTGCAACCAGCTTGCGTAGTCACCGTCACGCTTTGTGTTCCACCCGCCGCTGCAAAGCTCGCGCTGGTCGGATTGATTGAGAAGGAACAAGTGCCTCCGCAATCCGCGGGTACGTTAGTGGCGGCAGTATGAGTTGTGCCATCGTTACCCACCGCCGACACGCCCATGCCGTGACGTGCAAACACGGTCCAGATCGTGCAGCGATTGGCTCCGCCATTCAGATTCTGATCGGCCTGAAGGATGCCGTCGCGTGCGTTCAGGTATGAAGGACGCGTCGGTGTGAACTTCATTCCGTTCAGCACAATACGATCGGTTATCGCGGCGCCGAGCTGCGTTCGCAGATCCCAAAGTGTCGCGGCCCAGACTTCGCCGTCATTGTGAACTGAAGTGCCGGTGAGGTCCGCGTAAGAGTCGTGGACGGTCGCGGCGGGAACGGTATAAGCAGCACGCCGAATGCCGGCCGGATTGTTGGTGACGTACTCGCCGACAGCACCATCGTTGTTGATGGTGATGGCCCAGTAGTCAGACCAACCTTCACCCATCGCGCCCGACTGTAAACCGCTCAACGCAGTACTGCCGTTGCCGATTAAACGGTTTGAGATGCCGTGTCCGTATTCGTGGAACACAACATCGCCATCGACCGAACTATCGCGATCGGGATTAGGCGAGGTGAACAAATACTGTTGCATGCGCGGACGCGAACCATCTGGCGGCGTCGCGAAGTTTGCATTGTTTGTTCCCGAGCCGTCCTGCGCTTCGGCGCGCACTGAATCGTTGCCGGTGCCCCCGCGGCCGAAGTTGTTTACCTGGAAGTTGCGCGACGTCTCTGTAAAACCGAGATTGTAGGAGAAGTCGTGCATGATGTTGTTGTAGTAGAAAAGATTCGTCACCACAGCCGCTTGCTGTGTTCGTGGATCGACTGTAGTGGAGAACGGAAAAGTGAAATCCTGGGTGGCCGATGATGCGTGACCAACCGAGAGGCCGGTGCCGTTGTTATTGTCCGGGGCGTTGTTGGCATCTGTATCGAGGTAAGCCTCGACGTTGTTGCCGTTGGTTGTGGTCGCAGTCCCCATCCAGCCGGCCGCCGTGTTGATGACGGTGTCGCCGACGAATGAAACGAGTTGGCGTGCGCCTTTGTCGGGCGCTTCGGTGTAGACCGTGCCTTGCGCGTCAAATACGTAGAGGTTGTGCCGGAGCAGAAGCTCGCCGGTGTAAGCGTCGAGTAGGATTTCATACCACTCTTCCGGTCCGACTTCCGCGTAGATGTGCCAGGCCAAACGGCTCTCGCCGCCGATTCTCACTACGTTCTGTTCGGAGAGTACTTCTTCGAGATTCAGGTCCAGCGGATTGGCGAAGCGAGACATTTCCGTCGTCGACTGGCGAGAAAAATTCTCTACAAAAGACGGGAAGACATTTCTGCCCGCATGTTCGAACGCTTTCGCGATCGCTTTGGCTTCGCTCATCGCACCCTTGCGTTTGAGCGGTGGTCCATCGACCAGAAATCCTTCGCGTACGTTGAGTACTTCGCCATACTTATTAATTACGACTTGAACCTGTCCTTCAAACACCTTCAGACCACCGACGGTCTGCGTGTAACTGAGGAAAGTAGTTCCCTGGTCGTTGTCTTCGTTTTCCAGTTTCAGCTCTTCGACATTGGCTGCCGAAAGCGCGACGAGCGAGCCATGCCGCCCGAGGAAATTGCGCGCGACGTTGTCGGCAGTATCCGATCGTGGTTCGGAAAGAGTGCCGCCATCGACGAAGAGGTTCTTCATTGCGCCGGCTTCGTTAACTACCGCGCGAAGATTTCTCGCGTGGTCGGCCTGGAGTGACGAACGGAATTGATCGACTGCGGAAGCTCGAGAGCGCGTGCGATCGTTCTGCAGCGCACTTTGCTTGCCGGAAGTCGAACCGAGATCCATGTCATTAAACTCGCCACGGTCATTCAGGCGAACGTCGAAGTTTGGCAGGGCGCGGCTCGCCGGTGCTTTTGGGGATCCTGGTAACGTTCGCTGTTGTGCAGCGTCTGACTTCCATAACGGTAAGACTATGGCAGCCGCAGCGGCCACAGCGAGAACTGTGAAGATCAAAGTCTTGCGAATCATATTGCGCCTCCTTTGGGCTCTGATTGAGGTAAGGCAGAACTCGCCCGTTATCTTTGTACGAGGTGGAGGTTGGCCACCTCATCGTTCGATCAGGTGAGAAATGCCTAGCATGCCTTTTAACTACTCCTGTGAACTTTCGATGAGAACTCCTATCGAGAACAGTAGAGACCGAGTTATGAGACTTGCACGGGCTGAGTGAATTACGACGGGAGAATTTGTAGGGCTTCTCTGGACGAGAGGCGCACAGAGTAGCAAATTGCCGTGAGGGTGTAAATGTAAGAACCAGATCTCTAGTGCCGAATACAATTCAGCAGGATCGTTAATAGGAGGCAGAGGCGGCTGGAAAAAAGATTGGCGCCTCAATGCGTTCCCAGCCAGCGGGATTGAGAAAGTGTCCGGGCACAAACTCTCTCCACGCATTACTTCCATGGCGCAAATAGACGAATACACCGGGATTTGAAAGACGAAGCAAACGCTTGCCACGGTTCATCGCCTGGTGCAAAAGATACGCGTCCTCAGCCAGGTTAATTTCAGGATAACGCAGACCTTGCTCCCACAGTTCTTTTCGATAAACGAGCGTTCCTCCGTGGACGTTGCCGACGAACAGCCGCTCGTGAAGATGTGGCTTCGTGGTCCAGAACTGGCTTGCCGGCAACTCCAGAACAAACGCGTTCTCGAGACCGGTCATGTCAGCCTTGCCGTTGATGATCGGTATCACTTGATAACGCAGCCGGTCCGAGGAATACCAATCATCATCGTCCCAGTGAGCAATAATCTCGCCCTGCGCTTGTTGACATGCAAGGTTGCGTTTCGCGCCGATGGACTTCCGCGAAGGCAAACGAAGATAACGCACCCCTGGTAAATTCTCTGCCAGATCGCCAATCGCATCTGAGCCGTCATCAACGATGATCAACTCGCGGTTAGGATAGTCCTGCTGCAGGAAGTGCTGTAGTGCTTGCGGCCGTTCCCGCCTTTGTTCGAGGATGGAATATTAATCGAAGTTAAAGGGTACACGTCAAGGAATTCTCGACTGGAAAAGCAAATGAACGAAAGGTTCCAATGGACCAACGTCACACAGGCCCAGCTCCCGGCAGGCCCAACTTGCGGTGTCCGTCAGATCCATCGACGTACGGGCGGAGGAGGAGGTGGAAGACGCCGTGCTTGCCTTGGATGAGTTCGTTCGATGCGGCGGGTCTCAGTCGCAGGAGGAGATCGGCTAAACGGCGAGCGGTGGCGGCGGTCAACTCGCGCTTTGTCAAAGACAAAGTGTAGAGGTCGATGTCCTGTTTGCTGGTTTTGATGTGGCTGGTGGAAATCCGCAACCCAAGCGAAGTGCAACGCACTTTGACCTTTCCTGATCCATTGGTTTCGCGGTTTGCGGCAATCGCGAGCGCGAGTTCTTTGATGTGAGCAGGAAGAAGAAGCTTGTGAGTGTCTCCATCGCTAAGCTTTCGCTTTGCAATCAGACCAAGCATCGTTGCGGTAACGATCGCCGCGCCAACCACGTGCGAAAGATGAAACACAAACATTCCGGCGAGTTCGGCCAATACCACTGCGTAGACGAGCACAAGCGAGGTCCACTGCGCTTCCGAGAACCCCCAGAAATACGGCCGCTCTGCATCGCCACGCATAAACTCAAAGAAGAAACGCCCGGCCGCATAAACCAAAATATACCAGGCCAACGCTTCGCCCGGTTGCGATCCTTGCAACACTAAAACCGTCCCCACGATCGTGATGCCCAGAACCCACAACGATTCCACGAGTTGGATCGGGAAAAGACGAACACCGACCAAATACAACGGGAAGCCGTTCCGCGTGAGAGCGGCTTGATAACTAACGCCATACCGAGACGGCTTACCGTGACAGCATGACGCGAGCAGACAACCGATTCGTGCCGATACGTGAAACGCTCCGATACTCAGGGCCAGCACATCAAGGTAAGACGCTAACGGTTGACCTATGAGCCACAACACAGTTCCGCAAATGACGAGAATGAAAATTGTTTGATGATAGAAGACTAGTTTTTCCACTCCCACCAGAATCTTCGTGGCCATCGCGAGCACGGCGAACGAAACACCCACGCAAAGTGCAAGTACAGGCACTATCCACAACGAGAGGCGCAAATGCATGATCAGCAGCACACACAACGAAGCACTCGCAAGTAGACCAAGGTAAGCACAAACACGAAATCCCGATAGTGTGTGCCGAAACGTGTGGGCTCTTGGTCTAACAACAGAATCAAGAAATGAATTGATGTACTTCATAACTTGCCTTGCCTCAGTCATCGGACTTGCTCTTCTCCGTGCAACCTCTGTGTCCCTCTGTGTCTCAGTGGTTAATGAATGCCTCAAGCAATAGAACCACAGAGGCACAGAGGACACAGAGGTTGCACAGAGACTATTCGTCTGCTTTCTTCTCAGGTGGCTTGCAACCCAGCGCAACAAAAGCTTTCGGATAATCTTTTTCCTTCATTGCCGCCGTCCAGGCATCAAACTTCGCCGCGCCGACGTCTTTGCGAAGTGGCTCGACCTTCCCGAGAAAATATGCGTCGGCAAGTAACTCGTCGTTCCCCTTGTCGGCGAGACACTTCACGGCCTCAAATTCTTCAGGGTAGGAAATCCTTTCGAACATTCCAGCGCCGCCTCCCTCCTCGTTCTTTTGTTTCGAAAGGATTCGGCGAGTGAAATACTCGGTAGTTCCCTCGTCGGCCCAGTGACCAGCTTTCTCTCTCCACTCCTCTGTTCCATAAAGATGGATCGTCTCGTGAACGATCGTCGACGGCTGCGCGGATGGCGGTGCGAAGATAGTCTCGGTTTTCCCATTGCGCGTCACGCTATATTCCGCATCCTGCGACGGCTTGTGAAGGTAGATTTCTCCGCCATACATAAAGCCGCCGGTACGAATCATCTCTCTGGAAGTTTTTTCGATCTTCGCGTCCTCGCCCTCTATGTCGGTCGCCTTGCCAAGAAAATCCAGAGTATCCAGTTCGTTTGTATGGCCGACAGCTTTTGTTCCTTTAGCTACGCGATCCTTGATACGTGGCCAAATGAGCTTGTCGTCCGCGAGTAGTTTGTCTGACTGTTCGGGTGTTATCCATTGCCCTCGCGGCACTGTGATCTGCGGCGTCTTGGAACAACTCTGCAACCTTAGCCCAGACCGCAATCGCGGCATGGCATTAGTGCCGATGTCTGTCAGAGCGCTTCTCCCACTCCACGTCGAAACAACCGCGCCAACCGCCGCCACGTCCGCTTCTTCTTCAAGACTGTGAGTGTCGCCGTCGTTTTTATGCTGCGGCGCTAACGATCCGGCTGCGGCACCACCATGCTGCTGGACCACGTGGGCCAACTCATGCGCAATCAACGCATCACCGATCAACGTGCCCGGTTGATACTCGCCCACAGCGAAAGCAATGTCACTGCCGACCGTAAAAGCGCGCGCGTTCATTTGCTCTGACAACCCGGTCGCACTGGCATCTGTATGGACACGTACCTGTGAGAAGTCGTGACCGAAAGCCTCACCCATTTGCGAACCCACAGTCGCATTGAGTGGCTGGCCCGCTGATAGTTGTGACTGAATTCCCTGCGGATCATCCGCTGACGCTTCCTGCCCTTCCTTCGCTTTGAAGAGTGCGGAAAACGCACTTCCCACCGCGCTGCCGATGGCCGAGATAGCACCGCCGATCGCACTGCCGATGCCTCCGAGTAGTCCTCCGATCCCGCCGAGCATTCCACCGGACATCATTCCCGCCAACTCTTCAGGCACTTCGCCTGTCTGCGACCACGTCTGCACCGCTTGCCGCACGCGATTGCTGACTGCCGGGATGTAATCGTGAGCACTGGTCGCCGAGTTCGCGTCCGGCGCGAACTTTCGCAACGCGCGTTCGATGTGCGCTGGCGTCTGCTCCGCGTAATACCCCAGCCACTGCTCGATGTACGGGCATCCTTCCGTTGACTGTCCCACTTCTTTCAGTGCTTCATCAGCCGTGCTGCACACCGTACTACGCAGTTGTTCGAGAAACTCACTCTTGCGCATCTGGCCCGGCCCGACACTCGCAGCATCGTCTTCGACGATCAGTGGTCCAACAGCCTCGGTGGGCGCTGGTTCGGTAGTAGCGGCATCCGGCGCTCGTTGAATGCGTGGCGCGGTTGAAGAGAGGTTTTTCTCCTTGCGTTGCACCATCCTTTCTTCTTCTTCTTCTTCACAGGAGGCGCACTTTGTGGACGCGGTACACGTCGAACACTTCCGCTGCACGAGACCCTGAGTTGCGAGTAGATTTACAACCGCATTGTTTCCCGCGCGACGCTGCAACTGCAGAAACGAATGCTGCCAGTGAGATTCTTCCGGCTGCAGCACCTGTACGTTGCCGCTCTCAGACGTTTCGACAGCTTTCTTGTTGAGTTCACGTGCTTGCGTCATCGAGATTATTCTTCCGTCGCAAAAGTCGTCGCGCCAGAGGGCGCCACCCGCACATCCCAAAACACGGGCACAAACCTATCGGTATCAAAAATCCAAAAGCGATAACGCGCTCCGTCTGCGCCAAAGTCATAGGCCGGTCGCAGAAACCGGCGGGCCGGCAACTGTCCGGGTTTTATCAACGGATGCGCATCGGGCCGTTCCAGCACGACGCCATTGCGCAGCACACGCAGTCGAAGAAACCGGCGCGTAAACGCGGGCAGCTCCAATACATTTGGCGTCGTACCAACGCCCACGCGCGCCATCAAGCTGTCGAAATCGCCGGCAGTTCCGGCAGTCAACATTTCATCTGGTCCAACCAGAAAGATAACTTCTCCCGCTCTGCCGATCGCGCGTGGCGTCACTGAAAATGCATAAAGACCCGCGGTGTCCAAATCAGGAACATGGACAGTATCCACTTCGCCCAACAATGGGTTCGCCGCGACTCTTTCGTCTACTCGGTTTCGCGCCTGCTCGAGATTAAACGGCACTTCACTCATCGGTTTATCTTCACCAAGTCGCATTAAGGCGTAGTAGGTGGCGGTGTTAGTCCGGTGGCGTTTGTCATATCGCCTTCCGGCCGGTTGTAAGCATCAATCGCGGCCTTGACTGTTGGATCCGAATCATAGGCCGCTTTGATTATTGGGTAGTCTGCAAGAATGTGCTCGCGAATCTGTCGCGCACGTTCATCGAGGTCGTCAATGCCTCGATATTCTGTCACCCAATAAGCTCGAAATTCTTCCTTGAAATTCTCTAGTGGAGTTGACGGCACAGGATTAACGGCATGGCTCGTCTCATGGACCAGCAATTCTTTCCAGCGGTCGACGCTGAGTGTCCGATAACCAAAAATATCGCTGGGAAAAGCGTATGGTCTGAACCCCTGGAAGTTTCTTTGCACGAACATGTTCGCACCTGACGTTGGGTGCTGGTAAACGACGTAGACAGCCGGATCGTAACCGGCAGCGGTGAGTATGGCATTAGCATTAGCCGGTTGTGTCAGGTCTTCAAAATAGTAAGCATGAACGCGGCCCTGCACGAGTTGTTGCACGGTGTTGCGATCGATCTCGTGATCGCTTTGCGAAAGTTGAAGCGCTGCTTCCCGAATTGGCCCCTCGGGTAAACTGGTAACATTCACCTCCGGATATTTGTTACCGCAGCGTTGCAACTGCAATCCCGATCGCAACTTCGGCGATGCCTGTCTGCCGATGTTGCCAATCGCCCCCTTCGTTCCAAACCACAACGAACTCACGGCGCCAACGGCGGCAACGTCAGCCTCTTCTTCCAAAGATTCGTCAGACGAGACTTCGCCTTTCGATTGTGCCGTGGGTGGCGCGCCTCCGCCTTGTTGGACCACGTGGGCCAGTTCGTGCGCGAGCAACGCGTCGCCGATCATCGTGCCCGGTTTGTATTCACCGGCGCCAAACGCAATGTCGCTGCCAACGGTGAAGGCACGTGCGTTCAGTTGATTCGACAGGCCCGCTGCATGCGAATCCGTGTGCACGCGCACATTGGAGAAGTCGTGGCCGAAGGCAGTACTCATGCGAGTGTTAGCACTCGCATCGAGCGGCTGTCCTTCTTTTAGCTGAGGTTCAATCTGCTGCTCGTCGCCGGCTCCTGGTTCAGCGTTCTCCTTTCGTTTGAAGAGCGCTCGTCCAATGCTCGAGAACGCGCCTCCGATTGCACCGGCAACGGCGCTGAATGCGCCACCGATCGCACTGCCGATTCCAGCAAGCGCGCCGAGCACTCCGCCGCCGCCCGGCAACATTCCCGCCAACTCCGGCGGCACGCCCGAGAGATCACCAGTGCGCGCCCAACGTTGCACTGCTTCACGCACACGATTATTCACCGCTGGTATGTAATCCGCGGCCGTCGCCGCGCTGTTTGCTTCCGGCGCGTACTTGCGTAGCGCGCGCTCGATGTGCGCCGGCTCCTGGTCCGAGTAATACGAGAGCCACTGTTCGATGTAAGGGCAGCCGGCAGTGCTTTGTCCTGCTTCGGCGAGGGCGGCGTCGGCGGTGGTGCAGACGGTGCTGCGCAGTTGTTCGAGAAACTCACTCTTGCGCATCTGCCCGGGAGCGAGTGTGGCGGCATCGTCGTTGACGATCAGCGCGCGTGCCGGCGCTGCTTCCGGATCGAGACCACCATTGTTTTCAGCGCGCTGTACGTGCGGTGTGGTCGGCGTCAACGTGGCGCCGGTCTTCTCTTTCCGCTGCGCGGCGCCGCCTAACGCCGGTCTCAATGTCAACGTTTGTACCGGCAGACCGTCGCCATCATCAGACCCGAGCAGACGCGCGACCGCCTGGTTACCGGCCAGGCGCTGGAGTTGCAGAACCGGATGTAGCCCCGGCGCTTCTTCGCGTTCGCTCTGACGCGATCCGTTCCTCTCGGCGGGCTCAGCCAGTTTTTCCAGTTCTTTCGACATGCGACAGTCCCTGAATCCGCGGCTTAGGGCACCTCGCGGACTTCAACCAGCACAACCTGCACATTCTGTTTGGGCCGGTTGTACTTTGTGCCCAGCAGTTCCTGTATTTCTTCTTTCGTGTACATGCCGTCCTTACCTGCCGGCACGTCGTGCGCTGCGTAATAGTTGTCGGCCATCTTTACGGTGTTATCCAAAACGGGCTTGAGCGCCGCGAAGAGGTTTGGGATCGGATAGGTGGCGAAGGTCACGCGACTGCCGACCGGCACCTCCTTGAGAACATCGTCAGCAGGTCGTTCGACCGCGTTTGGCTTGACCTTGGCCGAAGTGAGATCGTCGGTGCCCCGAACGATTTCGGTGACAGGATGTCCGCCTTCGTCGAGAATTGCTTCTGCCAACACACCTCGGCGTGAACCTTCCACCCAGTAAATCCGTGACTTCAAACCGGTTGAGAACTCCTTCCGCAGCTCGATTCGGTTGCTAAGGCGTTTATTAAACTCTTGTGGTCCAAATGTGCGGAGTTGGGCATAAAGGTGAGGGAGTTGGGTAAAAATCGTGCAGTCGATGTGCCATTTGTTTCTCCGAGCCGGATCGAACAGAGCTTCAATTGCAGCCGAAGGTGGTTTCTTATTCACCAGCATGCACTCGTTTTTCTTGTTCGGATCAACCCACTGACTGGTCCAAAATTCCTCGTCAAATGGTTTCTTCTCCCCGGCTACATCTTCTCCGCACTTGATACCCTCCCACGGCAAGCCGAATGCGAAAGGCGGATCCTGAAGCTTTTTTGTGCCTTCGACTACGAATTCTTCGTAACGATTCTTCGGCGTGGGTTCTGGTCCACAGCTCTGCAATTTGAGTCCGGACTTGAGTCGCGGCATTGCGTGACCGGCGACACCTGTCAATCGAGTACCACCCCAGATAGATGCGACCGCATTGACCGCGGCCACATCCGCTTCGTCTTCAAGTGCACTGGTCGACGTCTGCTCATTTTTAGAACTGACTGCAGCCGCGCCCGTTTGTTGCTGGACCACATGGGCCAACTCGTGCGCGATCAAGGCGTCGCCGACGAGTGTACCCGGCTGGTATTCTCCGCCCGCAAAAGCGATGTCGCTGCCGATCGTAAAGGCGCGCGCATTCAAGCCGGCAGACAGTTCCGCGGCTTGCGCGTTTGAATGCACGCGCACATTCGAGAAGTCGTGAGCAAAGGCGGCGCTCATCCGCGAGTTCACCGTGCTGTCGAGTGGCTGCCCGCCTTCACTCAACTGTTGTTGAATCTCTTGCGGGTCGTTGCTTACCGGCGCGCTGCCATCCTTAGTTTTGAAAAGCGCACTGCTAAGGCTCGAGAAGGCGCCGCCTATTGCACTGCCGACCGCTGAGACCGCACCACCGATCGCGCTGCCTATCCCACCCAGCACGCCCGCGACTGCACCCAATGCTCCGCCGCCTGTTGGCAACACTCCCGCCAGCTCCGGTGGTATATCGGTGAGCTCACCAGTGCGTGCCCACGTCTCGACTCCACGCCGCACACGATTGCTTACGGCGGGAATATAGTCTCGCGCGCTTGTCGCGGAAGCCGCTTCCGGAGCGTATTTACGCAGTGCTCTCTCTACGTGAGCCGGCTCTTGATCCGCGTAATACGACAGCCACTGCTCGATGTACGGACAGCCCTCAGTGTTCTGACCTACTTCAGCCAGCACTTGATCCGCTGTGGTGCAAACAGCGCCGCGGAGTTGTTCGAGAAACTCACTCTTGCGCATCTGAGCTGGTCCAACAGTGGCCGCATCGTCAGCGACGATCAATGGACCAGAAGATGTGGGAGCGGCGGTTTCCGGCGCGGGAGAGGCGCCATTGGCAGGAGCGCGTTGGATGCGTGGCGCGGCCGAAGAGAGTGAGGCCCCTTCGAATAGACTTACGACCGCACGATTACCCGCACGCCGCTGAAGCTGAAGCAGCGAATGATGCGAACCGGGAGTCTCCAGAGGCTGATACTCCTCGACGTTCCTGCGCTCCAGCGGGCTTTCGGTCTTAGTTAGCTCGTCACGCAGTTGCGCCATAAGAGAATCACGAAGAGAGTGTATCTCCCTCTTTACGCGTCGTGCGTTTCTTTGCAGCCTCAGCTTTCGCCGCGGCTCCGGGCGCAGTGCTCAAACTTCCGGTGTTCGCCGCGACCTTCGGCAGAACTTTTACTGCATCGCGACGAATACCCGAGACGCCGTCCGGATTAACAATCGTCAACGTACGTGGCCCAGGTGTCGCCGTGTTCTCTACATCAACCGTAAACGTTAGCGGCGCAGTGCCCGTGGGTTCAGTGCGCGATTTGATCTTAATACCTGGTCCAAAAGTGACTTCGGCCCTGGGAGCGATGTTCTGACCGGGAACGGGAATAGCAACGCCGGTTTGTCCCTGCGTGACCTCGACTGCGTTCGGCATGTCAATCACCACCACGCCGCCTTCGCATCCGCGCCAGAAAGGCGCCGTTGAAACCATGATGCGACGGCACTCGCAATTATTAATCGCGGTGATCGAGCCGTCCGTATCGAATTCCACCTGGGCAAGAACAAGCCAAGGATTGTCGCCGCACTCAGTACATGTCGGATTTGGACCTTTGATCAGATCTTCGATCTTCGGTGGGACAGGATCGGGATCCGGACACTCATCCAAAACACCAAACTCGTAGCCGTCACGAATGCGCGAGTATTCACATTGCGAATCATCGCAACCACATCCGTTCGGCTGGACTCGAACCGGGCGGCAAATCACTTCCTTGTACTTCACCGCGATGTAGAGTGGTCCTTCTTTGCGATCGATCCAAACCTGGCTGCACCACGGATCGATCTCGTCAACCTGGCTCTCGCCCGTTGCACAGGTCGTCGCGGGTGAGCGCAGGTCCACCACGCGTGGTTTGTCGATCACGATCTCGTCGCCGAATGGACCAAGTGCATAGCCCGGCGTCACTTTAACCTTCCAGGGTTCCGGACCACTTCCGTCGGCCCGCGGAACGATACAGACGATCGCGCCGCAAACGACTCCCCATCCGTGCAGCAATCGATTATGACGACGGAGTTTGTCGCGGAAGTACGTCTGTTCCAGGGTCATTTCCGCCGGCGTCAGCAACTGCCTGGCGAAGTAACGCGGACGTTCGAGAAAGCCGGTCTCGCAGAAATGCTGTTGTGTCGAAGCCATCTTTTTCATCACTCACCTCTCAATTCGATCATTTCTCGCGACGGTCGTGCTGTTCAGTAATCACAGAGAGAATCAGGTTGTAGAGCAGATCGTTTGAGTAAACGATCGGGCGCACGTTGATATCGACGTTGTCCTCGTTGCACTGGTGACCGCTATCGTCAACACGAACGTTAGCGAGCGTGATGCAGGGATTGCGCGGCAATTCCGGACATTCGTCAGTTACCCAACGCACCATGGCGGCATAGTCGAGACGATCGCGCGGTATCAGGTCCTCAATGGAGCAACTGGTGTAGTTTTGTTTCGTGCGCCCTTCGGCGAACGTCACGCGATACTGTTCGCGAATCGTGCCGGCGGTACACACTTCAGTACCGCCACAATCGCCGGCCAACACCGGCACCGGATCGCTTTCGCACTCGTGGTAGCAAAGCTTTACCTTGATCCACGTTTCGTCTTTTTTGTAACCTTCGCCCTCCCGATAACGTTTCGCTTCTTCGCCTTCCTTGTCTTCGTCTCCGTCCTCGTTCGCCTGTTTGCCTTCGCCTTCTTCCGCTGGCTGCGGCAACAGGTCAGCAGGGATAGTGATGGGACCCGTTTCTTTAGGAACGATGATCTCGCGACCCCACCCATCAATGGCCACACCGGGCGTAATGATGACGGTGTTTTCTTCCGGGCCACATTTCACGTCGAGGCCACACACCACGCCGTAACCGAACACGAGCCGGTTCAGCAGCCAGCGTTTGTCATTTAAATAATTAGTCTCGAGTTCAAAGTGATAAACGTCGAGCAGCTTGCCGTAAAAATAACGATTGCGAACCGCCGTTTGCAGATCGGTTTTCTTCATTAATTGGCTTTCGGTTGCCATGTGGCTCCTCCTTCAATTCAAAACTCTCAACGGTTGCCCCGGCCGTCGCCCAAATGCGTGGTCTGGCCTACCCGGCTTCGTTCGCCGAGTTGTCCGGCCTGATTACCACCGAGCAGAAAACCTTCGCCGAGGGAAGAACCGCCTAGTCGTCCGAGCGGCAACTCGCCACTCAACACACTGTCAATTCCTAACCTTGCTTGCAGACCGATACGCACACCCGGTTGGACCAGACACAAATGAGAAACCGTGTGCGCTGGTTTTTCACGGTCTATGATTCTTTGCAGTTCCTGCTGGCGTTCGGGACCGCCGGCCTGCGCACGATGAACCCTGACTACGAAACGGTGCGCTACGTTTGCGAACAGCGGCGCGCCAAATTCATCAATCGAAATCAAGCTCGACTCATCGTAGGTCGCGGTCGTTCCCACGACAGCACCTTGCGCCTCTTCCGGCGCGAGCGTGGTGGTGAACCCGAGCATTGCGTTGTCGAAGGCCTGGTTTTCGCCGTCCGAGTCAGCGGGAAGCGCCCACCACGAGGCATACAAAATCGGCTCCTCAATTTGCGCTTCGATTCCCAGGAAGAAGCGCAACGCGTCACGCAAACCGGCCGCGGTTCCACGCCTGCTATAGAGATCGAAGACCTGCGCGATTGCCGTTCGTTTCTTTTCTTCGGTCCAATGCTCGTCCAGATCCAATGCGAGCCAGCCTGCGAGCCAATCGAGAAATTCGGCCGGTGCTGACTTCGGATCGAACAAGGTGTTGAGACTGCGAATGCGTTGTTCGTTGTCGTCGAAGAAACTCTCATACAGCGCGAGAAAGTCCTGCAAGAACTCGCGCTTCAACGGATCTTCGCGGTAGATGGCCGGTAGATAACCCAGGTATCCCTGATGGTCGTACTCGACGCTCATCTGCGAAACCGATGGAGTGCTAAGTCCCTCGCCGCTAAACGCGGCGCCAACCCAGATGTAACTCTTCACGGGCCATCCCATTAAGCCGTCAGTGACATCGAGCGGCAGCGGCCGCCAAGCGGAATTCAAAAATGGATCGTCACCCGGAGTCAGGACCGCGGCGGGATCGTCAAGCTCATCGGAGGCGAAAGTGAAAAGACGCAGGTGCGCATCGGTTGCAAGTGGATCTCCGATCGCTTTCACTCGAAACCACTCTTTCAGCAGCGGGTTGCTGTCGCCGAACGGCCCGCCCCACATGAAGCCGCTCTTCGCATAAGCGCCTTCCGAAGCAACGTGAAGAATTTCAAAATCAGAGCTGCCCGTGTGGACCAGGAGTTTGCCTTCACGATCGAACGCGAGCGCGGCAACCGGGCCATGAAAACCTCGCACTTCTCCAACGAAAACACCCGCGAGCGTAAACTTTACGATCCTGAGTTGATTGTTATCGCCAACGTAAATCGCATCTTTAACAGCCAACCCAACTGCGTTTTGCAGTGCTTCCGATTCGATAGTTCGCAGAAGCTGGCCATCCGTGTCTAAGACAAATATTTTCTTAGCTGCGGGCGCGAGTACGTAGATCTCATCGGCGTGCGCGGCGATCTCTGTTGGCGAAGTACATTCAAGCGCGTCTTTCGCTGTGTTCCAGAAACTCTCAACTACGTGGCCCAGGGGATCGAATTTCTGAACACGTTGATTGCCGAAGTCGACTACGTAAACATTCCCATCGTCATCGGCGGCAAGCGACCACGGACGATCGAAGCCGTCCCAAACGTCGAGAAGTTGCAGAGTTTCCGTGTTGAAAAGTTGCACTCGATGATTGCCACTGTCGGCAATCAGTAGCGCGCGGCGCCGAGGATCGAAAAGAACGCCGCGCGGTGTTGAGAATTGCGTGATTTGACTGCCGTAACCACCCAAACATGGCGCCGGAGAAGTTTCACCGGAACACGAATCGATTCTCAGCAACAGGTGACGATCCGGATCGGTGAAGTAGATCGTGCCGTCGTCGCTCACCGTGATACCCGCCGGCTCGCACGGAACAGGCAGACTCGCGAGTTCGTCGCTCGGCGTCTCGAACAACGGCAGCGACGCCAGACGCAGTTGTCCGTCCACGAGATCGAGCCCCTGCGTCTCAAAATCCAGCCACGCATTCTCGCGATTGAGGTAGAGCAGTTTTGCGTTCCCTTTCGCACTCATGGTCTAACTCTCAACTCCCATCCAAACGATGCGCCAGTCGCTAAAAAATTGGGTAAACGCGGCGGTTTGTTCGGGAGTCATACCGCCACGCATTCTCGACATCAACAAAGCCTGGGTCATTGGTTGTACACATAAGAGCACCTCAACAGTGAAGTCTTTAGCCGTTGCACTCTCGGGCGGGATCGAGACCAGGTCTGCGACGATCATCGGCATGTTTGTTTCGCCATCGACGAGGGTCTTGATATGCGGCCCTCTGACACGCGCGGTGTAGCTTGGCGTCACCTGGAAGCCAGCGACCGACGTGTCGATATTTGCCCTCAGCCCGAAGCCCGCGATGAAAGCATTACCAAAAGCACTCGAGGTCGCCTGGGGCGCTTCGATGCCGATATCGAATATGGACCATGCTGTTGGCGTCTCCTCGCCGCAAGCGATGTTCGGCAATCTTGGCGGACGAGCGTTGCGGCGCTCGGCGATCGAAATGTCCTTGTTAAGTTGGCAGTTGAGAACTTCGATCCGGCAAAGGATCAGTCTCATTCCTTCGACCACGTCTTTCTTCAACCGTGCGTCGATTGGCTGTCGTTCCGAATCCAGTCTCAACCAGCACAACACCGGCACTTCTCTGCGGCGAACCACACCACGCGCGAGACAGATTCCGTCGCGTGTCTCCGTTTCCTCGAGCGCACTATCGTCCGGATAAGAAACCGCCAGGTCGTAGAACACCGGCTCGCCGCTGTCGTCTGAGGCTACGGGCGGCACCTGCAACGTCATCGTATTGGTGAGCACAATCTCTCTGCCGAGTGAGTCGACCGCGTAGCCCGCGGCGATAACGACCTCGCGATCTTCCTTCTTGCCATAAACAGCAAAGCCACTGCCGATGCCTGGTTGATGCAGACTGCGGTTGTGCAGCCAACGCATTTCGCGATTGAAATCGTCCGCGCCTTGCAGATCGGAAGCGAAGAGCCTTTGACCATTAAAGAACTGGAAGCGCTCCAGGAATTGTGTTTCATCAAGAATGCTCATGATGTGGCTCCGTTGTCGGCGAAGAATGCGGGGCGCGGCCGGTTCTGTATTCCGATCCACGAAACGTAATAACGGCTGCGCGCATTGAACTTTTGAAACTGTCTATTTATTTGAAGGACCTCAGTGTCTGTTGCTCCCGGCATGAACAGTCCCGGTAAGAAAATGCGGAAGGTGAAACCGTTCACTGCTTCAACGGTAATGTGCGTGACAGGTACAAGAAACGCAGGTGGTGGTTCCAGTGGATTCAGTGGCGCCAGTTGCAGTGAAGCGAAGTAGCAAGGGACCTGCGTGAAGCCTGCCTGGCTGGTGTCGATTCTTGTTTGGAAACCAATCTGCACGCCTCTCGTGCCGACGACCGGGAAGGTCCACGGTTCCCACGTGGTGTTGCCGGGATGTGATTCACCGGAATAAATCCGTCCACGCGCGATAGCACGAACACGAAACGGCACGAAGTCTTGATCGGCGGCAATCCCGTCCGTGTTGACGGTGATGCGAGCGATCGGTACGCCAAGCTCGGGCCGCCATTGATTCGTTTGTTTCCACAGAAACTCCGGACTCTCCAGCCACAAACCATCTTTTCGCCCAAAGCACACACTTGAAAACTGGTTGCGCGGCGGGTATTCCGAGGTTTCTTTGAAACGCGCCAACAGCAACCAGCTTGTTGTTTCGCTTGGATCGATACGCGGAAAATTGATGGTGCGCGGGCGTTGCAGGATCAACTCGCGGCCGCGAGCATCGTAGGCGAGGCCGGATGTCACTACGGCCGTGTCTGCTTGAAATTCAACGTCGAAACCTTCGGCTATGCCAAAGGCGTTATGCATCGCGCGATTGTGCCAGGCACGAAGCTGTGTCTCGATAGCAACCTGATCGCGGCGATCGCGACTGCGCAGTTGCTGACCCTGCTGATAACGGAGCCGTTGTAGATCAACTGGATCGGGTAACGACATATCTCTCCTTAGAGCGGCCTTTTCCGAAAAGTCTCTTTCTGAAACTTCTTTTCTGTGCCTCTGTGTCTCTGTGGTTAATTGTTCTAAGCATCAGTGAACCACAGAGACACAGAGGCACAGAAAAGAGCGTTAGACAACTTCGATTTCGTGTTCCACTGCGTCGACGAAGCCTGTTGGACCAATACAGACGTTGCCGCACTGTAGCCTTCCGTTTTCGTCTCTAAGCTGCAGCGCAAGTACATTCTCGACGCCAATGGTTTCGTCGATAACCTGCAAGACTTCGGAACGGTAAACATCTCTGCCAAAGGGCCAGCCCGTGCCATCCGGCCCGCCCACGAGCGGATCGAAGAAGCGATCGAGCGCTTCAATGATTCTTGTTCTC
The DNA here is from genome assembly GCA_035279345.1 of Pyrinomonadaceae bacterium. Classification (GTDB taxonomy): domain Bacteria; phylum Acidobacteriota; class Blastocatellia; order Pyrinomonadales; family Pyrinomonadaceae; genus PSRF01. The sequence continues at coordinate 1,710 of DATEHX010000260.1, read as the reverse complement.
AGGCTTTCTTTGTTTACCCTGTCCGCAGACTGCACGCGCGCCTGAACCGAAACTTTGCGATACGTTGGTCCAACTACTTCAACGCGCGTTCCGATCACGCGACGCCGCGTCAGATACGCGGCCACCGTGCGTCGCAGCGCGACACTCGGCACCGGTCTTCCTTTCGGAAGCCACGGCAAGATGATCACGGCGACGATCCCCGGCGCCTGGAAACACGGGAAGCCGGGATGAAGATTCGCGCGCGCGGAGACACGCGCTAAGCGCACGCCGGGAGTTTTTCGTGCGAGCGCTTCGTAGTCGCCGAGCGTTACCGCGCGAGTCGGACTCTCGATCAATTCGAGTGCGCGTTCGCTCGCCTCTTCAAGTGTTTCGGCAGCATCTCCACCAGCCGCGGGAAGCACGTTTGTAATGGTGACGCGCGCTTTCACTGCATCGAAGTCTGGCAGTAGAGCACGGTTGTGCAGACTGTCTGTGAGCGTGTCGATCACGTGGCGATCGAGATTGCCGTCCTGCGCACGCGTTTCAAATCCGGAGACGAAGACGAGCGCATCCGGCGGTGGAATGCGGCCTTTGTCGCCGTCGCCAAAAAGTACTGCGCCGGTTTCGAAGTCGAATGTGAAGTCGCGCGCCGTGCGATCCGATCCGTCGAAGTCGGGCCGAAGTGTCCACGCGTTCCACTGATCGCCTTCGAATGTAAACAGTTGAAAATCTTCCGACGTGACGGGATGCTGCGGCACGACCATTTGTTCAAAAGGCGCGCCACTGGTGCGTCCGAGAAATACCGCTTCAAAACTAAGCGTTCCTTTTTCGGTACCAGTCGGGCTGGCAAACTTCACTACGCGGAAGCTCGGCGCTGTCTCATTGCTAATAAATCGAAGGTGTGAAATCTCTTTATTCGGCTTCAGTTCCAAAGTGAAACTGCTCGTGTCTCCAGCCGCAGGCGCGATCGATCCTTCCTCGACCTCGACAACAGCATCGATCGCTATGTCGAGACGCGTAGCGAGCAACACTGACTGTTCGGCGAGAACGGCATTCAACGCGAGACTCTTTAAAGCTGGCGCTGCGTCGTACGAACCACCAACAACGCGGCAGCGAAGGTAAAAGAGTTCCTGTGTGTTTGCACCCAACCTCTTGCGGATCATTTCGCGCGGGACGCGAATCGTGACGCGGCCGTTGAGCGTGAAGCTGCGTGTCTCGTCAACAACTTCGCCTTCGGCCGGATCCAAACGCTTCCACCCTGACGCGATCAGAATTTCCCAAACAGTGCGAGCTGAGTGGTGCGAAAGAAGAACTGTTGATTCTTCTGACTGAACATTGATCTCGCCATTTTGATCGGCGCAAGGTAAAGCCAGCGCACCACGGCACGCTTCTTCACGCTGCTTGAGCTCCTGCCGTAAACGCTCTTGTTCGTCTGTTGATGTTTGGAGGTCGTCGAAGGCAAAGTACAGAGAAACTGCATGGTCCCGCGGCAATGGATCACGGAAGCCGAGATAAACGATCGTATCGCGCGCCGGATCGTCACCGAGCAGCGAAATCTCTTCGCCGCGTTGCCAGCGAGCAGTCCAATCGTGAAATCCGGAACTGTCTTTTGTCTGAATCGCCTGAAGTTCGTCGTCGATGAGCGTTACTGAATTCAGCGTGCGAAAACGCGCGCGCAGGCCCTGAATATCCTTCCCTTCGAGCTCGACCGATGCAGGCAACTCAGCCGAC